>JAHBAE010000087.1 GCA_018384485.1 Kiritimatiellia bacterium
TTGCGGCCCTTCGGGTTCGTTTCGCTCAGGCAACCCGACGACTTCGTCGCGGGCGCATCTCGTCTCTGCGTGAGACATTCAACTGACGAGTATAGGCTAAACTCTCCTAACTTTCTAAACTCTCAGTCCAACATTAACACCAGGATCTTGCACTTCACGCTCTTGCCTGCGCTTTTTCTCGCCGGGAAGTTGAACAGAATAATACCAGAGGCCGTGATTGTCGAACACAGAGCCAGTCTGTTTGAGTTTCATGTGTGTGCACACCTTTCATTCAGAAACCCTCAAAGTGTTGTAAAGTGTTGTAAAACGCCTTTTTAACCCTTTTCGGGGCGGAGTTTTCAAAAGACCAAATTTTCAAAAACCCCAATAAAATGCACACATTTTTGATGGTGGGCTATAGTGGATTCGAACCACTGACCTCTTCCATGTCAAGGAAGCGCTCTAACCAACTGAGCTAATAGCCCTCGCGAATTGGTGTGTATTATACCAAAAAAATTATCGCTGTGTCAAACGGCCTATGAGATTCGCCTCTTTTGCAAATCTTCCACGACTGTTTTTATTCTTCTGGCAACCGCCTCAGAAGGATCGATAACTTGAGCCTTCCCTGCGCACACCTCTGTGATAAGCGGATTTAAAAGCGGGAAATGAGTACATCCTAACACTATCACATCAGCCCCTGCATTCATAAGAGGTTCGACTTTCGCCTTCACCACATTTAAAAGCCTCTCACGCTCGGCTTGACATACGCTCTCAGGCGAGACTCCTGCAAGCTTCTCCGCCTCCTTTACAAACTCGTCGGCCACAGCGGCAAGCACGACAACGCCTTTAGCAAAACGTTCTTTCGTTTCATTAAAAAGCCGCCCATTCAATGTGCCCGCCGTTGCAAGAACTCCTACAACGCCAGTTTTTGTGTAAAGCGCCGCAGGCTTTACAGCAGGTTCCACACCGACAAAAGGAATATCTTCCCTCCACGCTCTTAGATGCTTTATCGCCGCTTGTGTTGCAGTGTTGCAAGCGACAACTATCACATCACAGCCCCTTTCAAGAAGCTCACGCGAATTATTTTCCGAAAGGCGCAAGACTTCTTCGGCGCTGCGGTTCCCGTAAGGCGCATGCTCTGTATCGGCCAGATATTCCACAGGAACAGACGGGCAAAGCTTCTTGAATGCACGAAGAATACTAAGCCCCCCGACACCACTGTCGAAAAACCCGACCTTTATTTCGCCGTCCTCGCCCATCTTAAAGAATCTGCCACTTGCGGAAGCGCAAACGCTCAGCCTCTCCCGTGCCTTTTACATAAGCATCAACAAGTTCTTGAACTATGTTTTTCTCACCGTCCGAAATCGCACACGGAACAAGGGCCGTAGGCCCGATCTGCGATTTTGAGGGCGTTATAAGAACTGAATTTTGAATCTCTAAAGCCCGTTGGGAAAGAAGAGCGTTCTCCTCGCCATTTCTCCCAAGAATCACAGAAGTACCGTTTTCCGTGCGGAAACGCCTACCGACAGAAAGGAGCTTTAGAAGCGTCCTAGAGGAAAAGCCCTCATGCTTCATCAAGTCCTCAAGACGACGCGAATACGCCTCCTCCGTCAACTTGCAACCGCCTGCAGGGCTTGGATAGTCCACAATGCCGAATTCTGCGGCGAGCGCAATCTGGCGTTCGCGCGAACGGCCTGAAATATCAAGAAGACGCGAACGATCTAACTTTCCTTCCGTTTCCGGGATGGTAGGCTCAAGGAAAAGCGCGCTAAGAGGTCTAATGAGCCGACCTTTAAGGCCGGATGTTTTCTCGACTGTCACGAGCGCCTGGGCATTTTGACTCATAGGACGCTGCCCTTTCACTTCGCCAGTTGCAACGAAATCAAAGCCGTTTTCTTCCATCATTGCGCCTGCGCGCCTTATCATCGCAGCGTGGCAATCAATGCAAGGATTCATCGCTCCGCCGAAACCATGAGGAGGATCGACAAGAAGAGAAAGAATCTCATCTGTAAAATCAACCACATGAAGCTTTATTTCAAGCGCCTCCGCCGCCTTTCGGGCTTGATTAGCATTAAAAAACGGACTTTCAAAACATACGGCCTCAACATGAGCGCCGGCACGCTGTAGAACTTTAACGGCAAGCTGACTGTCAAGCCCGCCGCTCATCATGACAAAACCTTTTGCCGTTTCGCTCATTAAAATTTACGTGCCTTTGAAAGAACGAAAAACACTGTACCAATCGCGATGGTAAGCATACCTGAAATTCCCATCACTATGGAGAACGCATGCGCACTCGCACTAAACGGAAGCTTTATGTTCATTCCGTAAACAGACGCGATGAGAGTCGGCGCGGCAAGCATAATAGTCGCTGCCGTTAAATACTTCATCACATTATTCAAGTTATTGTTGATGAGTGAGGCAAACGTATCAAGGGTGCCGTTCAAAATGTTTGCATGAATTGTCGCCGTTTCCAACGCCTGCTGGTATTCAACCATAGCATCCTCAAGAAAATCGCGATCATCCTCTGAAAGAGGAAGCTGCCGAGCCGTGTTGGCGCGGGCAAGTGCGATTGTATCGGCCTTAAGAGAAGTGGTAAAGTAGACGAGCGTCTTTTCAATCTGGAAGAGCTTTAAAATCGCCTCGTTCGAAATCGACTTATGAAGCAGATCTTCAAGAGCTGCAGTGCGCTGATGGATATCATTTATATATCTAAGGAAGAGCACTCCCGCATGCCAGAGCAGGCGAAAGGCGAAGCGATAGATATCAGACGGCGGACACACCCTGCGGATCTGATCAAGAAAAGCCGTAGTCACAGGCGTACGCGCGCTGCATACGGTAATTACAGACTGCCCCGAAAGAATAATGCCGAGAGGAACTGTTCTGTAAGGAACTACTGAATCCTCATTGTTTTCATAATCCATAGTGGGAACATGCACAATGAGAATAGACGCATTGTCATCCCAGTCAAAACGGGGCCTTTCCCCAATATCGAGAGGATCGGTCAAGAAATCGCGCGGAACATCGCTATGCGTAAGAACCGCCTCAAGCTCCGTCGTGGAAGGCTCAACGAGATTAATCCAACACGAAGGCGAAAACTCCGAATTTTCTCGCAGCCCACCATTATCCCATTTATATATCGTCATCATGGCGTTTTCCCTCCTTTTGTGTATTATACCACATCCAGGGCATCACAGACGCCACTAAAAGGAATATCAAGTGCGGCGAGAAGACCTAAAACATATCCGGTTAATAATCGAGGCAAAGCTCTCGGCTCCGGAAATTATTTCTATTGCTATTCTAAGATAAAGGCATTTGACAGGAGTGGTCTCAAACCGAGGGAACCTCACAGCATCTTTTTCAGTTGTAATGAGCGCATCCGCCCCCATATCGGCGGTGCGGTTGAGAGCATAAAGGATTTCCGACGAGGCGTAGCGATGGTGGTCGGCATATCTCTCACACCATACAACCTTCGCCCCGAGATTGCGGAGAGAATTCTCAAACCCTTTCGGAGATGCGATGCCAGATAGCGTGCATGTGGTTTTCCCCTCAAGCCAAGAAAGCGGATACTCTTCGCGGCTCCAGACATCTTTGAGCGACTTCGGCTGATGCCTGCATTCAACGATTTCCGCCTTGTCATTATAGCGGCGTATTTCCTCTTTGACGGAAGAAACATCACCACGGCATTTAGTGAGGAATATAATGTCGGCACGTTTGAGATGGCGCACTGGCTCGCGCAGAATTCCGCGCGGCAACATCCTTCCATTGCCGAATGGATTTGTGGAATCTACGAGAACAACCTCAATTGAATGCTTAAGTTTGTAATACTGGAAACCGTCATCAAGAATGAGAGTATCGCAACCAAGACGTTTGATGGCATATCGGCCGGCTTTAACACGGTTACGGTCGACAACGACTGCAACGCCGGGAAGATTAGAAGCAAGCATATACGGCTCGTCACCGCCAGTTTCAGAATCGAGCAGCACTCTGCGCGCATCTGAAACGACGAGAGGCGGCTCCACTATACCTGTGAGCATACGCTTCCACCAAGGAGCCTCCTTCCTGCGGTAGCCTCTGGAAAGAATAGCGACCTTGCGCCCCTCCTGAGCAAGCGTACGCGCAAAAATCTCGGTAACGGGAGTTTTTCCCGTGCCGCCCGCAGTTACATTCCCGATGGAGATTACTTGAACCCCGAGAGGATAAGTGCGCATCACCCCAATACGGTATAGAAAACCGCGAACAGACACTACGCAAGAAAATATATAACTGACAAGAGAGAGAAATGCAAGAAGAAGGTTGATCGCAAAGGGCTGATCGCTATCAGCCCCCTTCTCTTGAATAATTCGCACGAGAGCGTTTTCAAGCCTCTCTATGCCATTCTGTTTAGCCTTACGCATTTACTGAAAAATACCAGCTAAGAAAGCTTTCTCTTAGTAGAACATCGCTCTATCGCCATCGCCGAAGGCACGCAAGAATATCTGAAAACCGAAATTGAATTCGTGTTCATATTTGTACCCGTCGACGTAAATGTAGTCGTTCTCGTACTCGACATAAAACCTGAAACCAAGGCAATCGGTCAAGAAATCGAACGAGGTTCCGATGCGATCAAGCTCATTCTCGTCTATATCCCAGCGCACATACGGCGAATAACGAAACCAATCGATGGGCTGATGAGTAAAACCAACTTCTGCATAATGGAAAAGGACCTCATTGAAAATATCCTCTTTCATTGTCATGGGATTGTAAGGAGAGGAGGCAAAATCCCAAAGCCTGTGATCGCGCAGCGAGTAGGCTGCATACCAGGAAAAATCTTCATCCACCTTATTAGAAAAGCGCACATCGGCTAGAGCAATTTTATTATTGTCGGAATCATATTCGGCAAGCGCGGAAAGAAGGCAGTCATCATTAGGAGAGTAACGCACTCTCGCCCCTGGAACTACGCATGCATCTCCTTCTCCGTATGAAGGTTTGCCGGAAACAGGAAGCCTGTGCATTGAATTATCAAGATTAGCCGGAGCATCTAAATAATGAGCAGAATTAAACTGAATTGCAGCATAGACATCGAGGTCGACAACTGTACGAACTTCTCCCTTTTCATCAACCTTGCTCCACTCGTTGCGCCAGCCAGGCGTCACGCCATACCAGGAATACGGCAGGTTACGCCCGCGGCCAGCAAACTGATCTTCCCATGTACGCGAAGCGTCAAGAGCGTCAAAAACATAAGCGCGCGCATTTCCGTCTGCACCGGAAAGATACGCCTCCTGAGCAAGAACATCTAAATAAGGCTCAATCGTATGAAGATAATTTTCTCCAATTTCAGCCTCGCCGCGCGCGGCGAATGTGGCGCCGCCCTCAATTATCGAACGCGCAAATGCCGAACCTGAAGACTTCGCGCGCCCTACTCCATCAAGGGGGGCAATGCCGCCGTCATCATAAAAAGTGCCGCGATATGCAAAGCGAGGGACAAATGAAATTAAATCATCGAAAAGCTTGGTGGGTGCAGTCAAGCGGTGGTACGTATCCATACGGACAGCTTCGTACTTGGCCCACTCTCCGGGAACAACCCTATATCCATCGCTAGCACGAGAGGAATATTCTGCTCCTCTCCGACGCAGATATCCAAGGCGCGACTGCGATTCGTAATTAAGAGGAGTGGAAAAAACTGGCGTTGGATTTACATCAAAGTACACCTCGGGAAGACGCTCGGTAGCAGAAATAAACTCATCAAGTCGCCCGTCAGCCTCAGCACCAAAAGAAAAGAGATTTTCTGTATGCTCCCAAAAAACGCCAGAGGTATCGTAACTTACAAATTGATTGTTCAAACCAAAAAATGTGCGGCGGTAGAAATCGTTACGGAAGTGCGAATCAGAATAATGCGAGCCTCTAAAAAGAACGGTATCACGCTCCGTTGGTTCCCAGAAATGAGAGCCCTCGAGACCGTACCTATCACGAGAAACGGAGGTGCCCCAGTTATTGTAATTCCATTTAGACTCGCTGCGATTTCTTCCATACCTTTCGCGGGCGTTTTCATCAAAAGCGTAATAAGCTTTAAACGAGCCGCGCCCAAACGAGCCCAAACTCCAATCAAGGTCTTCGCCAAGAGCCAAGCCGTTCTTAAAGCGCATATCAAAGCGAGTTGCGCCTTTTAGCCACATCCCCTCATCATCATGTTTTTCATCGCCGAGGATGTGGTAGCGGTATTTCGTAAGCAAATATGCGCCCCACCGACTTGTGTAGCCGGGCATCCAGCTAAAACCGCACTTAGTATCGAGCGGATACCAAAAATACGGCAACCACAAAACGGGAACCTCAAACATCTTCACCCACATATTCCTGAGAACGACATAATCGCGGGCGCGATATTCTACCTCGCCTTCCACATCCCAGTGCATACACCCAGGAGCGTTCGTGCAAGTAGTCGCTTGCGATGGGTCGTGAAGTTTCACGACGCCATCGGCCGTTCTTTCCATGTAGTCTGAACGCAGAGACATAACTCCCTCAACGACATGCACGTGCCCGGAGGCTACAGCCGCCTTCGTCACATTATCAACCGCAATGCGGTCTGCCGTTAGATTTAGCGTCCCGATAGACGCGGCGAGCATTAGAGCTTGTATCATGATTGTGAATATACTACCTGCCCCGTAGAGGCGTCAAGGATTGAAAATGACTCCGGATGGCGATGAAGCTCGGAGACGAATTTTAAGGACGTGTTGAAATCATTCTGAAGCTTCGCGAGAATCTTGCTGTCTTCCGTGCGTAGACGCTGCATAACCTGCGGAGCGATGACGATTTTAGGCTCAAACGGCTTTTTATCAAGCTCGGCTTTACGCAGAAGCGCCGTAAGCATTCTTTGTATCTCGACAGAAACAGCCATAGGAGACTTTACCCGCCCACTACCCTGACAATACGGGCAAGTGGACGTGAGCTGCGAAAGAATCGAACTATCCTGACGCTGCCTCGACATTTCAAGAAGCCCAAGCTCGCTTATTTCAAGCACATTCGTGCGGGCTCTATCGCGCTTGAGCGCATCCTTGAGCTTACGCACAACTTCGCGCTGATGTTTGCGGCTCTTCATATCGATCAAATCGAGAATCACAAGCCCGCCGATATTTCTCAGCCTGAGCTGACGCGCCACTTCCTCAACGGCCTCAAGATTAACTTCACGAATTGCATCCTCTTGATTTCCGTTGCCTTTATAGTGACCCGTATTGACATCGACGGCGATAAGCGCTTCCGTTTCATCAATAACGAGATAGCCGCCCGACTTGAGCATCACCTTGCGCGCAAACGTTTCTGAAAGCTGCCGCTCAATGCCGTAATGATCGAATATACCGACATTGCCATCATACCGGCGAATCTTTGAACGCGCTCTGCGCGAAATCTGCCCAGTAATCTCGCGCATGGCCTCATACGTTTTTTCATCGTCGATAACGATGGAATCGACATCCTCCGTAAGCCAATCGCGCACGACTCGCTCGCAAAGATCAGGCTCTTGGAAAATGCAGCAAGGCGTACGAAGATTTCTCGTATTTCCCTGCATTTCGTTCCATACAGTGAGAAGCCCCCTCAAATCACGCGCAAATGCGCGCGCAGACGCGCCCGCGCCTACGGTGCGAACGACAAGCCCGACATTCTCAGGAAGAGGGAGACGGTCAAGAATCTTCTTCAGGCGTTTACGCTCCGCGCCATCGGAAATCTTTTTGGAAACGCCGCGTATCTTCTCGCCTGGCATCATCACGAGATAACGCCCCGGAATGGAAAGATTCGCCGTCACTCGCGGTCCCTTTGTTGAAATGGGTCCCTTTGTGACTTGAACAATTATCTCCGAGCCCGGAGGGAACTTCTTCGCAATCTCCTCGTCGGAAAGGCGATTGGATTTCTTTCCTCCGCGCCGCTCTCCCCTGCCCTTATCATCTTCATCATCGAGGATAGAATCGGCATCGCTCGTCATATCCCAATAATGCAGAAATGCATTTTTCTTAAGCCCGATATCCACGAAAGCCGCCTGGAGATCGTTCTCAAGATTCTGCACCCGCCCCTTGAAAACACTCCCTACGAGCCTTTCCTCCTCTGGATGCTCGACCATATACTCTTCAAGGCGACCGTTTTCGATAACAGCCACCCGCGTTTCCAATTGCTCCACATTCACGATTATCTCGCGCTTCATTTTAGAGCGTTTCAACCATCCGAACAAATTCATTGTTTAAAATCCTAAATCAGCGAAATCAAATCTCTTCCGTTATTGCATAGAATCTCATTCGCCCTTGTTATTTTTTCGAATATTATACCAAAAAAGCAATTCCTCTGACAATCGCCCCTTTATTAGAAAAAGCGAGCCTTATAGAACTTAGCTCCCGGGCGAACTATACTTTTTTCGCCCACTGTTATAGTGTCGGTCCACCATTTTACGCGTGCTTTCAAGCGCATTTGCCCATGTTTGCTGAATGATATAGATTTAACATAAGTTACGTTATCAAGAACTTTGAATGTACGCAAAGACGGGTCAAACACGGAAACAGTATCATGCGTTGTGAAATAAACAAGTCCATCATCGCCGAGAAGAAGGTCATGCCCCCATTTCCCGCACCCTGCAGAAAGAAAATCATACCTCCCCTTCTCCTTGATATTCATCTCCGCGGGAAGATACGCCATTTCGACTATCGCCGTGGAACCTATCGCCCAAAGAGATTGACGCTTAGCATCCCATACGACACCATGCGCCGATTCGAGCTTGAGCACGTTCTTCTTCGGCTGCTTATTATGTTGAAACTTAAACTCACGCGGATCGATTATCATCACGCTCTCTCCGTCAGACGACGCCGTGGCGATACGCCCGTCAGGAAGTTCCTCAATTGAATGAGGGTTAGCCGATGGGCACACTCCTGCATAATCCGCCTTGCAAGTGGCTACATCAATCTTGGCAAAGCCTCCTCCAGAACATATCATGAGTATTTTTCCGTCTTTTTTCACCCGCACGTCTGACGGGTTGCCAAAGGAGGCGTTCAATGCAGATACCGAGGGTGAATCGCACAATGCGCTCCATTGCCAAAGGTACCCGTCGCTTTCGGCGGAATCTAATATCACCACTCTTTGTTTAGCTTGCTCAACAGCAACAACAGCAAAGCCTTTCGTTTTAATATCGCATTGCTGAGAAAATGCTGTAGCAGAAAACACGCTAATCAGTAGCGCTCCTACTGCGAGACTCTTCATTTAATACTCCTTTTTGTTTTTGATTTTGTTTTTGAAATTTCACATTCTCCGTCCGCAATCTCTGAAATGCGGGAGACGGCAGTGCCGCGCGCAAATCGCGTGTTTATGATATCGCCCTCATGAAGAGCCGACACATCGCAAATTACCGACCCGTCCGCTGAAGTTGTGATGGAATACCCTCTTTCGAGGACACCGTACGGAGAATACGCCAAGAGCTTGGCTTTGGCGTTCTCAAATCGAGAGCTTGATTTTGAAAGCGAAAAGGCAACTGCATTGCCCATTTTCAAACGACCGTTTTCAATGGAGGCAAGCGCGGACGAAAGAGCCATATTAAGAGAAGGTGCCATGCGCGGCACAAGCCTCTCTAAACGCCTGGCTCCTTCAGAAAGCGCCATAGAAACGGACGAGGAAAGCATTACAAGAGCGCGGTCAACGCGTTGAGAAGCGATATCTGCGCTCGACATAAGCGCGTTAGACGCTCTGCCTGAAAGGTCTTTTATCTCCGCCTTGATATCAGAAAGAAGCGGGACTGCCATTTCCGCCGCAATCGACGGCGTGCCCGCGCGCATATCTGCGGCGAAGTCGCAGAGCGTGAAATCAGTTTCATGCCCCACTGCACTTATGATTGGAATCGGAGAGGAAGCAACTTCCCTCACGAGCATTTCATCGTTGAAGCAGAATAAATCTTCAAAGCTTCCGCCGCCACGAGCGATTATGAGAAGATCGGCGCGCCATTCACAAGTCGTAAAATATCTCAAGCCTTTAATCAATGAGGAAGGAGCCTCTGCGCCTTGGACTAAAGCGGAATGAAGGCGTATTTCCAAAGCAGGAAAGCGCCGCGTCAAAACGGTGCACATATCGTGTACGACAGCACCGGAATCGCTCGTCACAAGCCCTATTCTTCGCGGGACAAACGGAAGAGGCCTCTTGCGCGAGGGATCGAAGAGCCCCTCCTTTTCAAGCTTCGCCTTAAGCTCGATATATTTCTGCATCAGCTCCCCAAGCCCAGAAAGCTTTACCCTTAAAACAACAAGCTGATACTGCCCTCGCTGAGGATATACGCTTAAATTTCCGAATACAGAGATTTTGACGCCGTCTTTAAGCTCCGCGCCAGCTGCACATTGCGCAAAATAGCGATCATACATCACGGCGGAAATCTGCGCGCCTTCATCTTTAAGCGTGAAATAGCAATGCCCGGAAGAATAACGTTTCCAGCCGCTTATTTCGCCTTCCACGATTATTCTCGACCACCCGCGTTCAACGACACCTTTCACCGCCGCCGTAAGCGACGAAACGGTAAAGCGCGGGAAGTTGGATTCGCTCGCCATAACTTATCGTACAAGCAGTTTACGCAGCCGTTCACGTTTTTTCTCTCTCTGGGAATGAATTCCCACAGAAAGAATCGTGCCGACCGCGAAAAACGATGCTACCAAATTAGTTCCGCCGTAGCTGAAAAACGGAAGAGCCATCCCCTTTGTAGGGAACGCTTCGCAGACCACGCCGATGTTGAAAATAGCCTGAGAGAAAATAATAAAAGCCATGCCGTAAGCAAGAAACTTGCCAAACCTGTCGGTTGAAGAATGCGCAATATACAAAGAAAGAGCAAAGAAGAGTATAAACAAGACCATAACCCCGATTGAGAAGATAATTCCAAGCTCCTCGGCGCCGATTGCAAATATGAAATCTGTGTGATGCTCCGGAAGATACTTGTGTTTCTGGAGAGATTGCATAAGGCCAACCCCCCAGATTTCACTGTTCTTGAGCGCCACAAGCGCCTGATTAGATTGATATGCGGCATTCTTGGCGGCCGTGCTTGAAATACTAATTCCACCATCAGAATCAAATCCAAAAAAAGCAGCAATTCGAGCCATTCGGTTTGGATTGGTTACAACCTTGTAGACTACAGCGAGAAGCCCTAAGACGCTTATAAACATAAGATGTACAAACCTTACGCCGGCAATAAACATCACAACAACGCCTGCGCTGCCGATGACTAATGTCGAACCGAAATCGGGCTCGCAAATTATTGGAACAGCAATACCTCCGATAAGTAAAGCTGGACCTATCAGACCACTTGTAAGAAGCTCCACTTTCCAGCTTGCCCTATCTAACCATACGGCAAGAATTATTACAGTTGCAAGCTTTGCAAACTCGCTTGGCTGCATATTTACAGGCCCTAAAGAAATCCACCTGTAGGAGCCGTTGATTTTCCTGCCGAATATAAATACGCTTATCAGCAGAATAATGACGGCCCCGTAAAGGAGCCATGAGAGAATAGGAGTGTCGCGCCAAATTCTATAATCAATACACGCCGTAATGACGCAAACGATCAAGGCGGCAATAAGATATGCGCTCTGGCGCGTTATGAAGTGATAGGCATTATTATACATACGAATGCCGCGCACTTCACTTGCGCTAGACAAAACGACAAGGCCCAGTGCCACGAGAACCGCAACAACCAGGCCAAATGCGCAAAGGACACTCTTGCGCACGTTACAATTATTGCTGAACTTCAGCCGGAAGCTTAATCACCTGACCAGGCTTAAGCTGGGCATCCTCAGCAAGATTGTTAAGTTCGCGGATCTTAGCGGCCGAGACGCCCCAACGAATTGTGACGCCCGTAATATCCTCGCCTTCTGAGACGGTGTAGTTAAACGTCGTCTCCGACTTCGGCGCTGCAGCATCCTGAACTGCCGGAGCAGGCTGAGGCGCTGCGACTTTCTCGACGTTCTTTCCCTCAACGACAGTAGCGGGTACGGCAGGAGCTTCCTCCTTCACAGCAGTTTCCTCAACCTTGCTGTCTACGTTCTCCTCGACCTTTGCACTCTTCTGCTCCACAGGGGTGCTCTTAACCTCTTTTTTGACAGCCGCGGCAGGAATCTTAAGCTTCTGGCCAACCTTGAGGCTATCGGACGAGAGAGAGTTCATCGCCTTAAGCTGGCGGATATTGATGCCTCTGCCGTAAGCGATGGCGCCGAGAGTATCGCCGCTTTTGACTACATAATCCTTCGTCGAGCCAGTATAAGGCTGAGCGGCCTTGCCGGCAGGCTTGACGGCAAGGCTCTTTGCGCGCTTTGCAGGCTTGTCTGCCGTAGCGGCAGGCACGTCCGAAGCGCTCACGCCGGGAATCTTGAGTTTCTGGCCGACGCGGATAACATCGCTCTTAAGCGAGTTAGCGTTCTTAATTGCCGCGATTGTCACATTGAACTTGCGAGATACCTTTGCGAGATAATCACCGCTTTTGACGACATAAACGGTGTACTGAGGCTGAGGCGGCGGAAGAGGAGCCTCTTTCGTCTCAACAATGCACTTGCAATCGGCCGCAGCGCACTTGCAAGGCTCGGTATGCTTAGTTCCAGGAAGGCAAGAGCACTTCTTCACCTGCTCGGCCTCAACCTTAATCTCTGAGGACGGATTGGCGGCGGGAGGATTTTTATCTGTAGGAACAACGCGCACATCATCCGAGACTAACGCCGGCCTCGCACGCTTGAAGCTAGGATCTTTACACCCTGTGACAGCCGCAACCGCCGCGACCGAAATTATCAATACTGTTTTGTTCATTTTTTCATTTCCCTTGTTTTGACGATTTTCGCGAAGTGTTCCCCGCGTTCATTGAAATTACCGAACTGATCAAAGCTTGCAGCACCCGGCGAAAGGAGCACCGTATCGCCTTTTTCAGCATCGCGTGCGGCCGCTTCTACAGCCTTGTCCATAGTGCCGCAGATTTCACAATCCACACTTGAAGCCCAGGCTGAAAAAAACTTTTCCGCACATTCCCCTATAAGATACACTTTTTTACCCCACTTTGTCAAGGTGGATGTTGCGATTTTTAAATCATCCCCCTTCCACTTCCCTCCAGCGATAAGAAGAACCGAGGGGCGCGAAAAAGCTTCTCCCGCCATTTCCACGCCTGCCTTAAGAGCTGCGATTGAGGTCGCTTTCGAGTCATCCACGTATTTTACACCGTCAATTTTTGAGACAAGGCTCATTCTGTGTTCCAGCGGCCGGAAATGCCGAAAGCCCTGAACAATCTCTTCATCGCTGAGCGATGCCGCGCGCATAAGGAATGCGCCGGCAAGACCATTGTCTCTCAAAATCGCATTGTCAAAATACGAGCCTGCAAGGAGCGAGGGGTTTTCAATAGGAGGCGAAAACGGGGACACTGATTTTTTCGCCATTAAAGGAAGCCTCATCTTGAGCGCGTGATACGCCTCTATGCTGCCGTGACGGTCGAGATGATCCTCCTGAAGATTCAAAACGGCTGCCGCCTCGAAAAAGCGCGGAGGGAGGCTCGTCGTCTCAAGCATGAAGGAGGATACTTCAACAACTGCCCACCCTGCCGTCTCTTCGCGGCAGACATCGCTTACGGGCCTGCCGTAATTTCCGCAGGCGACAGCTTTGCCTCCGGCGAGATTGATAGTGTCGGCAACAAGTTTAACAACGCTTGACTTGCCCTTGGAGCCAGTGACAGCAAGCATCTTCCACCCGCGCTCCGCAAGCGCGCGGCAACCGTATTCAAGCTCGCTCATGACACGCACGCCAGGGCTTGCTACAACAAGGTCGACTCCGGCGGCAAAACTCGCCTCATCTCCGCGTGAAACGGCAAGAGAAGACGCCGCGCATCCGCTTGCGCCCTTTCCTATGACAAGCACCTTATCCATGAAGTTTCACCACCCCGATATCGGACGGTATCCACCAGCCGCGCAAAGAAAGTTCAAACGGGAAAACTTTCACCCCGTCCGGCGCACAGTTGCGCTTGAACGACTGAGTGAAAAAGCGGCGCAGAAAAATATCGCACACGGCAGAAATCTCCTCAAGAGTGTATTTGCCGCGGAAGAAGGAAAACGCCTCTTCCTTGAGAGCGCGCGGCCCCATTTCATTCATTATGAAATTCCACAGGAAAAAATCGTGCAGCTCATAAGGGCCGATTACGTTTTCGGTGACTTGCCCTTTTACAAGCTCGGGAGATACGGGAGTGTTGATAACATCAAGAACCGCTGCGGCGGCCTCGCCTTCATGATTTTGCCCCCACCAAGAGCATACGCGCCTTATGACAGTTTTGGGAACGCCGCTGTTTACGTTGAACATCGACATGTGGTCGCCGTTGTACGTGCACCAGCCAAGAGCGATTTCACTCATATCTCCCGTGCCTACAACGATGCCCCCTTCCATATTCGCCTTGTCCATCAAAATAAGAGTACGCATCCTCGCCTGCGCATTTTCATACGTGATATCGGGAGTTTTTCCATCGTGTCCAATATCTTTAAGATGCGCCCTCACAGCGCGGGCAATCGGGATTGTCTCCAATCTCACGCCGAGACCTTCCGACATTTTCTCGGCATTCGTTTTCGTGCGCGATGAAGTGGCAAAGCCTGGCATCGTGATTGCCAAGATCCCTTTCGGATCAAGTGAAAGAACATTGAAAGCCTCACGGCAAACTAAAAGGGCAAGTGTGGAATCGAGCCCGCCGGAAACGCCAAGCACAACGCGCTTACAGCCAATCGCTTTAAGCCTCGCAGCAAGAGCCTTGACCTGTTTTTCAAACACCTTCTTCGGAGAACACTCAAAAGGCACTCTTTTTCCTTCTTTCGGAGGAAGGCCTTTATAAGCTCTGTGCGTTGAGAGAGAACCTAAATCTTTTTTCATTCTTTCATCCTCCTGATAGACCACGAAAAATCAGATAAAACCTGCCGCCGCAAGAGCCTCCCCCGTAAGAGAGCTCTTCTTCGCCTCTACCTGCGAGTGGACTTTCAACGCAGATGAGACGTATTTGCCAATTACATCCCCTTCTAAATTCACCTTATCGCCAATTTTTTTCATTCCAAGAACAGTCTCTCTCGCCGTGACGGGAATCACATCGACTGCGAAATAATCTTCGCCAAGCGCGCTTATCGTAAGAGAAACTCCATCTATTGCGACAGAACCTTTAACAACGAGCGTAGAGGCAAAAACTCTCCCGCATTTAACTCGCAGAGAAAAATCGCGCCCTTTGGGGATTCTCGCCTCAATTACACCTGTGCAATCGACATGCCCCTGGACAATATGGCCTCCTAAAGCGGCCCCCGCCCTCACGGCACGCTCAAGATTAACTTTATCGCCGGGAATAAACCCGCCGAGAGTGCTTCTCGCCTGCGTCTCGTTTAGCACATCCGCCGTAAAGCGCTGAACGGAAAAATCAGCAACAGTAAGGCAAACTCCGTTGACCGCGATAGACTCGCCCTTTTCAAGCGGCCTATCCCACGGCGAATCGGCGGAGATTTCCAACACAAGCGATGCGCCGCGTGAAACACGCTTGATCGTTCCTATTCTTTCGACAAGACCGGTGAACATTTTCTCTTTCCCTTCACAAGAACGGAACTTCGCCGTTGTACGCCTTTGCATGAACATCGCCGAGCGCATCGTCGCTCATGCGACATACGCCGCGGCTAAAGCGTTTCGCTTCGGCGATATTCTCTTCGCCGATCACGACAGGCGAAAGCACTGTATGCCATTCATCCACAAGCCCTTTCTTATGGAGCGAACGGGCAAGCTCAAGCCCGCCTTCACACAGAACTGACGTTATCCCCATCTCTCCGAGCTTTTCAAGAGCCTCTTTAGGATCGGAAAAAACTAAAGTTCTATCAGCGGCATCGTCGGTGAAAATCTGCGAAGAAGCCGGAAGATCGCGCGACTTTGAAATTACGACTCTGATTAAAGAATCGTTGCGGCCATGGCGGCAAAGAAGCGAGGGATTATCGCGCCGCACCGTCTCGCCACCTACCATAATCGCATCGACATCGGCGCGCATGCGCCCCGTCTCGCGGCGCGAACGTGCGGACGAGATCCACTTCGCATCCCCCTTCAAATCGCAAATTCTACCGTCAAGCGACATTGCAAGCTTAACGATAACGTACGGAAGGCGCTCTATTACGTGCTTGGCGAATGGAGCGATGATGCTTTTTGCCGCCGCTATAGAGCCTTTTATTTTTTCTCTCTCCTCCCCGTCGACCCTCTTTAAAAGCGCAAGTGCGTTCTCACACGCCACCCCGAACTGCTTAAGCGCGCGCGCGGCTTTGCCGCGGTTTTTTGGATTAGGGTCAGCCACACAATAAACGACTCTCGCAATGCCTGAAGATGCTATGGCATCAGTACACGCGCCTACCCTGCCAGCTTTCGAGCACGGCTCAAGCGTCACGAAAATCTCTGCGCCTTGCAGCGTCTTAGCTCCGCGCCGGAACGCATCCTTTATCGCTGCGGTTTCCGCGTGGTCGCCCCCGGCTTTTTTATGCCTGCCTTCACCGATGATTTTCCCGTTTTTTACAATGACCGCTCCGACGGCAGGATTGGGGCGAGTGCCGCCAAGGCTCTTTCTTGCGAGAGCCACGGCGCGGGCGAGATATTCACTTTCCCCCATCAGTTATGCTTCTTCAGCGTACTTTCTTCGCGTACTTGTCTAAGACGCCGTTGATAAGAGCGCGGCTTCGCGGAGAGGAAAACCAATTAACGAGATCAACCGCCTCGTTAATCACAACTCCGCACGGGATATCGGTGTTCTTAAGCTCCCACGCACCAAGGCGCAGAACGGCCCGCTCTACCGTGCCGAGACGCGTAATATCCCAATGATCCATCAGCGGAGTAAGTTCAGCATCTATCTCAACGACGCTTCCCATTACGCCTAAGACGCGCTCGTTGGCAAACTCCTTCATGCGCGATTTAACACGCGCCCCCTCAAGCCCGCCGTCATCAGCATCAAGCGTGGAAAGCTGCTCCCAGAAATCGGCCACGACATTCTCTATGTCGGCAGCGCGATTCAAATCAATCGCCGTGAGCATCTGCACGGCCCATTCTCTCGCCAATCTTCTCGTTATCGTTGTTGTCATCTCAGCTATGTATTATACCAAAAAGAATACCGACTTAACTTAAACCTCACCTGACTTCGCCGCATCAGCGGACTTTCAGAATCAGCAGCAAAAGAACTGGCATTACGAGAAATTGAAGAAGCACAAAACGCATAAGGACTTGCGCATTCGACCATTTCAAATTCTTCTTGCAGTGATCATGAAGCGGAAAGCGAACCTTGCGAATCAGACTCCCCTCCCCTATGTCAAAGCCAAGCTTCTTTGCAAGGCGCAAAAGAACGAGCTTGCCAAGCCCGCCGCCGCCGTTGACAAGAACAATCGGAGCAAGAGCAAGAATTATAAGAGGATTGCCCGTCATAAGGGACGCCGTGGCAGAAAGGATGCCGAGGAAACGGCTACCAGCATCGCCCATAAGAATTTTGGACGGCTCGGCATTATACCAAAGATACCCTAAGAAACCTCCTGAAACGGCCATCACAACAATCGCCCAGCGAGCAGCCTCTGCATAGACGGGGATGAGGAAATAATGCGCTACGGGGCGGTAGCCCACAACGACATAGAGAACGAACGCAAGCATCACAAGCGCAATGACGGTAAGAGTCCCCGCAAGGCCATCAACACCGTCGGAACAGTTTGTAGCATTCATCGTAAACCAGAGGATAAACGCCGCCGCCGGGATATAGACATACCACTCAAGGAACCACAACCCCTTGAAAAACGGCAGCCACGTAATCATAACAGGCGCCGAAGAGCCGACTTCTTCTGCATGCCCAAGGAATACTAAAACTGCTATCGCAACCGAGACGACGGCATCGAGAATCCCTTTTTTTAGCTCCCCCCACGGGTTTTTCGCCTTGTCGTCGAGATAGCCAAAGAGCATCGCGATGTAAAGGCACCCAAATGCGGCCGCATCATATATCTTAAGAGGCGCAAAAAGAATGACCGCGGGGAGAATCGCCAGCGAAACAATCAACCCCGTGCCAGTGGGCTTGCCTGCGCTGCGCATCCCGTCAAGATCGCTGCAAATCGCCTTACCCCTATCGCGCGGGAGGAGATTCCAAAAACGCGGAAGTGCCAAATACGCGGAAAGCGCAGCCGTAAAAGTGCCGCATGCAAGAAGAAAAACGTGAGACTTCAAAAGGCGGAATGGCCCCCAGAACTCTTCAAGATAGTCAGCGAGGAAATAAAGCATTTTTACAGAAGGTGATTTTACTGGTTTTTCGAAACTGGTTTTAAAAGACCTGTCGTCCATTCGCCTATCGTCTTGCGCGAAATCTCCTCAAACCCCATTTCGACGTATGCAGCAAGAACCTCGGAGTAATATTCATTAAGAATGCCTGAAATGACAAGCCTCTTGCCGACGCATGGAGCGATTTCACCTGCGAAGCGGATAAGAAGCGGGCCGAGGATGTTCGCAACGACTACATCAGCAACGCCGAGGTCGCGCTTTTCCACCGAGCCAAGGGCATACTTGAAAAACTCAACATCGACCGCATTCTTTTTTGCGTTTTCAATTGAAGATTCCACAGCGGCGATGTCAATATCAAAGCCGCGCACCGAAGTGTATCCGAGCTTCGCGGCCGCAATCGAAAGAATGCCTGAGCCTGAGCCCATATCAAGGAACGAAGCTCCGCGCATTTCGCTAGAAAGCTCGTCAATATACTGAAGCGAGGCTTTCGTCGTCTCATGCTTCCCTGTTCCGAAAGCAAGGCCTGGATCGAACTTAATTACCGCAAGATCCTCCCATTCAGGTTGAACGAGAATCCTCGGACTGACAAGCTCCGTCTTGAAATGACGGCGGTAGGCGAACTTCCAATCTTCGTCGGCTATGCTTTGCTCGAAAATTTCAGCTTGCACGCCAACAGTCTCAAGCGCTTGCTCAAGCTGAGGCCGAGGATTGCCCTCCTCGAAGAAAATCCTCATTTCGGCGAGGTCGGACTCGACATCTCTATATGAAGACAAAACGAAGTCCCCTCCATCGAAAACCTCGAAGAGGGGATTCACGAAACGCTCGGGAACCGAGCAAAAAAGCTTAGTCATCGCCTTATGCGGCGTAAGCGGAAGGCATTAAGCCTTCGCGGCCTTGGCAACGAGCTTCTTGACAAGCGTAGGACGCTGCACGAGAACGCGCACCGCTTCTGCTTCCATCTGGCTCACCTGCTCAGCATCCATGCCGAACTTAACGAGACGAGCGCGCTGCGCCTTGGAACGGCGAGCCTTGCCCGCAGGAGTCTTGCACGGGCGAACATGCGATTCTTTCCGGAGTGTACGACCTGTACCCATTTTTCTACCTCTTCTTTCTATCAGGAATGAAAATTTTGGCGCGTATTATACCTAATCTTGCGAATAAACGCAAGGACGAAAAGTAAACACCCTGTCATTGAACAGAAAACCGTTGACCCCGCAAGCCCCACATGACGCCATTCTTTGGGGAGGAAACACACGGAAAGGATGTTTAAAACTGCATTTAACACGACTGTTGCGAATGTCACTTTAAGGGGAGTTTTCATATCTCGCTGCGCCTGGAAATAAGGCACAAGGCATTTATGCAACGAAAAGAAGCATAACCCAAGCCCGTATACGGCAAGCGCCCTTGAAACGCGGAGCGTCGCCATTTGGTCGAACGCACGGCCCTCATAAATGATTGAAACAATCCACTCAGCACAGAAGAATGTCACGATTGACGCGGGGAGCATCAATACGAGCATCTGAATTACGGAAGTTTTGAGAGCCTTTCTCGCCCCAGCCTCATCGCCGCGCGCAAAATGACCTGAGAAAGTCGGCAAGAGAACTGTGCCGAACGCGACCCCCACAACTCCGAGCGGAAGATCCATAAGCCGCTCGGCATAACCGATAACGCCGGCCGCCCATGGAGCGGCGCACTGACCAAGCACCTGGTCGAGCATATAATTTATCTGCACCGCTCCCGCGCCTACTGCACCGAGAAAAGTGTTTTTCCAAACAAGCCTCAAAGATGGATTTTTAAAGTCGGGCAGGCGAAAGCGAAATGCATACCCTCGTTTCGCCATGCAACGCATAAGGAAAAGCATCTGAAGAGCTCCTCCTGCGAGAATGGCCCAGCAAACTGCGCGAATACGCATTGAGACGGGGAAAGACGGGAAAAACCAAAGTCCCGCAAGCGCCGCTATCCACACTATATTTAGCATAGCAGGCATAAACGCCCCCTCTGCAAAGCGGCCAAGAGAATTAAGAGTTCCCATACCGAAAGCGGCGGCACAAATAAATATCATGTAGGGAAGGAGTATTCTCACGAGAGAGACCGTCAAACTTGTGCGCGGAGATACACTTGAGGCCGTCTCAAGATAGACGCTAAGCGAAACTACTCCGAGAGCGACGACAGCTCCGAGAAGGAAAAGAATGCTTGTCATCACCATCCGCGCAAGAGCGAGAGCCTCTTCCTTATTCCCCTTCTCCACCTCGCCCTTGAATATAGGAACGAACGCCGCGGTAAGAGCACCTTCGCCGAAAAGTTTACGCGCCATATTTGGCAGGGCAAACGCAAGAGCAAACGCGCTTTGCTCGACGCCGGCGCCGATGAGACGCGACTGAAGCATCTCTCGAACGAGCCCGAAAACACGACTCAACGCCGTAAAGCCGCCAACCGTAAACGTATTTTTTAAAATGCGGTTCACTTTTTCGCCCTCATTGCGACATAGGGAATTTCATTAACGGCAAAATCGCTTTTATACGGCAATATGCGCAGAGAAAACCGCTCCGGCTCGCGCGCGATGGGGCTGTGCACCGTCAGCGCAAATCGGTGCCAAAAGACGCTCTGCACAAGATTTCTCGCCGCGAGCGATTTTACATAGCGCTCCGCCTCTCTCATTTCAGCGGCCGTCTCAGTAGGAAAATCATACATCAAATAGGCGTGCACAGCTATTCCCGCCGCAGAAAAATGTTCAAGCACCTTTTCGGCGGAAGCGCATGTAATGCCTTTGTTCATCAGCTTAAGGAGCCTGTCGTTGGCGCATTCAAGCCCGCCCGTCACGCAAATACAGCCGGCTTTCGCCATCTTCCGCGCAAGCGATGCGGTAAATGCAGAATCAAACCTGATATTTCCCCACCATTCGAATTCAAGGCCTCGCGAGATAATCTCATCGCACACCTGAGAAACAAGACGGGGAGGCATCGCTTCATCGACAAAGTGTATGCCTGCGAGAGACAAGTTTCTTTCGTGAGGAAACTCTGGGCTAACTGCCAGAAGAGACTCTGCCGCATCGACGATATCCTTTGCCGATGGCATCTTAAAAGAGCCTATGTACGGAAGCTTTACATCACAAAACGCGCATTTCCCCCAATAGCACCCGCGAGACATGATGAGTTTAACCCATTTTCCGGAACTCCAAAGCCCCGTCACGAAATTATCGCTTTGAATTATATCGAAATACTCATCCCAATCTATTCCCTCGTATGAAGGCGCTACAAAAGAAGGAACCGCGGCATTCTCCACCCCGGCCATTTCCGCAAGCGGAACATACCCTTCATCGCAAATAATCGAATCGAAGTATTTGAAGGGACGAGTCGACTTGATCTGACGAAGTTCAGTAGTTACATACCCTCCGCCGAGAACAGTTTTTACTCCTGGATACTTTCGCTTAATGTATCGAGCCGTCTTGAACGCGCCAATGAGAGTTCCAGGGAAAGGACAAGTAACTCCAACGACATCTGGACGAGTCTCATTCATCGCCTCGTCTATGCGCATTTCAAGAGATTCGTCCATCACGCCGCGCTTTTCAACGCGCCGTTCAAGAGTTGAAAATCTTGAAACTGCCGTACATAACTTCTCCGCATAACGGGAAAAACCGAAATTCTTGTCGACCTTACGCCGAATGCGCGAAGCGAGCGCCTCAATAAGGGCGCTCGCCTCGATTTTCTCCTCGACAGGCGAAGGCCCGCCGAGAAACTCCAGTATCTCCTCCGTCGTCTCGTCGCCATAAGCGATGAGAATATCGCGGACGACCTTGATTGAAAGATCGCGCTGCTCAACATCCGCCCCGACAGACTTTAAATAGCCCGTCAGATGCATCGTCGCCGGATACGGCGTGTTCGGCTGCAGGAGCGGAGGAGTGAGCAGCAGTATCTTCATGCCTTAAAGAACGCGCGAAATGCGATCTATCGCTTCAAGTACGTTTTCGCGCGAATTGAAGGCGGAAATACGGATGAAGCCTTCGCCTGCCGCGCCGAAGCCGGCGCCGGGAGTCGTCACGACATTTGCCTCTTTGAGAAGGCGGTCGAAGAAATCCCAGCTCGGTCCTTTCACATCGACCCACACATACGGCGAATCAACGCCGCCGAACGCTTCGTAGCCGAGGGAAGCGAGAGCCTCCCTTACGAGGCGGGCGTTCTCGAGATAGAAATCAATCGTGCTTTTCGTCTGCTCCATTCCCTCGGGAGAATAGATTGCCTCTGCTCCGCGCTGAGTAATGTAGCTCGCTCCGTTAAATTTAGTCGTTTGACGGCGCGTCCACATCGCCTTGAGAGAAACGCTCGTGCCGTCGGCCGCATAGGCGCAAAGCTCCGAAGGAACTACAGTATAGCCGCAGCGCACGCCTGTAAAGCCGGCAGTCTTCGAATAAGAGCGCATCTCGATTGCGCAAGTGCGCGCACCGCTGCATTCGAAAATGGAATGCGGAATAGAATCGGTGCGGATAAACGCCTCGTAAGCCGCATCGAATATAATCAGCCTCTTTCCTGCATTGGCCCAGTCGACCCATTCCTGAAGCTGCGCTTTCGTGGCTACCGCACCAGTAGGATTGTTCGGGAAGCAGAGATAAACGATATCGGCGTCGCATGAAGAAGGCGAAGGAACAAAACCGTTCTCCTTTCCGCAGCGAAGAAGCGTGATATCGTGGCGCCCTGCCATGACATTCGTGTCAACATATACAGGATACACAGGATCCGTCACGGCAACTTTCACATCGTTTGAGAAAAGCTCCTGGATGTTTCCGCAGTCGCACTTCGCGCCGTCGGAAACGAGAATCTCATTCGGCTTAATGTCAACTCCGCGCGCGGCGAAATCAATTTCAGCGATCTTGTCGCGGAGGAACTGATACCCCTGCTCAGGACCGTAGCCATGGAAATTCTCTCTTCCAGCCTCATCATCGACGGCCTTGTGCATCGCCGCCGTCACCGCCGGAGCGAGCGGCTCCGTAACATCACCGATTCCGAGCCTGATGATGCGCTCCGCATTGCCGGACTTCTGATGTTCGGCGACACGGCTTGAAATTTCCGCAAATAGATACGTAGGTTTTATGCGGGCATAGTTTTCGTTTACATGAAGCATTGTAATCTACTCCTTATTCTTGTTATTATTCACCTTCTCCTGCAGTCACACCGAGATTACGCGCCTTGCGCGGAAGAAAACCGGGAGCGGCAGCGAGCGTGGTGTAAACTAAAACGAGTATCGCGGGCGTGCGCAGCGGGCAATCCATAAAGGCGTGAATCGCAACTGCCAGAGCCGATAAAAGAAGGCAGAACACTGGGGAAGGAAGAACAAAAAGGACTATCGGCTTCGGGGGCAATTTGCTTGTTTTCGCGAAGCGCACGAGCTGAAGGAGGTACTTCCATGCCCTGAACACAGGAATAATAAGGCAGAGGGCTGCAAGAACCATAAGCGCAAGCCCGACGCACCCGTGCTCAACGAGAAACTGAAGATAGTCGTTATGGACATTGGCGTTGCCTGCATACGGAAGAGCCCTTTTATCGGCGTCCGTCATCTTTGCAACGGATAAATGACGGTAACCCCACCCTCCGCAGCCGAAAAGAGTGTTATCGCGCCAAAGCTCAATCGCGATGCGCGAATGCGAAACATCTTTACCGGTTATACGCGTCAGCATAGTCTGCGTATTTAGAGTATCAACCTGCGCCTGGAATTTATCGGGGATAGATACAACCGCAAAAACAGCGATGACCGCCATAACGAAAAATGTGACAGTCATGCATTTAACGCGCTTGGCGCGCTGCATTTTATGCGTGAAAGATAAAAACGCATGAATGAAGAAAATGAAAAACAGCGACATCACAAGTATAAACGCCGCTCTCGAAAGCGTGTTGAGAGCCGCGAAGAAAAAGAGAAATGCAGGTATGAGATAAAGGTGCTTTTTCCAGAACATCCGGTGGCTCGAGGCGACATTTCCTGAATGATCCAAGGCAATCCTCTCAGCCTCGGCCTCGTCGATTGCACGGCGCCAGAGAGCAATGGCGATGGCGAAGAAAGCGACAAAATAACACCCGGCCATATTAGGATAGCCCCACGTGGAGAAATACCCGCCGGGAGAATTATCGGGAACGCTCATCCAAAGAGGACCTGGAGCTGATGAGGCTATTTGCACGAAGCCGAGAACGGCAAGCGCCGAGGCGTTCCAGACTAGAATTTTAAGTAAAAGCCTCTTCCCTCTTCCGCGCAAGCAGTGGCGCGTCGCGATGGCTGAGACCAATGCAGTAACTATCCAAAGGAACACGCAGAAATGCTCACGCAAAGAAATGCAGAATGGAAGGAATTTGACTTTCGGACCTATTTCCGCGCCCTGCGCTATCGCCGCGGCGTCGCAAGAAGGACAAAGCGCGTTGTTGAGAAAAGGAATAGATAGAAGTAACGTGAGGGAAACTGAAATCCACACAAGAGGATCGCGGCGCATATTTTCCCACGCGCTCTCGCGGGCGTCATAAAGCGACTCCCCATCCCTTCTCTGAGGAAAGAAGAAAAGAACCTGCAGCAAAAACAACAGCAGCCACGGGCAGACCTTGACGATAAGCGGACCATCCGCCCCGCCATAGAGCCACGCAAGCAGAGAAATGCTTAGCGCGATGAAAAACACAGGCATATTATTGTAGACGTAGCGCATATTCAACAACCTTTCCTACCGCATCCTCTTCGGAAACCCTGCAGATACTCTCACCTTTGACATATAGGACGAAATCCCCATCTCCGCCGCAAAGCGCGATGTCGGCGCCCTTCGCCTCGCCGGGACCGTTTACAACGCACCCCATAACGGCTACTTTAGGGAACGGGGACGGGCGCGCGGGATCACGGTAGAGAACTTCCAGCGCATCCTCTATGCGCGTGGCGACTTTAACGAGATCGACTTTCGTGCGCCCGCACGTGGGGCAGCTCGTTATCGCAGGCCCAGAGGGGCGGAGATTCAGCGAACGAAGAATTTCCAGCGCCGTGCGAACTTCTTTCTCGGGCTTGGCCGTAAGCGAAACGCGGATAGTATCTCCTATCCCTTCCGAAAGCAGCACTCCGAGCGCGACGGAATTGCGCACAGTCCCCGGGATGAGCGTTCCCGCCTCCGTAACGCCGAGATGCAATGGGCAATCCGTTTTCTCCGCAAGAATGCGGTATGTCTGGATTGTCTCCATCACGCTTGAAACTTTCGCGCTTAAAACGACATCATGAAAGCCTTCATCCTCAAGCATCTTCAAATGCCTTAATGCAGATTCGGCAAGCCTTTCAGGAAGCGGACGCGTCAGATCGTCCCTCAAATCCTTCTCAAGAGAACCTGCGTTTACCCCGACGCGAATAGGGATGCCTTTTGCCTTTGCGGCGCGGGCCACGGCCTGGACGCGATCGCGCGAGCCGATATTTCCCGGGTTGATCCTAAGCGCGTCAGCGCCTCCTTCAATAGATGCAAGAGCGGCACGGTAATCGAAATGGATATCGGCCACGATAGGCATTTCAACGCTCTTTTTCACCTCTCTTAAAACTTCTGCGGCCGCCGCGTCAGGAACGGTGATTCTGAAAATATCGCAGCCGCGCTCGGCGCAGGAACGCGCCTGCTCGACAATCGCCGCGGCATCACGGGGATTGACATTGGCCATCGTCTGCACGGAAACGCTCGCGCCGCCGCCGACACTCACGCGGCCTACTTTAATCTCTCGCGTTTTTCGCATCATCTGCAACAGGCGCTGTCTTTTCCGATGTTGAAACTTGTTTCGCGGCGGGCTTGACCGTATGGATGCGCCAGCTTCTCGCCACATCCTTGATGATCAAAATACCCATCAAACCCATAAGGATATACATGAACACGAGCGATGAAACCTTCACCACCGCATCAGGCACGCGCCTGCGGAAAATAAGAGCGATGAGAGAGAAAAAGATAAGCCCACCGTCAAGAACGGGAATAGGCAGTAGATTCAAAATCGCAAGGTTTACATTCAAAAACCTCATGAAACCGACTCCGTCCCACGGGCTACGCTTAAGAGAGTGGTAAATGCTCTCCGCTATCATAACAGGCCCGCCGACAGCCCCGGCCGTCGCGCGCGCCTCCTTGGGAGTCACAAGACCTTTAAGAACGCGGAAGATGGAGCCTGCATCCCACGCGAGCTGCTTTACAGGGCTGCGACTCGGCATCCACCCTACAGCTCCACAGCCGTTAGTGCTTGCCGCCATAATGTAGTACGCTCCCGTAACATTGCTGCGCACAGGTGTTATAGAAAGAGATACATTCTTCCCTTCGCGCGAAACATCTATCGTAGCCTCGCGGCCGCCTGAAATCTGAATTTCCACCATCATTTCAGTCCAGCTTTGCACTGGCCTGCCGTTGACGGAAATAACTTTATCTCCAGGAAGCATGCCTCCTTTAGCCGCAGCGCCACCAGGCATAACCATATCGATTACAGCCGGAGTCTCGCCGAAACGAGCGGAAGGAATGAGAGAAAGAAGAACAGCCAAAAACACTGCAAGGACAATATTCATCGCAGGGCCTGCGACGGCGACAAGAGCCTCCTTCCATGGAGCTATGCGCACCTTGGCCGCGGAGGCCGACGCCCCCTCAAGCGCTTTTGTCCCTTCAGGATCGACGTCAGGTATGGAAACATAGCCTCCGAGAGGAATACTGCTTATGCGGTATTCTACGCCGCGGATGCGCTTTTTCCAGATGGCGGGACCAAAGCCTATTGAAAAGGCCTCAACTTTCAACCCAAGAGAAATGGCAACGATGAAATGACCAAACTCATGAACGAGAATTGCAATTGCGAAAAGAAGAACGCAAACGGCTATGTAACAGATGTTTACTAAAATTTCCATAAATTTTTACCTCTGGGAATATTTTTTCACAACGCTTGAAAAGGCGCGCGAAGTTTCATCAACCGTTTCCATGACCGACTCAAATGAAAGGCAAGGCGTACGGCGGGCCGTTGCGAGCACCTCTTCAACTACACTGGCGATATCGATGTACCGCAGTTTGCCAGCGAGGAAGGCGGAAACGGCAAGTTCATCGGCCGCTGCAAGCTGAGCCGGCGCGCCGCCGCCCTCCGCAAGAGCCTCGCGAACAAGGCGAAGGCACGGAAAGCGTACGGGATCGGCCTCTCTGAAAGTGAGCGACTTCAAAGCTGAGAGATTGAGCTTCTCTCTTTCCGCGCTCAAGCGGCGCGGCCACGAAAGAGCATACTGAATCGCCACGCGCATATCGGGAGGAGAGAGCTGGGCAAGAGTTGCGCCATCGGTGAACGTTACGAGAGAATGGACAATCGCCTCAGGGTGAACGACAACATCAATCGCATCGTATGAAACGTCGAAAAGCCACTTGGCCTCGATCATTTCAAAGCCCTTGTTCATCATCGTTGCGGAATCGACCGTAACTTTCGGCCCCATCTTCCAACGCGGATGATTAAGAGTCTGCTCAAGAGTCACCGCCGATAAATCTTCCGGCCCGTCAAGAAACGGACCGCCCGACGCCGTGAGGATAAGCCTCTCCACTTCACTTGGGCGAGAGCCTTGAATACACTGAAAAATCGCGGAATGCTCAGAATCAACCGGCAAAACCCTTACTCCGCGCTCACGCGCCCTGCTCATAACGAGCTCGCCCGCCATAACAAGAACTTCCTTAGTGGCAAGCGCGATATCCATCCCCTTTTCGATGGCGAGAAGTGCAGGCTTTAAACCAGAAAGGCCAACTGTAGCAATAAGGCAGATATCGGCATCATTTTCCTCCACCGCACGCACTGCCGAATCTTCGCCGCAATATGCACGAGCGCCGAAACGGGAAGCGTATAAATCGCATTCTTCACGAGAAGAGCGCGCGGCAAGGGCAACAACCTTGAAATCACTCGGATGCGCTGATGCGACATCGATTGCATTCCTGCCGATTGAACCCGTACATCCGAGGATTATCAGTTTTTTCATCATTCGGGAACTGGTGGGGCTGCCGGGAATCGAACCCGGAACCTACGGTTTAGGAAACCGTCGCTCTGTCCAGTTGAGCTACAACCCCGTAATGAGCACGTATTATACCAAAATCCGTATTCTCTGACAATCGGCGAGCGTCGGGAAATACGGCCAAGGGTGCACCGAGAAATTTATGCAAGCGCCATTGATTTTCCGCTTGCTTTTTACATACGCATATACTATAATATATGCCATGAAAAACAAAAACTCTAAA
>JAHBAE010000089.1 GCA_018384485.1 Kiritimatiellia bacterium
CCGTGAGCGAAGTGCCGAGGACGAGGAAGACGTCCGAACGGATCGCGAGTTCCTGGCTCTTCACGAACGCCTCCTCTGGGAGCTGCTCGCCGAAGAACGTGTCATTGCGGAAAGTCGAAGCGGCCGAGGGCGTAGATGCGGCGGATCGTGTCCTCTGCGAAACGCGCCTCGTCTGCGGGCGAGAGGTCGAGCGGTCCGTCGAGTTCGACCGCCTTGAACCAGCGCTCCTGGTCCTCGAGGTCGAAGTCATCCGGCGGCGGCAGCGCAAGGATCGCGTCGATCTCCGGCTCGGTCAGCAGATTCGACACGGGAGCCAGCTCGTCGGCCGCATAGCGGTTGTAGAGTCGGATCAGCTCCGCAAACGAAACGACACCATAGAGGTTGACTGGCGCATTCATGCAGCTGATCAACCGTTCCTGACGCATAGAATCTATGCACGCCTCCATTTTCCCGTTTGATATAAAAAAGATGTGCGACTTACATGGTAGTATATCATAATCATGCCGATTCCATTGCCTTTGCAATCGCTCGATTCTGTTTGCGGTTATCCTATTGCACGTCGCTAGGGACTGTCCCCAACCCAACAAGTAGAGGCACCGGAGACGAAACGCGTCCGGGGACAGCTACCTCACCGAAGTGCGGGGGCTGTCCCCCGGAGGATGTTAACGTAGCTGAACTCCAGGCATAGCGGACAGTGCCGACCGAGTACCCGATGGCCCCGGTTTGTAATGCGAATTGCCAGAATGTCAAATCATGTATTTGGTATAATATTAAAAAATAGATTAAGCTTTAAGACGCTTGCATAATGCTTAAAAGAGAGGTTTGAAATGTCCATAAGGCGGCGCATATTTGAGATTATTCAGCCTGACCACGGGAACTCTGTGGCCAGCCGGGTGTTTGATCTGACGATTACAGCACTCATTCTGATGAGCGCCGTGATAGTTTTCGCCGTTACGTTCGATTTGCCACCGTCGGTTTTGCCTGTGCTGAAATGGCTTGAACGCACGGCATCGATTATTTTCACTATTGAATATCTCTTGCGCATATCGACGGCTGATTTGCTTTATCCGACGAAGGGACCTCTGTTTGCCAGGGCGAAGTATGTCGTTTCGCCGATGGCAATCATTGACTTGGTGGCCATCTTGCCGTTTTGGCTTCCGATGTTCCTGCCGTGTTCAATGCTGGCGCTGCGGGCATTGCGGCTTGTGCGGCTACTGCGGATTCTAAAGCTCAATCGCTACTTTGATGCGGTCAAGTCCATCGGCGAGGTTCTGGCATCCAAGAAGCGGGAGTTGGTGGGATCCCTGTTCTTTGTCGTTTTGCTGATGCTGGTCTCTTCGCTCCTGATGCATTCGGTTGAACATGATGCGCAGCCGGAAGTGTTCAAGAATGCCTTTTCCGGTCTTTGGTGGGCGGTGGCGACGCTGACGACCGTAGGTTATGGTGACATTTATCCCGTGACTGTGCTTGGACGCGTGTTGGGTGCGGTAATCGCGTTCTCTGGAATCGCCGCCTTGGCCATTCCGACAGGTATCATTACGGTAGGTCTGACCGAGCAAATCGGTCGGGACGTTGCCGTTGAGAGAGAGCTGGAGAGACAGAGAAGCAAGGATGTCGAGCATGACAACGAGCTGTCTCGTCAACGGGAGAAGGATGACGAGCACGACCGCCTGCTGCGCGAACAGAGTGCGATGCTGAAGAAAATCTCCGAGAAACTTTCAAAACTGGAGAGATGAAAATGGACACCGAAGAAGCGAATGCCGAAATGACCGTCACGCTCCACGAACCGATCAGGGCGGATGTTGACGTTTTGAAGTTTGTCAGCCTCGCCTTGGTTCAGAACGGACTTCCTGCACTGCAGGGTCTTCGCGTCTCGAACGAGACGGACGAGACGATGAAGGACGTGGTGTGCGCCTTTTCGTCCGATGACGGATTCATCGTGCCAAGCCAACTGGCGTTCAAGGAGATCGGACCGCACGGCTCTGTCGGGTCGCACAACGTCGGCGTTCTGCTGAACCAGCGGCGCATTGTCGAGGTCCGAAGCGAACCGGCAACCGGAACGGTCAAGATGACGGTGTCGGTTGCCAGTGAGGTCAGGTGCGAGAAGATTTACACAATGACCATCTTGCCGGTCGATCAGTGGCTGGGCGTGAAACCTTACGCAGAGCTGCTCTCGGCCTATGTGTTGCCGAACGCCGATCTCGTGTGCCGACTCCAGGCCGAAGCGGCAAAGGAAATTGAGAAGTCAACCGGGACTTCTTCGCTTGAGGGTTACCAGAGCGGCAAGCGGAGGGCATTGGAAATATGCGCGGCGATCTATTCCGCGATTCAGAAGCTCGGCATCAGCTATTGCAATCCGCCTGCCTCTTTCGGGCAGCCAGGGCAAAAGATTCGCCTTCCGGACGAAATTGAGAAATACAAACTGGCGACCTGCATTGAGACCTCGCTCCTGATGGCGGCCGTCATGGAGAAGTGCGAGCTTCACCCTGTACTTGTTCTCATCAAGGGCCATTGCTATGTCGGGTGTCACCTTGTTGAGGAGATGTTCGAGGATGTCATCACCCCCACGGTACAGGCCTTGCGTAAGCGGGCGGTGTTGGATGAATTTGTCGCAATCGAGACGACGAAAGTGACAAGCGATCTACCGTTCAACGAAGCAGAGAAAATTGGGAGGGATCATCTTGATGATGATGCTACTTTTACATGCGCGATAGACGTGGTGCGCAGTCGCGAGAGTGGGATCCGGCCGCTTTCGTTCGGCTCGGGGTTCGAGACAAACTACATCGCAACTGGTCGTACGGTTGATGCAGAAGACAATGGCGATGTCCGCAAGCTACAGGAGAGCGTTGACCTATCGACCTTGAAACAAGCTGCGACGACTCAAAGCCGAATCGACCGATGGACACAGAAACTACTCGACTTTTCGGCGAGAAACCGGCTCCTCAATATTCCTCGCACATCGCGGCAGGTCATCCGGCTCATGTGTTCGAGTGTCGGCGACCTTGAAGACAAAATCGCCGCAAACAAGACGATCACGATTCGCTCGATTGCCGATTCGATGGGTGAGAAGGCGCTTGACGATCTGCTCAATGGACGGATGACCAAGGATCAGTGCAGAAGCATTGTCGATGCCGAGCTTTCGCATCAGCGTCTCTGTGTCATGATGCCTCCAAGAGAGGTGCATCGTCGCCTCACGGACCTCTTGCACGATGCACGGACAGAGCTTGAGGAGTCAGGCGTCAATACACTCTTTTTGACTATCGGCGAACTCCAGTGGAAGGAGCCGGGGAGTGGTGCGAATCGAAAGTCCTATCGTGCGCCGATACTTATGGTGCCGGTTCGGCTGGAACGATCTTCAATGGCCGAGGGCGTGAAGATGTATCGTCTTGACGAAGAGACGACCCTGAACACAACGCTGATTGAATTTCTGCGCACCCAGTTCGACTTGACCTTGCCGGGGCTCGATCCGCTGCCGACCGACGATTCTGGCGTGGACGTCCAGCTGGTCCTGCAGATATTCCGTCAGGCGGTCAAGGAGAAGGACGGTTGGGAGGTCTTTGACGAGGCGACGGTCGGATGCTTCTCTTTCGGAAAATTCGTCATGTGGAAAGACATGACCGAGCGCGTTGACGAACTCAAGAAGAGTCCGCTCGTCAATCACCTCATCGGCGGTGGCGGATGTTTCGAGGACGGCGTGGAGGTCTTTCCGGCAAACGAGGTGTCAAAGCACCTCAAGCCCGGCGAACTGTTCTGTCCGGTCAGCTACGATTCCTCTCAACTGACGGCAGTTCTTTATTCGGAACTTGGTAAGTCGTTTGTCCTTCACGGTCCGCCCGGAACGGGCAAGTCGCAGACGATTACCAACATCATTGCTCATAACCTTGCGCGGGGGCGGCGCGTCCTCTTCGTGTCCGAGAAGAAGGCGGCGCTTGATGTCGTCAAGGAACGCCTCGACCGTATCGGGCTCACGCCGTTCTGCCTCGAACTTCATTCCAACAAGACGGAGAAGAACAAGTTTTACGCGCAGCTCAAGGAGGCTTTGAGTGTTCCCGAGACGGCGATGCCCGGCGAGTGGAATGCCGTCGTTGGAGACTTCGAGAAGTACCGTTGTGAACTGAACGGCTACATTCAGGCGCTGCATCAGGTCTATCCGAATGGTCTCACGGCCTATAACTGTTTTTCGCGGACGATTCAGTACGGTGCCGATGCGCATCCTGAGTTGCTGTCGTTCGACTGCCTCGCGCAATCGAGAGACGAGTATCGGGACGCCCGCAACGTCGTACAGGAGCTGATTAATGATTTCAGAGGCGTCTCGGAAGATGCATTGCAGACGACGCCTGAACTGAAGATCGAAAACTGGTCGCCCGTTATCGAACGACAGCTGAAGGCAGCTGCGGAACGTCTTGTCGAGGCGAGTAAGGAAATCGTCATTCCGCTTGAGATGGTTATCCGGACCGTAGGGCTGACCGGCGCGTGGGCTAAAACCGAGTTGGACGCCCTGATCCCGATTCTCGCGAAATTGGGCAAGGCGCAGAAAGTCCCCAAACGCATAGTGTCCGGGCAGGAGATGCCCTCGTCGCTTTTGCGCGAACTCTGCGCCCTCGAAGATGCGATTCGGTCGAATGTCGATAATCTTGGTGCGTACAAGCTGGATAAGCTCGGCGAACTTGATTTCGATGGAATCGAGCAGAGGCTTGCAGAGAACGCGCAAGCATTCTTCTTGCTGCGGTTCTTCAAGAACGGATCGCTCCTCAAAGAGCTTTCCGGGATAGTGAAAGTTGGTGGCGGCAAACTGACGGTTCAAAAGCTGACGAATGACTTGCCGAAGATGCATGAGTACGTCCGTTTGCACCGAGAGTTTGCCGAGAAAGCGGGATGCGCGTCGGATGATCTTGCGGACACGCCCAAGGAGTTGACCGAGAATATTGGATGTCTCGTTGATCTTTGGTCTGAATTCTGCACACGGTACGACCAGATGCTTGAGTACGCACACGAGCAATCTCTCGCGTCAGACGTTCGCCGCATTGAAGAGTCGAGCAAGGGGCTGACGGAGAACATTGCCGATCTGCGTAATGTTCTGCGCTACCGGAAGACAAAGGCCAGGGCAATTGAGCTTGGCGTTGGGGCGTTTGTCGACTACATCGTCCGCGAGGATGACGGGAAACTGGACATTCTGCGCGTATTCGACGATTCCTATGCGGGGAAGATGTTGGACGCGATTCTTAACCAGACGCCCGTTCTCGCCGAGTTCACTGGACTCAGCCAGGAGGATCGGATCAGTCGTTTCCGGCAACTCGACCGTAAGTACACTACGCTCTCCAGGAAGGTCATCTTTGCGAAGTTGGCCGCAACATTGCCGCGCCGTCGGAGCGGGCCCTGTCCCGAGGGGACGGAACTTGGAATGCTCAAGCGCGAGTGTGAAAAGAAGTCCCGTCAGAAGGCGGTTCGGCAGATACTCGCCGAATCGAAGATGCTGATTCCGACATTGAAGCCCTGCTTCCTCATGAGCCCGCTTTCGGTTGCCCAGTATCTGCCCGTCGATTCGGCACCGTTTGATCTCATCGTGTTTGACGAGGCGTCGCAGATACCCGTCTGGGATGCCATTGGTGTTATCGCTCGCGGGAAGCAGCTGATTGTTGTCGGTGATCCGAAGCAGATGCCTCCGACCAGCTTCTTTCAGAAAGGTGATGTCGAGACGGACGAGGAAACGGACGAGTCGATTGTCGATCAGGAGAGCATCCTCGATGAATGCCTTGTCGCCGGTGTCTTTTCTACCTACTTGAACTGGCATTACCGCAGTCGGCACGAGGCGTTGATTGCCTTCAGCAACGAACACTACTACTCGAACAAGCTCTGCACATTCCCTGCTGCCGTCAGTTCGCCGCGGCTGGGTGTTAAGTTTGTGTTTGTCCCAGACGGCAAGTTCGTCAAGACGGGGAAGGGACCGCGAGTCAACGAAGTCGAGGCGAAGGCACTGGTGGACTATATCTGCACGGAGGTGCGCAAGGCCGACTACAAGCCACGCACCATTGGTGTAGTGACGTTTTCAATGCCGCAGCAGAAATTGATACGGACGATGCTGGACGAGCGCAGAAGTACGGATCCCGTGTTGGAGAAGCTGTTGCCGGAGGAGGGGCCGGGGTCGTATTTCGTCAAGAACCTTGAGAACGTCCAGGGGGACGAGAGCGACGTGATTCTCTTTTCGGTCGGATACGCCCCGGATGAACACGGCAAGTTCACAATGAACTTCGGGCCGTTGAACCTCTCGGGTGGCGAGCGTCGGCTCAATGTAGCCGTCACGCGGGCGAAGGAGCAGGTGATCGTGTTTTCGTCGATTCACGGATCGCAGATCGACGCTGGTGAGGGCGGCCGCACGAGGGCCGTCGGAGCCGGGCATCTGAAAGCTTTTCTCGAGTACGCGGAACGTGGCAACGCGCTTGTCGTCGCCGCTCCCGCCGATGCTTGCAATGAGAACTTCAGCAACGTCGTCACCGCGTTTCTGAAGGAGAAGGGCTACATAGTGGATCGGAATGTCGGGTGCAGCGAGTATCGTATCGATGTTGCCGTTCGGAACCCTGACGATCCAAGTCGATATCTCATGGGAGTTGAGTGCGATGGACCGACATATGCGGATCAACGAACGGCGCAGGATCGCGATGTCAACCGCGCTGGAGTTCTCAAGGGCCTGGGCTGGCACACCTGCCGCGTTTGGAGCGTAGATTGGGCCTTTGACCGAGCGCGTTCCGAACAGCACCTCGTAGAGCTGATCGAAGCTGCGCGGGTTGCGCCCGAACCCGAGCCAGAACGCTCCGCCGAAGAAGAGGCCCAAACATCTACGGTGGATTCTGCAAAGGATGCCGAGAAGGAATCGTCGAAGGTGGCAAAGCGTATTCATCCTGAATATAAGGTTTGGAAGAGCGACTCGATATTCCTGCACGAGTATTTCTACGAACCCTCGTCGCGTTCTCGGATTACTCAGATGCTGTCTGCTGTTATTGAAATGGAGGGGCCGATCTACGAGAATGTCCTCCGAAAGCGCGTTTGCAAGGCGTGGGGACTGACGCGGATGACGGAGAATGTACATCGGGTCTTTGACGCCGCCACGCCGGGCGATGTGGTCGTGACGGACCATGAAACGGGCAAGGTGTACTGGCCGAAGGGAACGGAGGCCTCGTCGTACCGGGAGTTTCGTGTGCCGTCGGGAGATCCCAACACGAAGCGTTCACTCGAGGAAATTCCGCCGCAGGAATTGATGAACGCGATGTGCGAGATTCTGACTGATCTCGGCGGAAGCCATCAAGATGAACTTTACCGTGAAACGATCAAATTGTTTGGTTTGTCAACTCTAACCGCCAAGGCCCGTAAGTTCCTTGATGTTGCGTTCGCGCTCTTGCAGTCCTCGGGCCTAATCTAACGGCTTCTCCGCGTCCTCCCTTGGGTAGCCAGTCGCCATGGCGGATGGCGCGGAGTTTTCCTTTCCGCGTAAGATATAGGCAGTACGACGTAATATGCTGGACGGCAACAAGATCAAGCATCAGTTCGTGCAGACGGAAATGGAGGGTTTTCTGCGCGACATTGACGCGCATACGGCGACGGCGGTTCGGTTCTGGCTCCGCAACCTTGCCAAGCACCATCGGTCGTTCTACCTGCCGCTCTCGCACGACAGCTTCTACCCCGATTTCGTCGGCGAACTGACCGACGGGCGGCTGTTCGCTGTCGAGTACAAGTGCGAGCATCTGCGGAACGCAAAGGACACGCTGGAGAAGGATGCAATCAGCCGCCTCTGGGCGGCGAAGTCCAGCGGCAAGTGCCTCTACGCAACCGTTTACAAGAGCGACGGCGGGCTTGACGTCAAAGGACAACTTGACCTGGTCGTACGCGCAGCCAATCGTGGGAGGTCGGTGCGCTGACGGACGAATTATGCTATAATCTTTTTCGTTTGCCGGAACAGGGGTCTGTTTGGCAAGTGAACAAGGAAAGGAGGAAGGGCCAATGATGGGGTTTCTCGTGGCGGCGACGATGGCGATGCCGTTTTCGTTCGGTGAAGTGAAGGTCTCTTGTGCGGAGCCGGGCGACTGGAAGGTCGCTTGTGTGCGCGAGGAGATGGAGAAGGGCGTTGAGATCGTCACGATCACGTTGGACGCGCCGGGGCGGCGCCAGCCGCCGAAATTCACGGTCGGGTTCCAGGTCCCGCAAGTCGAGATGTTCTACCGCTGGTCCGTGAACGACTGGAACTTCGCGCTTCCGCCGAACTGGGGCGGCGCGTGTGTGTCCGAGTTCGCTCGGAACATGCCGCTTTACGCCTTTCTGAATGGCAATGACGAAAGCGTTCTGGCGCTCGCGGCGAGCGAATGCACGCGGTGCGTGGACTTCAAGGGCGGCGTCCGCGAGGAGGGGAGCCTTCTGGAGATAAGCTTCCGCTATTTCGAGAAGCCCGAGGCGCCGATCTCGCACTACGAGACATCCGTCCGCATTGACACGCGCCGCCAGTATTTCGGCAAGGCCGTTTCAGAGGGCGCCGCATGGATCGAGAGGGCTGGCGGCTACAGGATCGCGTCCGCGCCCCCTGCCGCATTCGACCCGCTTTATTCTAGCTGGTACAGCTTCCATCAGGACGTCTTTGCGAAGCCCCTTGAGGAGGAGCTCGAGATTGCCGCGAAGCTTGGGATGAAGACGGTCATTCTCGATGACGGGTGGCAGACGGATGACACCGGACGCGGCTATGCCTTTTGCGGCGACTGGGAGGTCTCGCGACGCCGATTCCCCGACATGGCTGCGCACGTGAAGAAGGTGCACGCCCTTGGAATGAAGTACATGGTCTGGTATTCTGTCCCGTTCGTCGGCCTTAAGAGCGCCAACTACGCGAAGTTCAAAGGTAAGTATCTCTTTGACGAGGTGCCCGGCCTGGGCGCGGCGGTTCTCGACCCGCGTTTCCCAGAGGTGCGGGCGTTTCTCGTCGAAACCTACGTGAAGGCGGTGAAGGCGTGGGACATCGACGGACTGAAGCTTGACTTCATCGACTCCTTCGGCCTGCCGGCGACGGGTGACCCCGCCGAGAAGGATAACTACGCCGGACGCGATGTCCACAGCGTTCCGGGGGCGATCGACCGCCTGATGCGGGAGATTCGCGCGGCGCTCGTCGCCGTCAAGAGCGACATCCTCCTTGAGTTCCGGCAGAGCTATGTCGGGCCCGGCGTCCGCCAGGTCGGAAACATGCTGCGCGTGGGCGACTGCCCCGGGGACATGCGGCGCAACCGCTTTGCGATCGCGAACCTCCGCCTCGTCTCGGGCGGCACGGCCGTCCATTCCGACATGCTCGAGTGGAACTTCGCCGAGACGCCCGCCTCGGCCGCGCGTTATGTCATCAACTCGATATTCGGCGTCGTCCAGTATTCGCTGATGCTTCGCTCGGCTCCGCGCGAACACCGCGAGATGATCGAGAAGTGGATTCGCTTCTCGCAGGAGCATCGCCAGACGCTCATCCACGGGACATTCACGCCTCGCCATCCCGAACTTCAGTATCCCGTCATCGAGGCTGAGTCCGACGAAGAGCGAATCATCGGGCTTTACGATGACGGACGCGTCCTCGAGATCCCCGACGCGAAGAAGACGATCGTCATGAACGCTTCCGGAAAGGACGCCTTCGTCATCCGCCGAAACGGCCGCCTGTCGGAAGTCGCCTGCAAGTCGGGCGACTGGATCGAGCTCAGGTAGGCGCGCCATCCGGTACGCGTGCGGATTGTTGCGGTGAATGAATGTTTGAATGTTAGAATGTTGGAATGTTTGAATGTTTAGATTGGAAACAACCTGAACAACTGGCAAAGACAACTTGTATTTGGTGCGCGGGCGCGGGGCCTTGCGGCTGCTTCGCAGTTCGCGCTTCGCGCTCACCCAACCTGATCGCGCACCTCTTGCGACTTTCGCTACGCGAAAGCTCCTCACTACGTTCGTCGGGGGACCTGACCGCTACGCGGCAGGTGCATCTCGCGACAGGCGCATCTCCACGTCCGCGTTTTTCGTTGTTGATATAATTGCTTGAGTGTAATGGAGAATGTCTGGTTTCTAAAAATGATAGCGAAAATGTTGTCCAAAAGTAAACGGAAGTAATTCTTGCATTTACTTTTGGATATCACACATTGTTAATACGTGAAAAAGGCATTCCACTTGCGATTGACGCGAAAGGGGAATATTTGGTATACTTCAACCTTCCGCGCTCAAAAACGAGGCGGACGCGGCAGAAAACCGCGATCTATAACTAACAATAAAAGTACAGAAAAGTATTATGGCAGTGAGAATTCCTACGCCCCCCCAGGCGAAGAGCACGGCGATGGCTGAGATGCTCCAGGCGTCCTCGGGCGAGGTTTCGTTCAAGAGCGGTTCAATAGTGGACGGCTCGGTTACCGCTATTAAGGGCGATGACATCTTCGTGGATATCGGCTACAAGTCGGCCGGTTCCGTTTCCGCATCTGAATTCGGCGAAGACGCTGATGTCAAGATCGGTGATAAAGTTTCCGTTATGATCGTCAAACTTGAAGACGATAAGACGGGTATGATTGAGCTTTCCAAGCGCCGCGCCGACGAGAAGATTCGTTGGGAAAAGATCCTTACGCGCTATGTCGAAGGTTGTGTCGTTACTGGTACAATCAAGAGCGCTGTTCGCGGCGGTCTTATCGTTCAGGTCGACGATGTTGAAGCGTTTCTCCCTGGCAGCCAGATCGAAATCGCTCCTGTCAAGGAGCTCGAGCCTTATGTCGGTCAGACGTATGACTTTAAGGTTATCAAGATTTCCAATGAGAGGCGCAACCTCATCATCTCGCGCCGCGAGCTCATTGAGGGCACGCTCGCTGAGAAGAAGGCTGAGCTCCTCGCTTCTCTCGCCAAGGGCGAAGTGCGCAAGGGCCGCGTGAAGAACATCACCGACTTCGGCGCGTTCGTCGATCTCGATGGCATCGACGGTCTTCTCCATATCACCGATATGAGCTGGGGCCGCATCAAGCATCCTGGCGAGGTTCTCAAAGTCGGTCAGGAAATCGAAGTTATGGTTCTCGATGTCGATCGCGATCGTGAGCGCATCTCGCTCGGTCTTAAGCAGACGACGCAGAACCCCTGGGATACGATCCAGGAGCGTTTCCCTGTCGGCTCCCGCGTTCAGGGCAAGGTCGTCAATCTCGCCGCTTACGGTGCGTTCGTCGAAATCGACACGGGCATCGAAGGGCTTGTCCACATCTCCGAATTCAGCTGGACCAAGCGTGTCGCGCGTGCGTCTGATATGCTCTCCGTCGGTGACGAAGTGCAGGTCGTCGTTCTTTCCGTCGACATCGAGAATCAGAAGATTGCCCTCGGCATCCGCCAGACTCAGGATAACCCCTGGGACACCGTTCAGGAGCGCTTCCCCGTCGGCTCGAAGATTTCGGGCAAGGTTCGCAACTTCACCGCTTACGGTGCGTTTGTCGAGCTCGAGGAAGGTATTGACGGCATGATTCACGTCAGCGATATGAGCTGGACGCGCAAGATCAACCATCCTTCCGAGTGCCTCCAGAAGGGGCAGGAAGTTGAGGCGGTTGTTCTTGATGTCAATCCGAAAGAACAGCGCATCTCGCTTGGTCTCAAGCAGGCTCAGCCCGATCCGTGGGATGATATCGCCAAGAAGTTCCCCGTCGGTGCTACTGTCAAGGGCAAGGTTTCGAAGATCGCCTCGTTTGGTGCGTTTGTCGAGCTCGAGAATGGCGTGGACGGCCTCGTTCACATCTCCCAGATTTCCGGCGACCGCGTCGAGAAGGTGCGCGATGCTCTTGAGATCGGTCAGGAAGTCGAAGCACGTATCGTCAAGGTTGACCGCGCCGAGCGTCGTATCGGCCTGAGCATCCGTGCTATGACGATGACAGAAGACGAAATTCAGGGCCTCGTTGCCGAAGCGGCTGGCGAGGAGAAGACTCCGGTCAATGCGAAGACCTCCGGCAGCGAAAGCCTCGGCGGCCTTTCCGCTGCGTTTGACAACGCTTTTGCGAATGTCGAATGGCAGCCCGGCGAAGCCAACTAATTAGAAAGGAACCAAAAAATGTCCAGAGTTTGTGATATCTGCGGCAAGGGCCCTTCGGTCGGCAACGTCGTCGTCCGCAAAGGTTCTCCCAAGTACAAAGGCGGCATCGGTCTCCACACGACCGGCATTACGAAGCGCCGCTTCCTTCCCAACCTCCGTTCGGTCCGCGTGACTGATGCGAAGGGCAACACTTCACGCAAGTGCATTTGCGCGAAGTGCCTTAGGGCGGGCAAAGTGACGAAGGCCTAAGCTTTCGGCGCTTTCGATGAAAGTTCGGCGGTTTTCGTCTTTTGACGGAGGCCGCCGCTTCATTTTGTCAGGATATGTTATAATATGCGCATGAAAATAATTGGAGAAAAAATTTTTACGCGTGATGCCGATGGCTGTCTTCTGAGCCGTATCGGCACGATGTTTTTTCACACTCCCGGGCTTGTGACGATTAAGACGGTCCACGCCATGCAGCGCGTCGCCTGGCTTAAATATCTTGCGCAGGAGAAGGGAAGGGCGCTTACCGAGGCAGAAGAGGAGAAAGAGATTTCCGAGTCTGTCGATCTCGTCTTTACAGATCAATACGTTCTTATACGGCCTAATCCAGAGAGAATGGATCTTGCTTTCAAGGCCGACGAGCAGCTTCAGAAAATCGTCTCTAAAAGGCATATCCGTTTTCTTAATACACATAGCGCCGTTGTTCGCAAGGCTTTGCGCGAGCGCGGCGAAAACTGGAGGATGGCCCGCCAGCCCATTTCACACGAAGAGATGGATAAACTTATTGAGGGGTCGAAAGTGGCCATAGCGGGTCTTCCCGTCTACTATTACAACAGAATGACGGGCACCCGCTTTTTGACGGCAGGAGCTTTTGGCTCGTTTGGCGAGCTTGGTCCAGATGATTTCCGTAAGCAGATTTCAGAGGTTGTCACATCTCTAGCCAAGCGTAACAGGCAGGGCTATCCCGAGCTTGACGTGTTTCCTCCCGCCTTTACCTATGAGGTAAAGAGCGCTCTAAGGGCGTTGAATATCGAGAGCCTTTCAGATGAGCAGCTTCGCGGTGAATACGAGCGGATTCTTTTGGAGTGGCGCATGTCGAACCCTCCGGAAATGAGAGAGGAGTCTCTTTCCAATTTTGAGTGGCGCAATGAAATGTGCCATATTCTGACGAAAGGGCCCAACGAAACAACGGCTGGGGAGCATGAACTTATAGCTGGCATCTCCCCGGAATTTTACCGGCAGATTGAATGGCTGCCGGGCGTGCGGATAATGGATGGTGAAGTGATATTCGACAGCATCTATAAGGAAGCTCAAAGAACGCAAGATCCAGAGCTGCTTGCTAAATGCGACAATAGGGTTAAAAGTTTCCTTTTTAACATGATGAGGCTTTTAGGGCGCGTTAAGTATGTGAACATCGGGCGTATTTCGCATTCTCTTGCGCGAGGGTCGGCAAGCGTGCGGCGCAGCGGAAATGTTTATATAATGCAGTACGCAGAGACGTATGACGAAGAGCCGAAGGTGGTCATGATCCGTCTTCAGAAGTGGGGCGTCAAGGAACATCTTGATGAAGGCAAAAGTCTTGATCAGGCCATTATGGAGGCGGATGAATATTCCGATTATGTTCTTGACCGCCGTCTCATGTGCCGGCAGCTCGGTATGAATCTGCCGAGCCAGCTCTTCTTTGAGCGCTTTACCGAAAAGTATCATGGGCAGAACCAGTATAATGGAATTTCGGTGCGCAGCGCATATTTTGTTCGCGATTATGAGCGTGGAATGGCGTCTGATAAGATTCCCGTCTCAAAGTACCGCAATCCTGCCTGGGCGAATTCCTTCGCCTCATTGATGGGAGCGGCGGCGGCCATCGATATTGTTGTGGGGAGGCGCAGTACCGAAACTGGAGAGCTTCTTTTTGATCGCAATTACGAGGTGGTCGTTCAAGGTGCCGACGGTCTTCCCGCGGAAGTTAAAGTTACAGATCACGCAGGAAGTTTTGTTGAGTATCTTAAACCGCTTGAAGAGACTGTCAGAGAATACGCATCCTTCGCTTTGAACCGCAAAGCGCACGTTTCGCAATATAGCGTGTTTGTAAAGTCTTATGTCGATGGATTCCGCAAGGCTCTTGTTGATCTGCAAGAATCTTATCGTGCGAGGAAATCGGCGTTTGATGATTTATTCAGCGATCGGCCGTACGATACCAACGGCTCGGGTGCGTATCGGTGGAGCAAAGTTCTGGAGCGCCTTGATTCCAGCGATCCATCTCGCCTTGCGCTTATTCTGTCTGAAGCTGCAGGATGTTGAAGTATGTTTTAAAACGCCTTTGGCAGACAATCCCGACTACGGTCGGGATTATTCTGCTTGCGTTTATTCTTTTCAATGTCATCGGCGGCTCTCCTGCGGAAACTTTGCTGGGTAAAAATGCCACGCCAGAAGCGATAGCGGCATTTAACGCGAAGTGGGGGTATGATAAACCTCTTTCCGAGCAGTTTCTAAGGTTTGTGTTTGATATCTTCCGTGGTCAGTTCGGCTATTCAGTAGAGTATCAGGAGCCTGTCGCGGAAGTTCTTAAGCGAGGTGTATGGCCATCGCTTTCGCTTACGGTTCCTATCCTTTTGGGCTCCGTTTTTGTAGCTCTTTCTCTTTCGCTCGTCGCGGCCGCATATCGAGGGCGTTTTGCCGACAAGGCGATTCTCCTTTGCTCCACAGTGGTGATGAGTGTTAATTACGTGATTTGGGTGTTGGCCGGTCAGTTCTTTCTTTCATATAAAGCCGGGTTCTTTCCCGTCTGGGGGTATGAGAATGCGACATTTCTTCTGCTGCCAGTTTTAATAGGAATTATTTCTTCTCTTGGGGCTGATGTCAGGTTTTTCCGTTCTGCAATTTTAGACGAAATCTATCGTCCTTACGTTCTTGCCGTGCGTGCGAAAGGAGTCTCTGGTTGGTTTATTATGACTCGCCACGTGCTTCGCAATTCTCTCATTCCCGTTGTCACGTATGTCTCATTATCCATTCCTTACTTGTTTACGGGATCTCTTCTTCTTGAAGGATTTTTCGGCATTCCAGGCCTTGGTTCTGTTTCTATAAATGCTATTCATTCATCCGATATGGCTGTCGTCAGGGCGGTGGTGGTTATAGGTGCGCTTCTTTATCAATTTGTGAATCTTGCGGCCGATGTCATTTATGCGTGGTTGGACCCTCGTGTTCGACTTGACTTATGAGCCACATTTGTGCTATACTTGTGTTCGAATGAGTCGAAAAATTTCAATTTTTTGCGCTATGATGGTGTTGCTGAGCGTATGCTTATGCGGCTGCTCTGTTATATCTGATTCCATTTCGGGCGTTCTTGCGCCTGAAGAGCCGGTAGATACGCATGTTGTGGCGCAATGGTGGGATGGTCCTCGTATACGTACGGGGATAGCTCTTATTATTCAAGTCGGCACTCCTGCTTCTCCTCCCCAAATGATGGAGGTGCTTGTTGATCAGAAGGGTGAAATCACAATCCCGCTGTTGTTGCAAAAGCCGGTGCATTGCGATGGCCTTACATTAGATGCTCTAAAGACTAAACTTGTCAAAGAATATTCTCGTTACTACCGCCAACCGCAGGTGACGGTGACGTTCGCTCCGTATGATGGCAAGGGCGTCAGCCCATGGGGTACTGTTACAGTGTTAGGCGAGGTTTTGTCGCCTGGGCCGGTTAATATTCCTTCTACGATGGATTTGCCTGTAACTAAAGTGTTGCAGATGGCGGGAGGCCTTAAACCTTATGCTGATCGCACTCGTATCTGCGTTACAAGGTGCGACCAAGCTGGAAAGCAGCATAAAACTTACGTTGATTTAAAGGAAATCGGAAAAGACGGCAGGCCTGATAAGGATATGCTCCTTAGGGCTGGCGATGTTGTCTGGGTTCCTGAAACTTGGTATTAATGAAATTAAAATAGGAGATGATAGGTATGTACGCAAAGAAAAAAATACTGCTTGTTGCGGTCGCGCTCTTTTCTGCGGCAGCTGTGTGCGCAGACGGGCAAAAAGTCTTGTCGCTTTCACAAGCTCGCGGGAAAATCGGCGAGGCTATCGCCAATCAGTCTGTAATGGCAGAAACGGTGAAATCGCTTTCTCCTGTAGATCAAGTTTCTTTCCTTGCGGCTGTCAATGCGGCGATTGCGAAGAATCCTGGTTCGAAGGAAGCGAAAGCGGCTCTCTACCTCCAGTGTAACGCAACGGCGCTTAAGGCTGCGAAGGAAAGCAAAGGTGATATAAAAGCGCTCCTCTCTGAAGTTTTTGCAACTGTTGAAATTTATGCGCTCTGCCCTATCAGCGAATATTTCGGTGATAAGCTTTTCAACAGGTCTGCCGATCCAAGTAAGACATTTTCTGACGAATCCTTCCAAAGTATTGCTAAGGCGGCAATATCGGCAGTCGCAAAACGTTGCGCCAGTGTTGATAATGCTAGCGTCCGTACGACATTCTGCATTGCTATGTTTATGAGGGCGTCCGGCGGTACTTCCGAAGAATTGCTTGCGAGTCTTGTAGGTGTGCTTCCTGCCTCTGATCGCGAGAAAGCTTCAAAGGAGTGGCTCCCATCCGCTCTTGGTCTTGGCGGAAAGGAAAAGACGTACGAGCCTATGCTTGCAGAGTCTGATTCCGAGTCCCAGCCCAATATTGACGTGGTTGTCATGCTTACTGGTATGCAGGAGCATGATGCCGTGCTTTCTTCGCTTCCAAACGGTGCAACGGAAGGGGCTTTGAATTTTCACGATCAAATGTCCGCAAATCAAACTCCTCTTGAAAAAGGGGATGATGTTGCAGAGCCTAAGCCTTATCAAGGTCAGAAATTCTAAATAGGAGTTATTATGCGCAGTTTATGTATTTCGGCGATTGGTGCGGTAGCAGTTGCATTTTCTGCTTCTGCGGAAATGATGGATCGCCCTGGCGGTTTTAGGATTGGTCAGAGGCTTACGATAAGGCCGTATGTTTCTTTTTCAGCGACTTACGACAGCAATGTCGGAAGTAATTCTGCTGAAGATGAAGATGTGATTTGGACCGTCAACCCAGGTCTTAATTTTGAATATCGCGCTGACAGGTGGTATTTGCTCGGTTCCGGTTACTATTCCTTCAACGCGTATTCAAAAGATCACAAGTCCAACACAAGCGATTATCATAACTATGGTCAAACGCTTACCTTCGGTTGGGATACATCTTCTAAAGAGGAGCGCGGTTGGTCATTAATTCTCAATGAGAGCTTTAGGCTTCTCAATGAGACTGATGATATCACTCTTAGCGACGGAAGCACCTATGGGCGCGATTCGCAGCAGTTTAACTTCACTGGAGTTCTTGAGCGCCGCATTACAGAGCACCTGCACGCAAGCGTGAACGCGGGGTATTATTGGCTTGATTACGACAATTCCAATTCCTCCGCTCCGATTTACGGATGGTCACGCTGGACTGGCGGTGCTGAAATTGGTTATGCCGCTTCCAAGTGGTTTGACATCCTTCTTGCCGCAAGCTATCAGGATTATTCTCAGGATAATACCAGAGGTTACGGTATTGGAAACGAATCGAATGGCACTACACTCCATATTGGTTTCGGCTCCTATGCAACAGAGCGTATTTCATACAGGCTTCTCGCAGGTTGGACTCGCTTTGAGTATGCTGGCGGTGCCGATACATCCAACGGTATGACATACTCCATCTCTGGAAAGTGGCAGATTGGCGAGACGTGGAACCTTGTGGCTCTCGCGGCAAGTTATTATCAGCCCTCCGAGCGCGAGTATGCTACGGTTCAACGCACGGATGCTCTCAGCTTTGGCGTTGCAAAGTCACTTATCCGTGGCAAGCTTAACGCAACTTTTGACGTATGCTATCGTCATGAAAGCAACACCTACTCGGAGGACCCCGATCGTGACTACGATCTTGATATCCTCACCTTTAGAGGCGGGCTTAATTATTCGCTCAACAATTACATGACGATTTTCACGAGGGGTGAGTACCGTGATTCTATGAGCGATAAAAGCGGTTATTACGACTATGAGCGCTTCAGGGTTTCTGTTGGACTGCGTTTGACTTATTAATGTGCAGAAGTTAATTTCAAAATATGCTCTTGCGGCGCATCTGGCCATTTTGGCGGTCGCGCCGCAGTTCTTTTCCCTTGGACCTGTTTTGTGCCTTGCGGCTCTCGCTTTTTGTTGGCTGATTTTCGAGCCTTCTCGCATAGGGGATGAGAGTTTACTGGCAGCCCGCAAGCGGGTTATCTCGTCTATTGTGGCCGACCCAGTGTTTTGGCTATCTGTTCTCGTTTTGGGCTTTTGTGTGATTCGCTTTTTTAACTCGGGAATTGGAATGGCGTTCGACGCCGAGGCGGGAACATGGCTCCTCTCTCAGCCTCCTTTCCCTTATTTGCCAGCTAGCGCTTCTCGCTGCGGTAGCGCAGAGTTGTCGGCGGCGGTCGCGTTGATGGTGGTTCTGCAAGGCTGCCGTAATGCTATGGGGCGTATGGCTCGCGCTGCATTTATGATTCTCTTTTCAGCCTTTACAGGCTTGGGAGCTCTCGTTAATTGCGTCCTTTTATCATCTGGTGTGGAGTCTGTTCGCATTTTTGCCGTCACGTCATTCACCAACCCTCAGTTTTTAGGCGTTTACTATGCGATGGGACTTTTCTGTGCCGTTTCTGGATTTTCAAATGTCCTTCACTATCGCTGGTGTTCGTCCGTTATTTTAATAATAGTTGCAGTAGTTTCAAATGCCGCAGCACTTTTCGTCTTTGCTCCGCCAGCAGTTATACTCGTCTTTGTCTCTGCAATTTTAGTGTTTGTTCTCTACACGATTGTTTGGCATTACATTAAAGGTAGCCATTCTCAGGGGTTAATATGTTTCGTCAGCATGGTGGCTTTTATGGCTGGAGCGGTTGCTCTTGTTATGGTTGCGCTCCCGGAAGTTGTTATTTCGAAAAAATTGGCTCCCTTTTTCGGTGAGGCCGCCTTCTTGCCTGAGAATTTTAAGGCGCTTCATTCTCAGCTTTCGGAAGTTTCTCTTGCGGTATGGAAGAAGTGCCCGTGGCTTGGTGCAGGTCTTGGGACATTTGCCGATTCGATGAAGTTTGTCGCATCTTCCGAGTTCTGGAAAATTGTTCCTCCAGATCAAGCATCTCCATTATCTCTTCACTGGAAGGTTTTGGCTGAAAGAGGTGCAATCGGTGCGTTTATAATTTTTTCGTATCTCACTCTTCTTCTCTACACGTTTTTTAGGCGCTGGGGTGCAGCGATAAAAACTTTTCCTCAACCTTCGGCAATGGCGGGCTTCTTTCTTTTCTTTCCCGTAGCACTTGATTCGCTTTATGGTGTGTCAATGCTTTCTCCAGGCACAATGGTCGCTTTTTTCTCGATACTGTCTATCTCGGCAAGTTCCTTTTCTAAGGTGAAGAATAATGGCTGATAACCCCCTTTATTACGGAGGCTCCTCATCGCCTCTCTATTACGGCTCATCCTCACGTGGCGGTCCTGCTTATCATTTTCAGGGCAATTACGGCGGATACGGTGCGTATGGCGCATACGGCTCTTATGGTGCGTACGGTTCTTATGGAATGTATGGCTCAAACGGCCCTTCTGGGAATAATGGTGAGGAAGGTTCTTTAATAGGTTCTTTTTCTCTCTCCCGTATTATTCGTGTCGTTTCGCAGAGGTGGCTTTCAGTTTTCGTCTTTATTCTTATCGGGCTTATTGTAGCCTTTGCCGTATATCGCATTTCGCCGACCGTGTACGAGGCAAGTAGTGAAATCTCGCTCGACTTGCGCCGTTCCTCTGGAGCTTCCAACTCAGCGCTGGACCAGGCAACGCCCGACTACGGAAGCAACTACGAAGAAATTTTCAATACTCGCAAGCCCGATTGGACCTCGGAGAAGATTGTCGGCATGATTCTCAAGCAGTATAGGGCTGAAAATCCATCTTCCGTGACAACCGATGAGGAGCTTATAGAGATTCTTTCTACTTCAGAGCTTGAAATAGTCCGCCGTTCGCGTCTTATACGAATTATCGTCCGCGCCCCTTCGCCTCGTCTTTGTGCGGCACTCGCCAATGCCTACGCAAAAGCGATTGACAAGTTTACGGAGGAGGAGAATAAGATTCGTTGCGATAAGGCCGTATCCCAGATTCATATCAACGTCACTAAGCAGCGCAAAGCGGCCGATGAGGCGGCTAAGAAGCTTTACGATTTCAGGACTGCGAACAAAGTTGACAATCTTCGTTCTACGCGAGACACTCTTCAGCAGACGCTTCAGAAGGCAACGAGCGATATTCTTGCCTTGAGCACGGAAAAGACGCAGCTTGCAGAATGGGAGAAGATGCTTGCCCAAGTAAAAAAGGACCCAACGACATACGGGTCGCTTGCCGTAAATGTGCCGCGCGCCCAGGAAATCGCTGCTGAATTTAAAAGCTATCAAGATGCAGAGGGCGATTATCAAAAACTTCTTTTTGCTTATACGGAGAATCATCCGGAAGTTCTTGAAAAGAAAAAAGCCGCGGAACTTCTGAAGCAACGGTTTATTGATGCCGCCGCCCGAGCGTTGCTTACCGGCCGTTCCACTTTGCAGGTTGTTAGCAATCAGCTTGCCGTTCTCGAGGTCAGGCAGAAAGAACTTCGTAATGAACTGAGCACCGTCGCGGATAGGATCGTTCTTGCCGAATCTGGTTTGGAATCGCTCGAACGTGATGCTGAAGCGCAGAATCGAGTTCTTACAGATCTTCTTCTTGAGGAGAATAAAGCCCGCATAGAGGCCCAGTCAAATAACGAAATCGTGCGCGTTGGAAGGCGTGCTACTGAGCCGGAGAAACCCATTCTTCCGGATCCTCTGCTTATTTTCGGCGCAGGTGCGTTTTTGTCCATCTCATTAGGTGTTCTCTTTGTCCTTGTCATGGACAACCTTGAAGATACGGTTGTTAATCTCTCCGATATCGAAGGTCGCTTATCTCTTAGGGTTCTCGCCGTATTCCCTCATGTTCAGAGGAAAAAGCGTGAGGAAGTGGCAAAAGTTCTTGTGGAAGATAGGTATTCTCAGTTCGCGGAAGCTGTTGCAGGTCTTCGAAACCTTCTTGATTCTCCGCGTTACGAGCCTCTTTCCCACTGCTTACTCGTTATTTCAACGCAGCCCGGTGAAGGCAAGTCGATCACATCCACTTCAATAGCCATTGCTTATGCGCAGTCGGGAAGACGTACTCTTCATGTCGACTTCGATATGCGCCGCCCACAGCTTGCGCGTATTTGGGGAGTTGATATAGATGAATCGCGAAGCCTTTCTCATACTCTTCAAAATGCAACCAAGGATATGCCAGATTTTGCTTCTCTCGTCAATAAAACGAATGTCGATAATCTTGATGTTATAGTATCTGCCGCTCCCAACGGAGTATCCCCCGCAACGATTTTCGGCTCGTCGGTAGTTTCACAATTCTTTGAATGGGCAAGAAGAAATTATGACAGAATAATCGTCGATTCGCCGCCGTATGGTCTTGTCGGAGACGTTCTTTCCCTTGCGGCGATGGTGGATTCCGTCATGATAATGTGCTGTCCCGATCGCACGCGTTTTAAACCTATTCAGCATTGTTCCCGCTGTTTGACTGAAATGGGCGCGAATATTATCGGTGTTGTCGTCAACGATATTGATGTTGCTTCTGCCTCTGTGTTTTCACCGATTGAAAAAGGCCGCCGTCGCTACGGATACGGTTCTTATTACTACAGCCAGAAGAAGGTTGGGCGTGCAGATGAAGATGCGGAACTTTCAGGCGAATCGAAGGATTTCAGCGATGAAGAATAAAAGATGCATTGTAACTGGCGGCTGCGGCTTTATAGGCTCCGCCTTAGTTCGTCATCTTGTCAATGATCTTGGCTCGAAGGTTTTTGTAATAGATAAATTGACTTATGCTGGCGTTCCTGAGTCTCTTGCCGAGGCTGGGTTTGACGCTTCAAATCTTCCGCAGCGAGGGCGCATCAGTATTTCCGAGAAGGGGGTCAGCCTTTTGATTGCCGACATCTGCGACACCGAGATGATGTCCTGTGCCTTCCGTGAATTTCGCCCCGACACAATTTTTCACCTTGCGGCTGAAAGTCACGTAGATCGTTCAATTGACGCTCCTGCGGAGTTTGTTCGCACGAATGTAGAGGGGACGGCAAGCCTGCTGCAAGTAGCGCACGAGTGGTGGCGTGAAAACCCCTCATTCGTTTTTCAACACATCTCAACTGATGAGGTGTACGGCTCGCTCGGCAAAGAAGGGCTCTTCACTGAGAACACGCCTTATGCTCCTCATTCGCCTTATTCCGCGTCGAAGGCTGCGAGCGATCATCTTGTGCGCGCGTGGCATGATACGTACGGTTTGCCGGTGAGGATCACTAACTGTTCCAACAATTACGGCCCCTACCATTTCCCTGAAAAGCTCATTCCCCTCGTTATTCTCAACTGTCTTGAAGGGAAGAGTATCCCTGTATACGGTTCTGGCGCAAACGTGCGCGATTGGCTTTATGTTGATGATCATGTAAAGGCGCTTTGTCTCGTCAACGAGAAAGGCAGAGACGGCGAGACTTATAATGTGGGCGGAAGAAATGAGCGGACGAATCTTGAGGTTGTAAAAACAGTCTGCTCTATTTTAGACGAGCTTAGGCCGCGTGAGGATAAAACGGCGTACGAATCGCTTATAACTTATGTTAAAGACAGGCCAGGGCACGATATGCGCTACGCGATTGACCCTACGAAATTGATGGATGAGCTTGGATGGAGGCCGCAAGAGAATTTCGACACTGGCATTCGCAAAACTGTGCAATGGTATCTTGCGAATGAATGGTGGTGGAGGCCGATAAGAGATAAGCGTTACAGCGGGGAACGCCTGGGCAGGGGGTAATGTTTTGCCTGTCCTCGTGGTCCTTGCCGCCGTTCTGGCCTTGACTCGCGCTGAAATAATAGCGAGGATGAAGGCTCCTGTATTTACCATGGCGCAGGGATTGGTCAGAGTGTATGCGGATTGCCCAGAGGATATGCGCAAGACGTACCACATGCCTATGGCGCGCTTTTCCTCCGATATGGCAGAGCTTCTCTACAGAGGTGCGCGTATAAAGCCCGTAAGATTCCAAAAGCCAGGTATTATTATTCACGTAGGTTCCGTGCGCACAAATTTAAACGAAGTTGCGGTAAGAGTTGAAACTAACGGTTCGCGCGTCGTCACTCACCTGTACGCAAGAGCTCCCCATTATGTTGATGTAAGAAAACTGAGAGTTGAGTTTGCCAGGGCTTTTATGCGATGCGTCCTCGGGAAGGATGCGGGTGAGGCTGAATCTACAGCGCTTCTTCAGGCGGCAGACCCTCGCTTCAGAATTAAAGAGGAGCGCGAGAAACTTGAAAATTGGTTGAAAGGCAAGGGCTCGCTTGATGATGAAGAGGCCTTTACTTTAATGCGAAAGGTGCTTGAGCCGGGCAAAGCGTCAAAGAGAGATATTCTTGTTTTCGCTTCACGTCTTTTCCTTTATCCTGATACGCTCGATAGACCCTTTGCGGGAGAAGTTGGCTGCGTTTCGTTTCGCGATGCCGTAAAACTTGCAAGGGTTGATCCTCGTGTTCGTTTCGCGGCATTTTTAAAATCGAGGGAGCTGCCTGTCTTCGGCGGCGGACGCGGGAGAGAGCTTTCTGAATCTGCAGATGTGTACGCGCGTTTTCTGAAGGAATTGACTCGCGGGAAAATGAGCGACGATGAGCTTTATGCATTGCTTGATAAAGCCGACGCGCTTTTGAACGAGGCGGATCGTTTAGCGGTTTCAATAGAAGAAACAAAATAAAGGAGAAAAATGACTATGCAAAAGTATGCTTCAATCGCGTTGTCGGCCTGTATTTGCGCCGGATGCGCATTGAAAACAGATAGCAACAGTCCTTCGAAAGAAAACGAAGGCGCGCCTAAAGTTATTCGGATAAATCCGTCATGGAAGCCGATACGCGATATCTCCGCCTCAACCTGCGCGCCTATTGTGGGATATGCCGGGTCTTTGGAAGGTGATGATTGTAAAACGTATTTTGAGACTGATCGTGAAGATACGGCAAGAGCGTTTCGTCTTTCAGGTGCGCGTTTCGTCCGTCAGTGGGATGCCGTCAGGCACTGGCAGTTCGGAGCGGGCGCCGACGCTTCGCATATAAATGGAACTCCCTGGAATGGGCCTGCCGCCGCGTTTACCGCTATCTCGTATGAAAACGGAACAGACATGAAGAATGTCTTTTCCTTCTACAAGGAATACGGCATCAAGGTGATGCTTACGCTTGAGAACTACAGCGTTTACACTAACGATTACACGAACGGAGAAATTGACTTTAAAACTTACACCCGCATGAGCGACAAGTCAAAAATCTTCGGTCGCACGAGAGATATTAAGTATGTCAAGAAGGTCATCTGCGACTATGTCCGCTGGATTGTTGAGAACGATTTCACCGGGGTCGTAGGAGGGTTGGAGCTCGGCAACGAGCCGTACGGAATGCCGGTAAACAAGGCTGAGGAATATGCCGAGAGGTGGACGGTTATCGTCAACGAGATTAAGAAGATTTGGCCAAAGGCCCCGATAGGCATTGCCATCGGCGAATACTTCGAGAACGATCCCGATATCGCCGCTATTCGCAACCGTGCATTGAGTGCGAATCCTCTTCGGAGAACCACATATTTCTCCGCAGGCGAGTTTAATCGCTGGAGCGCGCGCTACATCATCGCCATGTCAAACTGCATCGACAACATCTCCCATATAATCTACCATACTTACGGCGCCGAGCGTCCTTTTTCAGCTACTTATGATGGGCTTATCCGTTACAGGAGATTCAATAAGGCATTCCCGGAACTTGGTAACAAGCCGATGTGGATCACCGAATGGCGCGATCGTTCCGATGAAGACAATTGGTCACATCAGCGTTTTCGTGATACGCTCACAAAAACTGGCTATATGATGATGATGGTAGCTCAACCCGACATCGAGTGCATGAATCTGCATCAGTTCACTTCGCTCTCTGGCGCTTTCCACGCTGCGGTAAAAGGCAAGAAGCAAGCCGATGGGACTTATGCAGACGGCACATGGAGTTGTCATTGGGATGGTCACTGCTCATGGAGAACCAATTTCGACGACATTCACAAAACGTATCTTGAAACAGGCATGATGGGGCCTGCGATGCGTCTTATGGCGGAGTCGTTCAGGCGCGAACCGCTCGTCATCGATTTCGGCAGCGAGAAGCACGGAGCTCTTTCCGAGGGTTGCTCGAATGCGGTGTACGCGTGTTCTGAATATTACGAGGACTTCACATCACGCTTCCGTATGGAACTCAGTCGCGGCAAATCATGGAACGAAATCGCTCCTTCAGGCAGCGACTGCGAATATATAGTCACCGTCAACAAGCAGCGCTCGTACATGACGTTCCTTGCGGTCAACTATAAGAACAAGGAAACGAAGTTTGAACTTCGTATGCCTCACGGTTGGGGTGTAAACCCGTACGAGTACCGCGTCTACGATTGCCCTGAGAAATATCTTGATGTCCATGAAGTTCCCGGCGAGCCGCGCTTCACCCGCAGGTACGGTTATCAGACTCTCAACCACTACAGTAGTGTAAGAGCCGGGGCAGGTCCTGTTATCCTCACGATTCCTGCAAATTCCGTAACTGCCGTTCGTATCCCTATCAAGAAGCTGCACACAAGTGCGTTCCTTGGAGAAGAAATCGCCAAGGCTCGTCTTTTGAATAAAGGCGATGTACAGTTCTGCGCGATAAAATATGGCCGTATTACAGCGGAAGCTGGCACTCCGGAGGCTCTCTTCCCGATGGGTGATGTTGCCGATGCGATCGCAGCCGCGGGCGAAGTTTCTAGTGTGATCGTGAAAAGCGGTTATACCAACGATGTTGTTTGCCTCTCGCCTGAGACATCGGAAAAAACTATCGCCAGAATCAAGGGCGTTGAAAAACCTGTTGCAGGAGAGGTATACGCTTCAGCACGCGGCGCCGCTTCAATTATAAGTTCACTTACAGGATTGAACAAGAAGATCGCAAGGAAGAAGGGCGAAAAAGTCACTCTTCCCGATCTTACTGCGTTCCGTTTCAAGGAAGTTGCCAAGGGGGCATATATGATTGAGGATGATTCCGGAGTTTTCCGCGCTTACTGCGAGCCTGCCGAAGGGCTTGTAGCGTCTTTTGCCTGCACATTTGAGAATAAAGACGAAGGAGATAAACTCTTTGGCATAATGCTTAAGAGCTGCGGAGTTCGTACATTTGAAACGGAAGTTGATGAATTCGCATCTCTTCCCGCCTCTATGCGTTGATAAAAAAGCGCGCGATAAAATAAAGGAAAAAAAAGAGAAGCCGCAGTTCATCACTGCGGCTTCTCTTTTTTCTTTTTCGTTCTACCTTTACTTCGCAAACTTATAGAGCTCGCGCTTGTGGTAGTCTGTGTGGAGGAGGTGTTCAGCCTTCTCGCTGCCAGGCTCGTCAAGGTAGTTCTTGTAGAGCGCCTGAACTTCAGGGTTGAGGTGCGACATGCGGATCGTAGACCTCTCATCGTCGGTGTAGAGGCCTGCGGTGCGAGCTGCTCGGACTTCGTCCGTCGCGAGGCAGGGCTGACCGCCGCCGCCGACGCAACCACCGCGGCACGCCATAACTTCGATGAAGTCATACCTAGGCTTGACGCCGTTCTTCAAGTCCTCGCGCACTTCATTCAAGACCTTCTCGACATTGCTCATCTGGTGGGCAACGGCGATATTGACGGCTGTGCCGTTGATATCGATTGTCGCAGTCTTGACGCCGTCCATTCCGCGAACCGCGGTGAACTCGATCGCCGGAGGCTGAGCCTCCTTGGTGATGAGGCAGTATGCCGTGCGCAGCGCCGCTTCCATAACGCCGCCCGTAACACCGAAGATGGTGCCTGCGCCCGAGTAGGAACCGAGCAAATCGTCGGCGGGCTCTTCGGGAAGGGACATGAAGTCGATGCCGGCGGCCTTGATCATACGGGCAAGCTCACGCGTGGTGAGAACGACGTCCGTATCCTGGCAACCCGTGGACTTCATGTGCTCGTCGCGGGTGATTTCGTACTTCTTGGCCGTGCAGGGCATGATGGAAGTTACATGCACCTTGTCGCATGCAAGCCCATTCTTTTCAGCCCAGTATGATTTCGCAAGAGCGCTGAGCATCTGCTGCGGAGACTTCGCTGACGAGAAGTTCTCGGTGAAATCAGGCGCATACTTTTCCATCCAGTCTGTCCATGCAGGGCAGCAGGATGTGATGAGCGGGAGCTTTCCTCCCTTCGTGAAGCGCTTGATGAACTCCGTGCCTTCTTCCATGATTGTGACGTCGGCGGAGAAGTTGGTGTCAAACACCTTGTTGAACCCGAGACGGCGAAGCGCCGCATAGATCTTGCCGGTGGAAAGCTCGCCCGGCTTCATGCCGAACGCCTCACCGAGAGCTACGCGCACAGCAGGAGCGATCTGCACGAGGCAAGTCTTCTCTTCGTCGCGGAGCGCATCCCAGACCTTGTCCGTTTCATCCTTCTCGTAAATCGCACCGACGGGGCAGTGCGCGGAGCACTGACCGCACTTGATGCAGGGAGATTCAGCAAGCTTGACATCGGCTGCGGGAGCCATCACCGTCTTTTCGCCTCGCCCGATAAATTCAAGCGCCCAGACGTTCTGCATCTGTTGGCACACTTCAGCGCAACGGCCGCACTTGATGCACTTGTCAGGGTTGAGGACGAGCGAAGGCGTGGAGGTGTCGTTCTCGCGGTGGTTGATTTCCTTCGGGAACGGGACATCGCGGATTCCGAAATCGGCGGCGATGTTCTGAAGTTCGCAGCGGCCGGAACGCGGGCACTGCAAGCAGTCGTTCGGATGGTTCGAGAGGATGAGTTCAAGAACGGTACGACGGACCTGGACGATATCAGGATCGTGCGTGACGATCTTCATTCCTTCCACAGCCTCAGTGCAGCAGGCGCGCAGGAGCTTGGGGCTCGGAACGAACTTGCCCGGCTCGGTGCGACTGGGAACTAGCTGCCTTACAACGCAGATGCCGCAGCTTGCGCCGGGCTTGAGGTCAGGGTGGTAGCAGAGTGTTGGAATCTTTATGTTGGCTTTGCTTGCGGCCTGGAGAAGGTTCGAACCCTTCTCCACTTCAACCGCGACGCCGTTAACTTCGAGTTTGATCATTTCCATGATGAATTCTTTCCTTTCCCGGTTTAGCCGTGGCTGATGGCGCCGAACTTACACGCCGCTTCGCACGCACCGCACTTGATGCACTTCTGCGTGTCAATGACGTGAGGCTGTTTGACCGTACCTGTAATCGCGTTTGCCGGACACTTGCGGGCGCAGAGTGTGCAGCCCTTGCACTTTTCGGCGTCGATCTTGTACTGGACGAGCTTTGAGCACTTGCCAGAGCGGCACTTCTTGTCATTGATGTGCTCGAGGTACTCATCCTTAAAGTACCTGAGCGTGGATTTGACAGGGTTAGATGCCGTCTGCCCAAGGCCGCAGAGCGAAGCCTTGCACATTGAGTCGGAGATTGCCTCAAGCTGCTTGATGTCGTCTTCAACACCGCGACCTTCGGAAATCTTATTGAGATAGTTGAGAAGCTTTCTGCCTCCGATGCGGCAGGGAGCGCACTTTCCGCAGCTTTCATCAACCGTGAAGTCGAGGTAGAACTTGGCGATGTCAACAACGCAGTCCGTCTCGTCCATGACGATAAGGCCGCCAGAGCCCATGATTGAGCCGATTTTGGCGAGAGACTCAAAGTCAATGGCGGTGTCGAGGAACTGAGGCGGAATGATGCCGCCGGAAGGTCCGCCCGTCTGAGCCGCCTTGAACTTGTGTCCGCCGCGGATGCCGCCGCCGATATCGAAGATGATCTCGCGGAGCGTTGTTCCCATGGGGACCTCGATGAGGCCGGAGTTGTTCACCTTACCGGTAAGAGCGAAGACCTTTGTTCCCTTCGTCGTCGCGGTGCCGATCTTGTTGAACCAGTCGGCGCCCTTGTTGATGATGACGGGAATGTTGGCGAGAGTTTCAACGTTGTTGATTACCGTCGGGCAGCCCCAGAGACCCTTTACGGCCGGGAACGGAGGACGGGGCTTCGGCATTCCGCGGTTGCCTTCGATCGACTGGAGAAGGGCTGTTTCTTCACCGCAGACGAACGCACCTGCACCGAGCCTGAGCTCAATATCGAAATCGTGCTCGGAGCCGAGAATCTTTTCGCCGAGAAGCCCGTACTCGCGAGCCTGCTTGATGGCGAGCTCAAGACGGTGAATGGCGAGAGGATACTCCGCACGAATGTAGATGTAGCCCTTGTTTGCGCCGATCGCGTAGCCGGCGATGATCATGGCTTCGAGAATCGAGTGGGGGTCGCCTTCGAGAGTGGAGCGGTCCATATATGCGCCGGGGTCGCCTTCGTCGGCATTGCAAACCATGTACTTCTGACCCTTGGGCTGCGCCTGGGCGAACTTCCACTTCATACCTGTGGGGAAGCCCGCACCGCCGCGGCCGCGAAGCCCGGACTTGAGGATTTCTTCAACGACCTGCTCGGGCGTCATCTCGAAGAGAACCTTCTCGATCGCCTTGTAACCATCGCGTGCGATGTAGTCTTCGATCTTTTCAGGGTCGATCACGCCGCAGTTTCTAAGGACGATGCGGTACTGCTTCTGGTAGAACGGAATGTTTGCCTCGGCGACGTGATTCTTCGCCTGCGCAGGATCGTAGCAAAGGCGCTGAACAACGCGGCCCTTGATGAGGTGCTCGTTGACGATTTCCTTGACGTCATCGGCCTTCACCTGCACGTAGAACGTGCCCTGAGGAAGCACCTTGACGATCGGCCCTTGTTCGCAGAAGCCCAAGCATCCCGTAGCGACTACCTGCACCTTTTCGGTAAGGCCGGCATCCGCGAGCTGCTTTTTAAACTCTTCAATGATTTTGTCGCCGCCGCCAGAGAAACACGCCGTGCCTCCGCAAACGAGGATATAAGATTCGTAAGCCATGGTTCTTAATTCTCCTTGATGATGTCGATGGAAGGCTTATCGCATATCTTCGCGTCGACGAGTTCTTTGCCGATGATGTGCTTTTCAACGATTTCCTTCGCTGTCGCCGCATCGACCTTTCCGTAGATGACGGCAGGCATTCCGGGCGCTACGACTTCGACCGTAGGTTCGGAGTGGCAAAGACCCATGCAGCCTGTCTGGCGTACGAGCACGTTTGTAAGCCCTTTTTCTGTGAGGGTATCGAGAAGGGCGGAGAAAGTCTCCTTCGCGCCCGCGGCGATGCCGCAAGTTCCCATTCCGACGATAACCTGGATATCCTTATTGGCGCTGTCGCGCATTTCCATCGCCTTCTGCTTCGCTTCTCGCATGCGGCGAAGGTCTTCCAAAGTCATTTTAGCCATTTTCATTACCTCCTAAAATAATTAACCGAGTTCGCGGTACTTGGCGATGATGCCTGCGACATCCTTCGTCGTAAGCTTGCCGTGGACTTCGCCGTTGATAACTGCCGCCGGCGCAAGACCGCAGCAGCCGATGCAACGGACGGCTTCAATTGAGAAGAGTCCGTCGGCCGTCGTTCCGTTGACGCCGATGCCGAGCTGCTTTTCGAATTCCTTAATCACATCGTCGCCGCCGCGCAGATAGCACGCTGTTCCGAGACAGACCTGGATGATGTACTTTCCGGCCTTCTGGAGTTTGAAGAAATTATAGAACGTCACCACTCCGTAAATCTTCGCGAGAGGCACATCAAGAAGTTTAGACGTCTCGATGGCGACATCGCGCGGAATGTAGCCGTATGTCTGCTGCACCTTGTGGAGAACCATAATCAGGTTCCCTGGTTTTGATTTCCATTCTTCGATGAACGCCCTTATTTCCGGCGTCATCTGCTCTGTTGTTCCGTTCACTGGACTTCTCCTTTCTGGATGTTACACATTGGTTTTGAATTTTCCCCTTTGGACAACATAAAGGTGCACATCACCGTAGTGCCCGTGGGGATTTTTGATTTTATGTCAAAAGTGTCGGCGACGCGCTTGGAATTTGACAGCCCCATTCCAGCGCCGAAGCCCATGGAGCGAATCCAATCGTTCGCGGTGGATGTGCCGTCTTGGCATGCCCATTCCACATCCTCAATTCCAGGCCCGCTATCTTTCGCTACAATCGTGGCTTTTTCCGTGTCGAGAATGAATGTTATTGTGCCGCCTACGGAATGGATGCAGATGTTGATTTCGAGTTCATACGCGGCAACAGCAACGCGGCGGATGAGTTTTTTATCGACGCCTGCGTCTGAAAGCATTTTCTTAATCTCGTTAGCCGCCTTCCCGGCGTGGGAGAGATCGTTGCGCACTACGACGAACTGGCGCATCGAATAGTAAGGAAGGGCACCTTCGCTTTTCGCGGGCTCTGAAGTTTTTCCGATATCTGCTTTTCCCTCAAGGCGCGAAAGCTCATCCGTAAGCTCCTTCATCAGAACTCGCATAACGTCGCGCTGCGAGACGATGCCAACGAGGTCGCGGTCTTTGTTCAAGACGGGGAACCTGCCGAAAGTGTAGTTTTCAAAATATTTGATGGCGAACGCCAGCGGCATATCCTCTTCAAGCACAATGAGATTCGTTGCCATGTGCTGCTGGCAGGAGTCTTCAATCCAGCCGCCTTCAAGGGCGCGAATGATGTCGTTTACGGAGAGGATGCCGAAAAGCCTCTTGTTCTCAAGAACAGGCACGCCCGAGATATTGTTGCGCTTCATCAAGTTCTGGGCGAAGCGCATAGAATCGGTCCTAACGACGGAGATGATATTCCTTGAGCGCATCACGTCTTTGACGCGAAGGCGCTGCAGGAGCTCCATGATGACGAGCGGAGAATCTTCCGCTCCAGGAAGGGTGGGCCCCGATACGCGCCGGACAGATTTATTGTGGGCGGCGATTATCTGATCATCGCTGCGCGTGTCCCCTCCTGTGAGTATCGTGGGTCTGTATTCCATTATTCCTTGGAGAGGAACTCATGCACCCTAATGCAGCTTTCGTATTTACTCAGCGGCGAGGAGACTAAGGGGATTCCAAGCGTATCAGCCACCTGGCACATCGTCTGCGGGAGTGGCTTTGCATTATGCACCACAACGCACATCGCTCCTACAATATTCGCCGTGCGAATCGCTTGGTCGGAAGCGAGCGATGTGAGCAGAAGAATGTCATCGGCATCGTTCAGCAATACATCACTCATAAGGTCGTTCGCAACGACCGCTCCTACTGTGCGGGTTGAATTTCCACCGGCTACGAGAGTGCCGTCGAGAACCTGGACAATGTCTGAGATATTCATAATTTATAGTATAACATATTTTAGGCCTTTAGGTGTTGTAATTTTGGTATAATATGCCTATGAGATTTGACCTTCATATGCATTCGTGTCTTTCGCCGTGCGCTTCTCTGTCCATGTCGCCTGGCGAGATCGTTTCCCGCGTCAAGGCTGCGGGGCTTGGAGGTTTCGTTCTTTCCGACCATCAATCTGCGCGAAATACTCCAGCTGTAGCGGAATGTGCAAGGAAGGCCGGTATCGGTTTTTTGCCGGGACTTGAGGTGCAGACGGCCGAAGAAGTACATACATTATGCATCTTTGATACTGTCGAGGCGGCACTCAAAATGACTGATTGGGTCTACGAGGCCATGCCCAAGCGCGTGAACGACTCTGAAACGTTCGGCGATCAGCCTGTCGTAACATGGGATGACGATATTATAGATATGGAATGGCGCATTCTTGCCATGGGCTGCCGCAGAACCATTCCTGAGACATCTGCGAAAGTTCATGAGCTTGGCGGGTTGTATATAGCAGCTCATGTTGATAGGCCCAACTATTCCGTTTTCAGCGGTTTAGGTGCGATTCCCGATGGGTGCTTTGATGCCGTAGAGTTTTCGCGCACGGCAGATGAGCAAATTTACCTTCCTAAAGTGGAAGGATATACCGTTACGCGCTCATCAGATGCGCACAATTTGGATGATGTCGCAAAAGTATGGTCTGAAGCTGAAATTTCGCAATTTAACGTTTCCTCTTTGAAGGAAGTTTTTCAGAATAAGACCGTTCTGATTTCGCCGCGTTTAACAGCGTTTTAAATAGGTAAATAATATGAAATTTAATGAATTAGTGGAAAAACTGCAAGCTACAGTTGTTGTCCCGAATGAGGATGCTGAAATCACATCCGCGTATACGGGAGATCTTCTTTCAGATGTAATGGGGCATTGCGGCGACAGTTCCGTGTTGATTACAGTTCAAAACCATCTCAATGCAGTTGCCGTTTGCACGCTTGCAGGCGTGGAGGTGGTTGTAATCTGCCATTCCCGTCCCGTCCCCGACGATATGCGCGAGGCGGCAGAGCGCGAGGGCGTGGGGATTGTTACAACGCCATTGTCGCAGTTTGCCTGTTCCGTTGCTCTTTCGTCACTTCAACCCTCGTCAAAGTAGTTTCAAGATTTGGTATAATATTCCGCTAATGGAAAAGGGCATTACAGATTCTACTGTAGAGGAGATAAAGCAGAGGATTGATTTGGCAGATCTTATTGCTTCCTACGGCATTGCGATAAGGTCTACGGGAGCGTCCAAAAAAGCTTGCTGCCCTTTTCATAACGAAAAGACTCCCTCGTTCAACATCAATGATTCGCGCGGCTATTACCACTGCTTCGGCTGTGGCGAATCGGGTGATGCAATAAAGTTTGTCCAAAAGATGGATGGGCTTACATTTGTTGAGGCCGTCAAGAAGCTCGCCTCGCAATGCGGCGTGGAAATAAAGGAGAAGGAAGACCCTCTTGCGGGCAGGCGCAAACGCCTTTATGCTCTTATGGCGGAGTTGGCGGCATTTTACCGCAGGTGTCTCCAAAAGACCAAGGAGGCTTCTTTAGCGCGCGATTATCTTGCAGGTCGTGATATTAGCGAAGAAGTGCAGGAGGAATGGACGATCGGCTACGCGCCGGTGGGGGCGGCTAATATTCGCAAATGGGCTGAGAAGCATTCCTTTACAGACGCCGAGCTTGAGGAGGCAGGCGTCATCCGTGCGCCTACGCGGCCGGGGGATGCGGGGTATCATCGCTTCGGCGGGCGGCTTATGTTCACCATTCGCGACAAGCAAGGGCGGGTGGTTGGTTTTTCAGGCCGTCAACTTGTGGAAGATAAGCGTTCTGGCAAATACGTAAATTCGCCCGAGACTACCATTTTCAAAAAATCTTCTGTTCTTTTCGGTTTCGACAAGGCTTCTGTGCAAATAGCGAAATCTCCTCGTCACGAGGTGATAGTATGCGAAGGGCAGATAGATTGCATCCGCCTTCATTCGGCAGGGTTTACTACTGCTGTGGCAGGTCAAGGCACCGCTTTTACCGAAGAGCATGTGAAGATGCTCAAGCGCGTGACCGACTCCGCAGTGCTCGTCTACGATGATGACGCCGCGGGCTCAAAGGCGGCGGTAAAGTCGGCAAGGCTGCTTCTTGCATCGGAAATACCGGTTAGAGTCGTATCCCTTCCGGGCGGCAATGATCCCGACTCCTTTTTAAGGACGCATTCTGCCGATGATTTCGCCTCGCTTCTCGAAAAGGCGGAATCGATAGTCTCATTCCAAGTGCGTGCGGAGCGCGCAAAGGAGACGAACCCAGAAGGGATGGATGCGGTAAACAGAGTTTTCCGCGCTTTGATAGAAACTATTGCTTCTTCCACGAATGCCGTCCTGAGAGCCTCAATGGTTTCGGAATGCGCAAAGCTGCTTAATATTCCAGAAGCCGCGCTTTCGGAGGAGCTTGAGAAATTCCGCGCCGCCGCGCCGGCGCGCAAGAATCTTCCTCATAAGGCCGAAGAGGAAATAGTCGAGGAAAAGCCGCAAGAGGTGCAAGCGCCTACACCCATAAAGGGTGAGGATGCGTCTAAGGTGATACCGCCCCCGCCTCTTGAAATCGCGTTTTGCGCTTTTCTTCTTGAAAATGAGATTTCTGCCGACAGGGGCAAGATAGAAGTGATGCTCAAAGATTTTGTTCCCCTTGAGTGCTTTTCGCATCCGTTTACCGTTTCGTTCGTAGAAATGTGGAAGAAATCTGCGCAATCGGAAGAAGATGTATTCTCCGCGTGGAGTGAAGCTCTTTCCGGCGAGGAGAGATGCATTCTCGACACTGTACTTGCCGAGCAGATTAAGGCGCAGGCGACTACGATGGAGATTGTGGACGAAATGAAAGAGTTTGTCCGCAGACTTTGGCAGGAACATCTCAAGCGGCGGCGCGCCTCGCTTCCAGTATCGGCAGGAGAGGCGGCTGCGGCAAGAGAGAGAATTGAGCTTACCGTCGGCATAAAACGTGTGGCGGCGGCGAGGTGGCCAGATTTAAAGGTTATAATAAAAGGTCTAAAAGAGGCTTTTAACGATCAAACTAAATAAAACGAAGGAGAATAAAGATGGACTTGAAGGAAGCTACAAACAGGATCGCGGCGCAGGGAGAGCTTGTTTCTAAAATCCGCGAAGAAGTAGGTAAGGTCATCGTCGGGCAGGAGAAGCTTGTCGATAGGCTCATTCTTGCCATGGCTACCGGCGGGCATATTCTTCTTGAAGGTGTTCCCGGGCTTGCAAAGACGCTCTCCGTAAACACACTTGCGAAGGTGCTTTCCCTTGATTCAAAGCGTATTTCTTTCACTCCCGATCTTCTTCCTGCCGATGTCGTCGGCACTCTCGTTTATTCGCCGAAGACAGGCGAGTTTTCGCCGAAGAAGGGGCCTGTTTTTACTAATCTCCTTCTTGCCGATGAAATAAACCGCGCTCCCGCAAAGGTGCAGTCGGCTCTCCTCGAAGCGATGCAGGAGAAGCAGGTTACGATAGGAGATGAGACGTATCCTCTTCCAAGTCCGTTCCTAGTTCTCGCTACTCAGAACCCGATTGAGCAGGAAGGCACCTATCCGCTTCCCGAAGCTCAGGTTGACCGCTTTATGTTCAAGTGCCTCGTTGAAACGCCTTCAAAGGCGGATGAACGGCGCATCATGCAGAGGTTTGCCAATTCTGCCGCTCTCCCCGAAGCGAAAGGCGTGTGCACTCTTGAGGACGTTAAGTGCCTGAAAGCGACTCTCGCCGATGTCTATTGCGATGAGAAGGTTGGCGATTACATTCTCGACATAGTATTCAAGACGCGAGAGAAAAACGCGATGATTCAAAACGGCGCGTCTCCGCGCGCGACTCTCGCCTTGAATCTCGCATCGAGGGGCAATGCTCTCCTTCACGCCCGCGCGTACGCAACGCCGCAAGATGTGAAAGAGGTTGTTCACGATGTTCTCCGCCACCGTATTCTTCTTACGTATGAAGCGGAGGCGGAAGGCGTTACATCTGACGATGTGATAGATAAGATCCTTTCAGAAGTGCCCGTTCCGTAAGGTGTTTGGCTTGTTGCAGGCATTAGGCGCCCTTTTGGGAAAAGAGCATGTCAGCAGATATTAAAGAATTGATGGCGAAGGTGGGGAGAATAAGAATCCTCACCAACAGGCTGATTGACGATCAGCTTTCGGGCGATTACCATTCCTCGTTCAAAGGGCAGGGAGTGGAGTTTGACGAGGTTCGTCCGTATACGCCGGGTGACGATGTAAGAACTATCGACTGGAATGTCACGGCGCGTACGGGCATGCCGTTTATAAAACGCTTCAGCGAGGAGCGCGAGCTTACGATTCTTTTTCTCGTCGATGTTTCAGGTTCGCAGAGCTACGGTTCTCAGCGCAGGTCCAAGATGGAGCTTGCCGCGGAGGTTACGGCACTTCTCGCTCTTACGGCGATAAGAAACCAGGATAAGATAGGCCTTGTTCTTTTTTCCGATAAGATCGTCAAATATATTCCGCCGCGCAAAGGGCGCGATTCCGTGATGCGTCTCGTGCGCGAAGTGCTTGCCGCCGAGGACGGCGCTGAAGGCGCAACGGATATATCAGAGGCGCTCCGTTTTCTAAACGGCGTGCAGAAGCGTCGCGCGGTAGTTTTTCTCGTGTCTGATTTTATTTCCTCCGGAACGGCGAGGGAAGAGGGGAAGGGTTCCTTTGAGCGTCTTTTGCGGGCCACGGCGCACCATCATGATCTTGTTTGCGTGCCTGTTTCAGATCCGGCGGAACGCACTCTGCCTGATGTCGGTCTCGTGGAGATTGAGGACCCTGAGACGGGTGAGCTTCTTTTGGTCGATACATCAAGTGCGAAGGTGCGCAGGGAGTTTTCCGAGAAGGCTCTCGATGAGGAATCTCGCCTTTCGCGGATGTTCCTTAAATCAGGGATTGAAACTCTCTATATCTCAACCGACAAGCCTTACATCGACGGGGTAAGGGCGCTTTTTAAAAGGCGCGCTAAGAAGCGCTGATATTCATTTTATTCGGGAGGTGAGCGGATAATGTTTCTTCTAAGTTTGATGGCAGCCATCCTTTTTGAAGCGTCGCAAAACGGCGTTTCAGTGAAGGTGGAGTCGGATACGCAGGTGATCGACCCTGCAAAAAGCGTTTTTTTAAAAGTTGAAGTGATTTCCTCCTCGTCGAAGGAAGTCCCTCTTCCCGATCTGCGCGATCGCGTGACAGGCTTTTCCTTAGCGGAGGATTTTGAAGATGAGCCGCTCCGAGAGAAGAACGGCACTGTAGTGAAAACGGCGAACTGGAGGCTCGTTCCTGAGCCTTGTGCGGAAGTTTATAAAATCCGCCCGTTTGCAGTTGGCGATATGGTGGCAGGCCCCGTGTATTTTACGCCTCCCGAGCCGCGTGAAAGCGTGACGGGAGAGATGGAATGTTCGCCCAAGAAGGATTTGCCTCCGCTTTCATGGAAGTTAGCGGGTATTGTCGCTTTAATTCTTTCCGCTGCGGCAGTTTTATGTTTTGCCGTTTTCAAACTTCTCTCGTTTGCGGCGAGAAAGGTGAAAGAACATCGGATGAGTCCGATTGAGCGCGCATGGGTGGAGCTTGATAGGCTTCTTCTTAAAGGGCTTCCTGGCAGAGGCCGCTACAAAGATTTTTATGTTGAGCTTACGATGGTCGTAAGGCGCTATGTTCAGCGCAAATACGGAATCAGAGCGCCTCATCTTACGACAGAGGAGTTTCTTCTCCAGTTTCGCGATGCGGGTGCGGCGGGCAAGGAGGCTCTCGCAAAGTTTCTTGAGTCTGCCGATATGGTGAAGTTCGCAGGCGTTGAGGCGAATCCTGAAATGGCCGACGAAGCTACGCAGGCTGCGCGTGGATACTTGAAAGACGATTCGTCAGACAGGAGGGCTCAATGACATTCGCCTTTCCATGGATGTTCGCTTTTCTCCTTCCTCTCGCCTTTGCCGCGTGGCGGCTTTTGAGGCGTGGAAGAAAAGCGGGCATACGCTTTTCTGGTTTTGGCCGTCTTCCGAAATCTTCCTCGGCTGGGCTTAGAGCCCGCATTGCGGCCTTATCGCCATTCATTCTTCTTGCTGCGCTCGCTCTTCTCGTTATCGCCGCCGCGCGTCCCCGCACCCCGCTTGCGCGCGCTAAAAAGACGGTTGACGCTATAGCCATAGCGATGACGGTAGATGTCTCAGGTTCGATGGAGGCTCTTGATCTGACGCCGAAGGGAGAGCGCTTCTCGCGTGAAACGACGCGCCTTGCGATAGTGAAAAAACTTTTTGCGGAGTTTGTGGAAAACCGCCCCGATGATCTTATAGGTCTTGTTACGTTCGGTGGCTATGCTGCGACGCGCTCGCCGTTGACGGCGGATCATCAGGCTCTTCTGAATGTCCTTAAAGCGGTGCAGATTCCCACCGGTTCTTACGATGCCCAAGGCCGTGCGATCGCTTCCGACGAGGCGATGACGGCGATAGGCGATGGCCTTGCGACTGCTCTTGCGCGCCTTAAAGATGCCGCGCCGAAGTCGAAAATCGTCATTCTCCTTTCTGACGGAGTAAGCAATACTGGTGCGGTCGAGCCAGAAGCGGCCGCTGAGGCTGCGGCGAAAATGGGCGTTAAAGTCTACGCCATCGGCGTCGGCACGCGAGCGAGACGCACTCCCATCTTTGCGCGTGACATATTCGGGCGCGTTTCCATCGGTTATTCCGATATGGCATTTGACGAGGGGCAGCTTAAGGCAATTTCGCGAAAGACGGGCGGGGCGTACTTCCCTGTAAACGACCGTGATTCTTTGAAAAAGGCGCTTGAAGAGATTGACAAACTCGAGACTACGACAATAGAGTCTCAGGCATACGACAGATGGGATGAGCATTTTCCTCTCTTTCTTTTCGCCGGAGCGATTTTCGCTTTCGTAGCGGTTACGCTTTCGATGGCGTCAGCAAGGAGAATGGCGTGACTTCCGAAAGCGCATTTGTCCGGGATCTTGCAGTTCTTATGGCGATTGCCGGAGGAATAGCCGTTCTCTTTTCGCGTCTGAAATGGCCTAAGGTGATAGGCTATATTTTAGTCGGTGTCTTAATCGGTTCTCACACGCCCGGAGGCAGTTTTCTTGCCAATCCCGATTCAATAGGCGTGATAGGGCAGCTTGGCGTCGTGTTTCTCATGTTTGCGATGGGCCTTTCCTTTTCTGCGCGAGATATGAAACGCATTCGTGCCGTGGCTCTTCCGGTGGCTCTCGTAGATACTCTGGTGATGACGTGGCTTGGGCATACCTTGGGAACTCGCGTTTTCGGCTGGTCTTCAGTTCCGTCTTTCTTTCTCGGGCTTGCCATGTGCGACTCGGCAACAACCCTTCTTGCAAAAGTCGTCGGCGAAATGGGTTGGGCGAATAAGCCGTTTACAAAGTACGCGCTCGGAACTTCAGTGTGTGAAGATATTCTCTGTGTCGGCATGATTGCCGTTGCCACAGGCTTTGCAAACGGCGGCGGAATGTCGGCTGGCGCATTTGCCGCGTCGCTTGGTTGGCTTTTTGTTTTCTTTCTTGCCGTTCTCGTTTTCGGGTTTGTTCTTGTGCCGCGTCTTCTTAAATCGGTCGATCGCCGCCGTGACGACGAAGCTTTGTGCCTTACGATGCTCGGGCTTTGCTTCTTCGTCTCGTTCATCGCCTATAAGTGTGATTTCTCCCTTGCTCTCGGCGCATTTCTCATTGGCATTGTAGGAGCTTCAAGCGATGTTCATGGAAAGGTTGCCAATCTTGTTGAGCCGTTGAAGACGATGTTCGCCGCCGTGTTCTTCGTGTCGATAGGTCTTCTTGTCGATCCCGTGGTTCTTTGGAATCATGCTCCTAAGATACTTCTCGTTTCTGCTGTTATCATGGGCGGCAAGTTTGTTAACATTTTATTCGCCTCTGTCGCAACGGGGCTTGATGTGAAAACTTCCGTCCAATGCGCCATGTCGCTTGCGCAGACGGGGGAATTTGCTTTTATGGTGGCAGTTCTTTACGCTGGGCTTACAAACAATCCGGAAAGCGATGTCTTCCCGGTTGCCGTTGGAGCGTCGCTTCTAACGACGCTTCTAAATCCTTTTATGGTCCGTTCGTCCGACAGAGTCGGCGATATTATCCAGTCGCGCATTCCTTCAAAAGCGCGTGAGTTTTTAGCGGCGTATCATTCGTGGCTTGAGCGCATCAGCGCCTCGGAGGGTGCCCTGGCGTTTTCGAAGTTGAAGGGAGACCTTGTTAAACTCGGCGTTTATATAGTTCTTATGATCGCCGTCGCAGCTTCATGCTCGTTTCTCCACCGCATAGACTTTAGCGCGCTTTCAGGTGTTCTTGAGTCTAATGACGTCATAATTTCTTTCTTGCTCGCAAATTTCTTTTCGGTCTCCCTTTTGCCGCTTGTTCTTGCCGCGTCGCGTTCTGTCGGCAGCGATGTTGCGGAGCTTCTTTCCGGTGAGGGCGCCTCTTCAAAATGGAGCAGCGCATTCCGTCAGGTGGTGAGGTCGATTTCCGCAGTCTCGGCAAGCGCGATATTTTTCGTGGTCTGGACGATGATCAACGTGACCATCGCGCCCTCTGGCGGATGGCCGGCCTTGGCTGTGGGCGGTACGATAATCGTTTTCGGCATTGTCGGCTGGCAGCTTTTCATCAATATCGGGCGGCGCGCCACCGAGCGGTTTTTTGAAGCTCTTACGGCGGAGGAGCGCCGCGAGGGATTGGCTCGCTCTACTTCAGTTCCCGCCCCCCACGGTGATGTACATCGCTTTGTTCTTGATGGCTACTCGCCTGTGGCGGGCGCCACTATCGGGTCGCTTGGCGTGCGGGCGAAGACGGGCGCGATGATTGTTGCCGTTGACAGATCAGGGCACATGACGCGCAATGTCGGGCCTGATTGGGAGCTTGAGGAGGGCGATACGCTTTTCGTTCTCGGCAATCCCTCTCAGCTTGCGGCGCTAAAAGATCTTTTGGGAGTTACTGCGTGAGCATTTCAGGAAAGTATGTCGGGAGGCTGGCTCCCAGCCCTACCGGTGCGCTTCACCTTGGCAATGTGCGCACTTTCATGATCGCATATCTTCGAGCCCGCTCTCTTGGCGGCAAAGTGATCATGCGCATGGAAGACCTTGATCATCCGCGCGATAAGGCAGGGGCCGATTTGCAGGCTCTTGAGGATTTGAAATGGCTTGGCTTTGAGTGGGATGAATTTTACAGGCAGTCCGAAAGAGTTGACCTTTACCGCGAGGCCGTGCGCAAACTTCACGAAAAATCGCTCATATATCCGTGCGTATGTTCTCGGCGTGATGTGGAAGCTGCGCAGTCGGCTCCGCATGAGGGCGATCAGCTCTACTATCCGGGCACTTGCAGAGGAAAGTTTTCTTCTTGGCAGGAAGCGGCGAAGGTGAAAAATTCTCCGTGCTGGAGGTTTGCCGTGCCTTCGCAATCTGTAATTTCCTTTGAAGATGTTTTTGCATCTTATTTCTCAATGAATGTTTCACGAACGCTTGGTGATTTCCCTCTTGCGCGTGACGAGTCGGGAGCCGGCTACACTCTTGCCGTCGTCGTCGACGATCTTCAAATGGGAGTTACCGAGGTTGTCAGAGGAGATGATCTTCTCGCTGCAACTCCAGCGCAGATTCTTCTTGCGCGGCACCTTGGCGCGGAAAAAATCCCAGAGTATTGCCATGTTCCACTCGTGGTCGGGAGCGATGGCAAGCGCCTTGCAAAACGTCACGGCGATACGCGCATTGCGTCATTTCGCGAACGAGGAGTAAAGCCAGAGGAGATCATCGGGTTCCTCGCAGCTTCTTGCGGGTGGTGTGAAAAGGGCGAGAGTGTTTCTCTTGAGAATCTGCTGCCGCGTTTTTCTCTCAATACGATTAATCATTCTCCGTTTGTTGTTGACGATAAAATATTTCAAGGAGGCTAAAAATGGTGACGGCTGAAAAACTCGTTAGAATGCTCGCCGAAAAAAGGTTGACCTGCGCAACGGCAGAGTCGTGCACGGGCGGCGGAGTCGGCGCGGCAATTACGGCGGTGGCAGGAGCAAGTGAAGTTTTCTGGGGCGGAGTTATAAGCTACGATAACAGTGTAAAACGCGATGTCCTGGGAGTTGATGGGGCTCTTCTTGAAAACAAGGGGGCGGTGTCGGCGGAATGTGCCGCTGAAATGGCACAAGGCGTTCGCAGGCTTTTAAAAACGGATCTCGCGGTCTCAGTTACCGGCATTGCCGGCCCAGGCGGCGGAACACGCGAAAAACCAGTCGGGCTCGTCTGGTTCGCGACCGCATCGGCGGAAAGGGTGCATACGGAAAGCAGAATCTTTCCCGGCTCCCGCGATGAAGTGCGCAAGGCGGCGGCTCTACATGCGCTGGAACTTTTGATGGCCGCCGCGTCGTTTCGCGAAGTTTAAGCTTCCTTGCCTCTCGCCGCGGGCAATGTGGCTGACGGCCTTTGACGCGGTCGCAAAAGCGAGTGAAAGGTTGTATCCTCCTGTCGGGCCGTCTATATCAAGAACCTCGCCTGCAAAATAAAGCCCAGGCACTTTCTTTGACTGCATAGTCGCGCTGTCGACATCGGCAAGGCTTACGCCACCAATGGTGACGATCGCTTCCTTTAGCGGCCGCGAGCGCAGATTCTCGAATTTGAGCCGCTCCTTCGCAAACCATACTTCGAGAGTAAAGTTTTTGAGCCCTTCATGCTCAATGTATCTTTGGCAGTTGTATATCGCGCCGCCGCTCAATCCGAATTTTTCGCAGTCGACTTCGCCCCTATAGTCAAAGAGAACGCGCCCTTCGGGGGAGATGACTTTTGCGCGTCCGTCTTCAAAGCGCCTTCCTGCAAGTGCGGTTACTCTGCGTTCCTGAGTTTCCATGCCGATAAGACCTGGCTTAAGCGCGGTAATTTCATGGCCGAGAGCGCGAGCGAAATTCTGGCCGTCGCCGACGCTTCCTGTTTTTGGATAGCTTGCGCCCCCCGTAGCGATAATGACATTGTCGGCTTCAATGTCGAAAGTGGCTGTATGCACAACAAAGCCGCCGCCGCGAAGAGGTGTTATTCCTCTTACCGGGCAGTTTGTCAAAACCGGCAGCCCCTTGTCGCGGAGGATGTCCCCGAAAGCGTGTACGATTGTCGCCGCCTTTCCATCGGCGGGGAACATTCTCCCGTCGCTCATGCGGCGTAAGGGAATGGAGAGGGAGCGGAAGAATTTAATGATTTCGCGCGGCGGACATTCGCGTATGGCGGGAGTTATCCAATCGGCGGAGTATTTGACGTCACGGATGAAATCTTCGCTTGAAATGTCTTTTGTGAAATTGCATCTTCCGTTGGCGGTCATCAAAACTTTCGCGCCAAGGCGCGCTTTGCGCTCGATGAGAAGCGCGGGAGTTTTCTGCATTGCTGCGGAAACGGCCGCGAACATACCGGCAGCGCCGCCGCCGATTATCGCGATCTTCACTCTCTTATTCGTGTTGTATAAATTGTTCATGGGTGAAACGGTTAAAGGCAGCGCGCATTGCCGCGATCGCTCTCTTCCATCGTGGATACGATTGAAGAGAGCTTTCCAACAAGTCGATTTTTGATGACATCGACGTTGCCGCGCGTGATGCCGAAGCGAGAGGCTACATCCTCAGGCGACTCGTGCAGGAGAGCGACATGGCGGAATATCTCGCGGTTGCGCTGATTTATTGAGGGGTCTGCCAGAAGCTGATCGATCGCAACTTTCAATATCCGCTCTTTTCGGTCGTTTTCCTCGTAATTATTGTTTTTGACAGTTGCTACGGTAGGATCGTCTGCTGCGAGCTGGGCAATTTCAGTCTCTCGTTTCTGATTGCGAATCTGGTCAAGCGCCTTGTGCCGTACAATTCCTATCAAATACGATTTAAAATGCCCGTTTTCATCTGGTGTATAATGGTAGTTGGGAAGTGCTTTTACGAGCGAGCGCATTGTCTCTTGGATGATGTCGTCATGATCAAGCGCCGAATAATGCGATGATAGATAGCTACGCATCATGGGCTCGTATTTGTAAAAAAATTCAGACCACCTTGCAGTCGTGGTGTCGTTCGCTATCGCTTTTAATAGCGTAATTGATGTTTTAATAGGTGTCATAATTTACTCTTGAATTATATCATTTTTTTTGTAAGATTGTACTCGGTCGGTCAACACCCACAGATTCCAAATGGAGGAGACGGAAGTCGACTAACGTCGCCATCGTCTCCTCCATTTACAATAATGCCATACACTTCTTCACCCAAATCGTTATTTTAGGCAAAGCGCAGCCACACCGATGCGTCGCATCGGTATGAATTTCGCGGCGTAACCTCGGGAACCGCACCCCGATTACATCTCACGCCACCAAATGATATCGCCGCATTCTCATAACACCGATTTCTGCGACAGGAAAATAGTGCAACCCAATCATCAAAAATCCCACGAACAACAATTTAGCCCAGCCTTCCGCCGTTATTTTACGACATTTCTCACTTAACCTCACCAACATCCCTTGTTCAAACACTTGCCATAATGCATACGCTATTTGCATTAAGACATGGTAATTCTTTCCCGCCTTATCATCATTACAAAAAGTGTGTTCCAACCCGAAACCTCCGTACTTCTCCACTTTAAATCCGTTTTCGATATTCCATCGACGTCTGCCATAATTTATAACCTGTTTCGCACGTTCAAATGATGAAACTTCAAAACTCGTACAAAATTCACCATTGTATGCATCTTCACCAACACCCCAGCAGCTCATTCTCACCACTCGAAAGTTCACACCTTCTCCATCTTCATATGCAGTTCCCCGACCGTCAACCCATGTCAGCAATCCGTAAGAATCAACTTCGTTATTCCCACTTTCTTGCTTCAGAAGCCCGTATTGTAACGTTCTGTGCATCGCAGAATTGATATTTTCATATATCCGCGGCATCGACCCCTCCTTAAATGTCAAAATGTATTCCCATTTATAATCACGGCAGATATCCATTACACTTTTACAAGCATAAAGAGCATCCCCTAAAATGCAAAATCCTTGATTAGGGAAGTAGCGTTTCAACCGCTTTGACAAACGCTTGAATGCTTCCAATTCACAATCCTGCTTTTCTCTTTCGCTGTTGTATGGTTCAACACTCTCCGTCAATAGCGGAATATTCCATCCCCATGGTGTTATAATTCGTGCCTCCAAACAATAACGCCGCTTTTCTATAGCATCCAGCTCGCTTGAACGTTTGCGCTCGCAAAGAGTTCCGTCTATCGCAACACACAAACACCCAAATAATCTGGCATTATCAAACAACTTACTGCGTATCATATATCGCACCAGCTCAACCAATACCTTTTCGAGTGCTTTAGTTTCAACATCTCGCAAGAGATTAGTGCAAGTTTGAGAACAAGCTGTATGAAGCTTGCGATCATCTGGATTATAAGGTTGCCCCGATAATTCAAAAATACTTGCCGAATAGGCTCTTGTATTGCGCGTCATATCCATTTGATTGCGACTTCGAAGACGAAGAAAAAAGCCCATAATCACCGTCCAATAAAGGGAAAGCGACGAGTATGCGCAATTATCCTCGTCGCGATTCCCGTTTAATTCAACCAAATGTGGGTTTATTACTTGCCGGTACGGCTCAATGAACCCTCTCAGCGCTTTAAGCACTTCGCCGCAGTCTGGCTGCGCTGCTGGCGTACGACCTTTGAAGGCAAAGGCTTTTTGCATCCAGTGGTTGGATTCGTCTTTGAGGCTAAAACCGACGGAAGGATTGATCTTGAAGAGTCGTTCAATTCCTTCAAACGATTCTTCACCTCCTTCCAGCGGTTTACCCAGTCCTCCACCTCTGCAACCGCCTGAAATGGAATATAGACAGTCTTTGTCCGACCCTCCACCTTGTGTGTAAGCTGATATCGTACTGAATTTTTCAGATTCACTTTTGATATCGTCCCCTCGAGAACAGGTCCTTGTGAGAGCAACAGCTTGAGTTTGCTCGTAATGCGCCGATAAGACGCCCAGTTTTTCTTTTTTATATTCATAGTAAGTAATTATACTTACTTTTTTCAAAAAAGTCAATAGGGAAAATTAACTTTTTTACAAAAAAAATCAGGAGCATCACCCAAAATTGAGTTCTGCCCCTGAAACACGAGGAAATTTCGTCAAAAACGCTTGCGACTTATTTTACATTTGGAATCTGTGAGCTGCAACACGTCCAGGCCTCAATCCATAGCCACTTTTGAAAGGCTAAACGTAATTCACGAACAGATTCCCACGTTTACCCTTTCAGAGCCACATTTAGTTTTACAAGCGGCAAGTGAATAATCTCGCAATCAAATCTGAGGGCGCAACTGTAGAATCCACCGTCGAGCATCTTGTTAAAGGAAAATAACTTATTTGAAACAACTTGTCTTTACCAGTTGTCCTAGTTGTTTCCAATCTCAATTCAAACATTCTAACATTCAAACATTAACCCATTCTCCCACTCTATCCTATGCAGTGGGGCCTGTCCCTCTCCGAGTCTTCCGCCCAAATCCTCACATACTGCATATCATACGAGAATTGACGACCACGAGGCAAAATTCTTACCACCGCATTTTGCAAAATGCAGTGGCACCTTTCATGGACACAGTTTGCAAACTATGGCCATCGGCAATATTCGGTGCGTGGTGCGGAGTGTTAGTTTTTAACGCAGAGGAAGCAGAGTCGGAGAGTCGCAGAGTTTTCCTTTCGTTAGGAAATCTCAAAATTTAGGTCGCAATTTATGGAATTAAGTCCATATCAGAGAAGTAGCGCCTAATTTTCTCAACTACTTCGACAAATGTACAGTCTTGAACTGCAAGTCGATTCTTCCTCAAGAATGCCCTCCATTGCATGATTTTCTGGTTGTCATTTGCAAATGATTGCGTCAAACCATCTGGGATATCTTTCGGCAAAACAGTTCCCCTGCGAGCAAATGTTCGACGTATAGCCATTTTTACCGTCTCGTTCTGCAGTGATAAATCACTTGTCAAAAGCCAAAGGTCATAATAATCTTTCATTCTACTGTTAGCAACGCCTCGTTTGACAATCGTTTCAAACTTCTCCGCGATAACAGTTTCTTTCGGATAGACTTTAATTTTAGGAGCTGAAATATCTAAGAGCGGCGGAAATATTGCCTTCTTAGCAGGCGGAGTTATCGCATCACCAATGCCAACATCAAACTGAACAGGGATACGAACAGTACCAATATAAGCTAAAAATGAAACACGCACTCCGCCGTAATCATCATCCTCACGAATTGCCCTAGACTTAACAGAATGCGAATCGTATCGAATACCGTCATCCTCAATTGTATCAAACTCTGCTAAACTCCTAAACATTTCATAAAGAGCCGCAGGATTACCCTCACCTCTAAACTCCAAGTCCGCGTCCATGGTCGGTCGATATAGTTAAAGCCTTCGCTCCAAAGAACAAAAAGTGTTCCGCCCTTGAGAATACAACGTGAAGCATACTCGCTTTGCTCAATGCGTTTCAGGAATCTCTCAATGGCATACCGAGAAAGAATTTCTAAATAAACTACATTGTGCGCTTTAGCAATATTTTTTAAGCGAGCCAAAACACTATCTTGTAAATTCTTTTTACTGTTCATGCAAAGAACCCTTCAATATACGGAATCACAATTCGAGACACCTTATTGACCGAAGCACATTTCATAAACTCATCTACTGTAAAACGCTTATCCGAAAGCCCCTCTTTCAAAGCTGCGATTGCAATATCAAGACCGACTCGATTACGAAACTTGAAAAGATCTGCAACAGTCTTTGCCGCAGAATAAACAAAAACTTTCACGCCGTCAATGATATGCTCTTCGGCGCCATATCGGAACGCTTGATCATTAACTCTGACTATTTCAAGCGGAAATGCAACATGCGGCGAGCGAGCGCCTCTTTTCATAGCTATCCATACGGCATGTGGTGTTGCCGTTGTGAGATTATGAACCCTAAGCGCACTTTCAAGAGTTAGAACAAACTCCGTTCCTCGTCGAGCAAGTATCGCTATCTCCATCGAACCGGATAGAGAATCTCCCACGGGCGCATAAATTCCCCTCTCAATCCGCTCAAGCCTACCTTCTTTCACAAGCAAAGAAAGTCTTTGACGCGAAATCCCATTAGACTCCGCATCCTTCACGGTAAAAATAGCATCAAAAATATCTTTCATTGACGTAACCGAAATCAATACGAAAACAAAACGCATACAATTTATCATAAATAATGACACTTTGTCAACAACGCAAGACACATTCAAAACAAATGGGTGCACCGAGAAATTTATGCAAGCGCCATTGATTTTCCGCTTGCTTTTTATATACGCATATACTATAATATATGCTATGCAAAACAAAAACTCTAAA
>JAHBAE010000090.1 GCA_018384485.1 Kiritimatiellia bacterium
TTTAGAGTTTTTGTTTTGCATAGCATATATTATAGTATATGCGTATATAAAAAGCAAGCGGAAAATCAATGGCGCTTGCATAAATTTCTCGGTGCACCCACAGTCGCCCCAATAAGAGGGAATTTTTGGTATAATACACGATATTGATTTCGTTATACTGTCAATTCAGTGAAGGAAAAAGGAAAAATGGCAAAGAAGATCATGGTTGACGGCAATACAGCCGCCGCCCAAATTGCGTTCGCGTGCTCCGAAGTAGCCGCGATTTATCCGATCACTCCGTCATCGCCGATGGCTGAGACGTGCGACGAGCTCGCCTCCCTCGCGAAGACCAACATTTGGGGTTCAATTCCCTCGATCGTCGAGATGGAATCCGAAGGCGGTGCCGCTGGCGCTGTTCACGGTTCTTTGACGACAGGCTCTTTGACGACGACCTTTACCGCGTCGCAGGGCTTGCTCCTCATGATCCCCAACATGTATAAGATTGCCGGCGAGCTTGCTCCCACGGTTTTCCATGTTTCCGCACGTTCGCTCGCTTGCCAGGGTCTCTGCATTTTCGGCGATCACGGCGATGTCATGGCCTGCCGTCAGACAGGTTTTGCGATGCTCTGCTCCAACTCCGTTCAGGAAGCGCACGATATGGCGATGGTCGCCCACGCCGCTACGCTTGAGGCTAAGGTTCCGTTCCTCCACTTCTTCGACGGCTTCCGCACTTCTCACGAAGTTCAGAAGATCGACGAAATCCCGATGGATCAGATCCGCGAGATGATCGAAGAGAAGTATGTCGAAGATTTCCGCAAGCGCGCTCTCGATCCTGAGCATCCCACGATGCGCGGTACTGCGCAGAACCCCGACATCAACTTCCAGGGCCGCGAGAGCTGCGAGAAGTATTATGTCGCCACTCCCGCCATCGTCCAGAAGTACATGGACAAGCTCGCCAAGCTCACGGGCCGCGCGTACAAGCTCTACGATTACGTCGGCGCCGCTGATGCAGAGTACGTCGTCATCGCTATGGGTTCGGGCTGCGATACGCTCCACGAAACTGTCGAAGCCCTCGTCAAGGAAGGCAAGAAGGTCGGCCTCGTCAAGGTGCACCTCTATCGTCCTTTCTCGATGAAGGATTTCGTCGCCGCCATTCCCGCCACGGTCAAGTGCATCACCGTTCTCGACCGCACGAAAGAGCCTGGCGCTAACGATCCTCTCTACCTCGACGTCTGCGCCGCGATCGGTCAGGCCAAGCAGGAAGGCATCATTTCCTACGCGTATCCGAAGGTTCTCGCCGGCCGCTACGGTATCGGTTCGAAGGACTTCACTCCTCAGATGTGCGCCAACATCTACGCGAACATGACGGCTGAGAAGCCTGTCGACCACTTCGTCGTCGGCATCGTTGATGACGTCATGGGCCGCTACATCCTTGGCGACTCTGAGTTCGTCGTTCCGAAGGGCGACCGCAAGGAGTGCATGTTCTGGGGCCTCGGCGCTGACGGCACCGTGGGCGCGAACAAGAACTCCATCAAGATCATCGGTAACTACACTGAGAACTTCGCTCAGGGTTACTTCGAGTATGACTCCAAGAAGTCCGGCGGCGTTACGATCTCGCACCTCCGCTTCGGCAGCGACATGATCCGCTCGCCTTATTTCATTAACTCTGCTGACTTCACGGCTTGCCACTGCTTCCCGTATCTCGAGAAGTACGATATGCTCAAGGCCGCTAAGCCCGGCTCTGTGTTTCTTCTCGCTTCGCCCTACACGGCCGCCGAGATTTGGGATCACATGCCTGATGAAGTCGAGCAGGCGATTATCGACAAGAAGCTTAAGTTCTATGTAATTGACGCGGCGAAGATCGCTCGCGAAAACGGCATGGGCACGCGCACCAACACAGTTCTCCAGACTGCGTTCTTCAAGCTTTCCGGCATTACGCTCAAGAAGGCTGATGGCACGGTGCTCGATCCTATCCAGGTTCTCAAGGACTACGCCGAGAAGGCCTACTCCAAGAAGGGCCAGGATGTTGTTGAGATGAACTGGAAGTGCATTGAGGCCGCTTCCGCCGCGATTGAGGAAGTTTCCTATCCTTCCGCTCCCGCAGGCAAGCTCAAAATGCCCGCCGCTGTTGCAGCTGAGGCGCCTGACTTCATCAAGAACGTCACCGCCAAGATGATTGCACAGAAGGGTAACGAACTTCCCGTTTCCGCAATTCCTGACGATGGCACATGGCCGACGGCGACGACTCAGTGGGAGAAGCGCAATGTCGCAGCTTTCATTCCCGCTTGGGATCCTTCCGCCTGTATCCAGTGCGGCAACTGCTTGGCGATCTGCCCTCACGCGGCTATCCGCATGAAGGTTTATCCGGCCGCTTCTCTCGAGGGCGCTCCCGAAACGTTCAAGTCGGTTGATGCTGGTAAGCTTACCGCGAAGTTCGGCGAGAAGGTCACCATTCAGATCGCTCCTGAAGACTGCATGGGCTGCGAGCTCTGCGTTGTCAAGTGCCCGATGAAGGCCAAGGGTGCTCTCAAGATGGTTGAGCAGATTCCTCTGCGTAAGACTGAAGCTGAGAACTGGAAGTTCTTCTTGGGTCTCCCTGAGGTTGATGCTTCCAAGCTCAACACCAAGATGCTTCTCGACAGCCAGCTTAAGCGTCCGCTCTTTGAGTTCTCAGGCGCATGCGCAGGCTGCGGTGAAACGCCTTACGTCAAGCTCCTTACCCAGCTTTGCGGCGATCGTCTCCTCATCGCGAACGCTACGGGCTGCTCGTCGATCTACGGCGGCAACTTGCCCACGACTCCGTACTGCCAGCGTGCTGACGGCCGCGGTCCTGCGTGGTCCAACTCTCTCTTCGAGGATAACGCGCAGTTCGGTCTCGGTATGCGCGTTTCTGCCGACAAGCTCTACGGCTTTGCGATGGAACTCGTCGACAAGGTTCTCGCCAAGGAAGAGGCGCCTGAGTCAATCAAGGCCGTCTTGACGAAGATTAAGTCCATCAACCAGTTCGATGAGAACGGTCAGGGCGTTGAAGAGATGCGCGCCGCCGTTGCTGAGCTCAAGGCTGCTCTCAAGGCAGGTTGCTGCTCTGGCAAGGAAGGTCCCTGCACTTGCGCCGTCGGTCGTCAGCTCCTCTCTGTTGCCGACAACCTCGTCCGCAAGTCTGTCTGGATTCTCGGTGGTGACGGCTGGGCTTACGATATCGGTTACGGTGGTCTTGACCATGTTCTCGCTTCCGGCAAGAACGTCAAGGTTCTCGTCATGGATACGGAAGTTTACTCCAACACCGGCGGCCAGGCTTCTAAGGCCACGCCTACCGGCGCGATCGCCAAGTTCGCAGCTTCCGGTAAGGTCCAGGCTAAGAAGAATCTTGGTCTCATGCAGATGCAGTACAAGAACGTCTATGTCGCATACGTTTCGATGGGTGCAAATCCTGCCGCAACGGTCAAGGCCTTCAACGAGGCTGAGAACTATGACGGTCCTGCGCTCATCGTCGCATACGCTCACTGCATCGAGCAGGGTCTCTTGACGAAGACGGGTCCCGCTCACCAGCAGGCCGCTGTTGACTCGGTCCACTTCCCGCTTTGGCGTTACAACCCGACGCTTGCGGAGAAGAAGCTTCAGATCGACTCGGCTGACAAGTCCGACAAGGTTTCCTTCGCGGAGCGCGCTCTTTCGAAGGACTGTGGCGAGAACCGCTTCAAGCAGCTCGTCAAGAAGATCGGTCAGGAGAACGCCGAGGCTATGCTCAAGAAGGCTGAGGACGGCTTCAAGGAGAACTACGCTCTCCTCAAAAAGCTCGCCGAAATCTCGTAATTCAAACGCGAGAATTGAACAAAAGGGCGTTGCGGTATTCCGCCGCGCCTTTTTGTTTTGTAAAAAGCTTCTTTATGTCACAGAATCAAAGGCTCCGCGTTTGCCCGTTTGGGCAGGATTTGGTATAATTCTCAAATATTAGATAGAGAGTTTAACAATACTGTTTCAGTAAATAGATGAAAATATTTCGAGATTCTGCAAAACTTAGGAAATGGGCGCGTAAGAGGCGGTTGGAAAACCGCGTTGTCGCGCTTGTTCCTACGATGGGTTTTCTTCACGAAGGTCATATTTCGCTTATTGAACGGGCGAAAAAAAACGGGGCTGATGATGTTGTTGTCAGTATTTTCGTAAATCCCGTTCAGTTCGGTCCAGGTGAAGATTACGCCGTCTATCCGCGTGATGAGAAGGCTGATTTGGCAAAGTGCCGCGCTGCGGGAGTTTCTGCCGTTTTTCTTCCTTCGAATGAGTCAATGTATTTTGGCGATCATTCAGTTTTCGTTGATGAAGTTTCTCTTTCACGCGGGCTTTGCGGCGCAAAACGCCCAGGGCATTTCAGAGGTGTATGCACCGTTGTGGCGAAACTTTTTAATATCGTTCAGCCTAATTTTGCCGTTTTCGGGCGCAAAGATTATCAGCAGGCGGCGATTATAAAGCGTATGGTGCGCGATTTGGATTTTGATGTAAAAATCGTCCTCGCTCCCATCGTGCGTGAGAAGTCGGGCATTGCGCTTTCAAGTAGAAACACATATCTAAGCGCGGAGGAAAAAGAACGGGCGCTCGTTATTTCGCGCACCCTTGCAGCCGTGAAAAAGGGAGAAGTGAAGACTGTTTCCGCCGTGGCCAAAAGGCTTGAAAAAGCTTCTCTTAAAGTCGATTACGTAGAATGCGTTGACTCTGAGACTTTAGAGCCGTCACGCACGATTAAGCCGGGCTCAAGTGTGCTTGTGGCGGTTTACGATGGTAAAACACGTCTTATTGATAATGTTCAGATTGAAGATGGGCCTCGCAAATCAAAGTAATACGCGAAATAAAAATTTAAAATCAATTACAAGTAAGGAGTTAAATGATGGTAAAAAAAATGATAGTGTTTGCAGCCGCGACAACTTTGGCGGTGTTTGCGTTCGCACAAGATACTGTGTCCTCTGTTTTCTCGCCAGACGGGCGCAATGAAATACGATTTGATAGAAAGTCTATCTCGTATAAAGTTTTTAGAGATGGCGTTTTAGTCGTTGCTGATACTCCCGTCAGCATGAAGATTGCAGGCAAGGAATTGTCGGATGGAGCAAAGTTTAAAAGCTTTGTAAAAGGCTCTCTTTCCGGCACTGTTGGAACGCCTGTTTACAAGAAAAGCTCCATCAATCTCGCGGCGAACACGCTTTTTGCTGATTACGGAGATTGGGGTATTCGTCTGGCGGCGCGCAATGACGGCGTTGCCTATCGTTTTGAAACTAAATTCAAAGACACCATTCGCGTTGATGGAGAAACAGCACCCTTGACAATCCCCGATGCTAAAGCCCGTTGCTGGTTCGGTCAGACGTTTTCCGCAGGGCATGAAGAGATAATACCTTCCGCCAGCACGGCTGGAGAGCTGTCTATTAAGGATGGGCATAAGGCATTTCTTCCTTTTGTTTATACTGTCGGCGGCAAGTATGTTGCAGTAGTTGAATCTGACGTTTTTGATTTCCCCATCTGGAATCTCGTCAAGGGTGCCAAATTGAATTCTGGCGCAGTTCGCTTTAATTCCTATATGGATCCTTGGCCTTCATCGACGCAGCGCATCGGCGGATGGGGAGAACTTAAGGTTGAAAAGGGCGGCCGCTGGATTCGTGTTACAGGCTTTGAGAAGTATCTTGTTGAAACTCAAGGCACGCGCACTTTCCCTTGGAGAGGCTTTATTCTCGCCGATCGCCCCGCTCAGTTTGTTGAGGCAGATCTTGTTAATGCTCTTGCCCGTCCTCGTGTCGAAGGTGACGACTTCGCGTGGGTGCGCCCTGGAAAAGTTGCATGGGATTGGTGGAACTGCTTTGATAACAAGCGCATTCCTGAAAATAACGGCGTCAATACAAAGACGTACGAGAGGTTTATCGATTTTGCGCGAAAGACAGGTGTGGAATATGTCATTCTTGATGAAGGCTGGTCCGAGTCGCTCAACATTTGGAAGTTCCATCCTTCCGTAGACGTTCCTCATATCATTCGTTATGCAAACGAGCGCGGCGTAGGCATCATCCTTTGGATGGCATGGGCGCAAGTTGCGGGCGAAGAGGAAAAGGTCGTCGCACATTTCTCGAAGATGGGAGTTAAAGGTTTCAAGGTTGACTTTATGGATCGCGGAGATGCCGATTGCGAAAGGTTCCTCTGGAAATTCGCCGAATCGTGCCGTCGTCATCGTATGCTTGTCGACTATCATGGCGCGCACAGACCTACAGGCATGAGCCGCACGTATCCCAACGTTCTCAATTACGAGGGTGTTCACGGGCTTGAGCATATGAAGTGGGGAAAGAAGGATACTCGCTATTTTGTTGACTGTGATGTCAAGCATGTGTTTCTCCGTATGACGGCAGGTCCCATGGATTATACTCCTGGCGCGATGGATAACTATCCCGTGGATAATTATCTCGGTGGTTCTGGGGCAAATCCTGGCTCTCCCGGTACCCGTAGCCGTCAGATGGCCCTTATGGCTCTTTATGAAGCGCCGTTGCAGATGCTTTGCGACGCGCCTACGAAATATGAAAAGAATATGGAGTCATTCCAGTTTATGGCTGCCACTCCCGTTGTCTGGGCTGATGTAGTAGGTCTTGACGGCGATATGGATTCGATGGCGGCGGTCGCCCGCCGCTCTCGCGATGGTTCGTGGTATGTTGCCGCCATTACCGACAGCAATTCTCGTGACTGGACTCTTGATACGGCCAAATTCCTCAAGGAAGGGGAATGGGCGGCTGAAATCTTCCGCGATGCTCCCTCTTCCGATACAAAGCCGTGCGAGTATATTCATGAGAACAAAGTTGTTAAAGCAGGCGAGAAGTTGAATTTCCGCTTCGCCCGCGGCGGCGGCTGTGTAATTAAGTTCGTTCGCAAGTAATGTTTTTCAATTGAGATGACATCCGTCGTTTACATAGCAAAGAACGTCTATGGTGGCGACGGTCTCGGTCGCCTCGGTGACGGGCGCGTCGTGTTCGTGCCGGGAGCTTGGGCTGGAGAGCAGGTCAAGGCTGAAATTGTCGAAGAGAAGCGCAGCTTCGTTAAAGCTCGCCTCGTAGAAGTTGTCGAGGCGAGTTCTCATCGCATTGAAAACGGTCCATCCGTGCCGGGAATGGTTTATTCGACTATTTCTTTTGAAGGTGAGAGAGCCGCCAAGGATGCGCAGCTTAAGGAGTTTTTCGAGCGTGCGAGAATTCCAGTTGCCTCTTTTTCTTCCGAATCGCCTGGCGATATGCTCAACTATCGCAATAAAGTTGTCTATCATTTTGAGAAACGCTCGGGCGCCTGGGTAATCGGATATAGGGCAGAGCCTTCGCATGAAGTTGTAGATGTCTTTGAAGATCCTCTTGCCGTTCCTGCGATAAATGCGGCTCTTCCTGCAATTCGCACGGCGGTAGTCAAGCTTCTTACGCAAGGCTCAGTAGCTGTTCGTCGTGATATTGAAAAGCAAGGCTCGGTAACAGTCAGGTGGACGGCTGCTTCAGGCGTCAAATGGTGGATTGGTCGCTCACGCGAGGGCGATGTCGTTAAAGAAACAACTCTTGGGCGCGAGTTTGAAGTTCCTGCCGACGGTTTTTATCAGGTAAACTCGCAGATGGGTGAAAAGCTCGCCTCTTCAGTCGTCTCGCGGTATAATCAGCTTAAAGAACTCTGCCCTGAGGTTCTTGATCTTTACTGCGGAGTTGGGCTGTTTGGAATTCTTTGCAATCCATCTCGTCTGACAGGTATCGAATCAGGGCGGCAGGCAGTGGCGTTTGCGAAGAAAAATGCCGAGAAAAATTCTGTCTCCGCGCGTTTCTTCGCGGAGGAAGTCGGCAGGAATATGCGCAGAATTTCCATCTCCGAACGCACGGCGGTTATTGTAGATCCGCCGCGTGGCGGGCTTGAGCGCGGTGTTGCCAGCTGGCTTTCCCGTTCGTCTGCGCCTTATATTTTCTATGTATCGTGTGATCCCGCAACATTAACGAGAGATCTTCGCGAGATATGCCGCTGTTATGATGTCGAATCTGTACGCAGGTTTGATATGTTCCCTCGCACGGCGAGGTTTGAAACGTTAGTTATGCTCAAACGCAAGGCATTGTGAGCCGTTTTTCAAGGGTTTTTCAAATGACTGAAGGTGTTGGTATAGTAGAGCCGAAAAAGATAACGCTTGAACTTCCTGAGGGCGAGCTTCGTCTCGCGTATGGAGGGTGTCTTAAGCATATCGAGGTTGCGTATGAGGAATGTGGCGCTCCTTTGACTGATAATAACGCCATATACATCTGTCATGCTTTGACGGGCGATGCGCACGTTGCAGGCATCAAGCCAGGCGAAACACAGCCGAGCGGCTGGTGGGAGGGAATGATCGGTCCTGGAAGGGCGATTGATACGAATAAATTTCACGTAATCTGCGCTAACGTTCTTGGCGGCTGCAGCGGCACTACCGGGCCGATGTCTATCAACCCAGAGACGGGCAAGCCTTACGGGTCGGCGTTTCCGCGTTACAGTTTTGACGATGCAATCGATGTTTTTAGGCTCTTTTTAAAGCAGATAGGTGTCAAAAAACTTGCCGCTCTCATCGGCGGCAGTTACGGAGGGATTCAGGCCGTCAATTGGGCTACGCGCTTCCCTGATGACATGGAAAAGCTTATTCTCGTCGCTACGTCGCCCTCGCTTAACACTCAAGCGTTAGCCTTTGACGTGATGGGAAAAAATTCCATCACAGAAAATCCTCTTTGGAAGGGAGGGGATTACTATCTTGAAGGCGATGGAAAAGGGCCTAAGAACGGTTTAGCCTCCGCTCGCCAGCTTGCGCATATTTCATACCTTTCAAGAGAGCATCTTCAAGGCAAATTCGACCGCCGTCTTCAGGAGAGTTTTGTGAACGCTTCCGCCGAAGAACGTGCAGAGCGAGACAGGCTTTTTAAAACTTATTTTCAGATAGAAAGTTATCTTGATTATCAGGCAAAGAAATTCGTCGCGCGCTTTGACGCCAATAGCTACCTTCATATCGTAGGAGCTATGGATGAAGCCGATCCTGTAAAGGCGTATGGCTCGCTTGATGCGGCGTTTGCCCGCGTTACGGCAAAGTGTCTTGTCGTTTCCTACGGCGGAGATGTCCTCTTTACTGAATGGCAGAGCCTTGAAATGGTAACGTCGCTTATGAAAGCCGGCAAGGATGTCTCTTACTGCCATCTTGATTACGGCATAGGTCATGATGCCTTTCTGACGCATATCGATGAGCTGTCGAAACTTGTCGGCGGTTTTCTCGGCGATCGCGAGGTCAAAGTCATGAAGTGGCAGGAGCGCCTTTATTCAGGTGTCGTCAAGATGATCCGCCGCGGCTCGCGCATTCTCGATATCGGCTGCGGCGACGGCTCGCTTCTCAATGTTTTGAGAAAAACGCGCAACACAAAGGGCAGCGGCGTTGAGATTGATGTTGAGAAGTTTGAAGAGGCGATCGCTGATGGCCACGCCGTTCTTTTTGCTGACGTGGATGACGGCCTTTCGTGCATACCTTCAGGCAGCTACGATACGGTCGTAGTCTCCGACACTCTTCAGGAAGTTAAAAATCCACGCGGGCTTCTTTCCGAAGCTTTGCGAATAGCCGATGAGGCGATTGTGACATTCCCCAATTTCGCCGCTTACCGCATTCGCTTTACGCTTCTTTTCAGAGGCAGGCTTCCGGTTTCCAAACAGCTGCCTTTCGAGTGGTATGATACTCCAAACATCCATTGCATAACTCTCAAGGATTTCAGGGCGCTATGCGACAAGGAAGGTATTGAAATCGTTGAGGTCCGCGCGGAATCGCGTCATCTTTTCGGCAAGATCCTTCTTCTTTTCGGGTTTAAAAATCTTGGAGCGTCTAAGATCATCGCCCGCATCCGCCGCCGCGCCTGATGCGTCCTCTCGGTTATGATGGATGCAAGCGTCATAATTCCCGCGTATAAAGCATCTCAAACGCTTCCCGCGGCGCTTTCATCGATAGACGAGGCGGCAGCTTTTTTCGGCGGTCAGGTTGAGAAAATCATCATTGAGGATTCGCAAGGAAGGGGGCCTTCCTGGGCGAGAAACCGCGGGTTGGAAAAAGCCGGCGGGGAAATTGTTTTCTTTTGCGATGCGGATGATACCGTAAAAAAAGATTTTTTTGCAAAGCCTCATTCGGCGTTGTTGGAAAGCGGCGCGGACATGTGTTTTTTCACATACGATGGCGGCCCTGAAATACCAAGTCAAACCATTCGCGGCGCGTATGAGGTGCGCGAGGAGTTTTTGCCGGCCTTTTTTGGGTATTCAATGGATGATGTTCGCCGCTGGAATAACGGAGGCTCTCTTTCAATGCGCAAACTCCCGGGTCAGGTATGGCGCTGTGCGTTCAGGCGTTCCTTTCTTGAAGAGAATTCTTTGCGTTTCAATGAGGACATGACTTTTTTTGAAGATGCCGCATTTCTCTCCTCCTGCATAGCCTCTGCACGCTGTGTGACGTCGATTCCCGACTCCCTTTATCTCTACAACCCTCTCCCTTGCGGAAATTTGGCTTCTGGCTGGCGGAAGGAAAGAAACTGGCGATACAAATTTCTGTCGCTTGATTTCAGGCGCCGTCTTGACGCCCAGCACGGCGGCAGCCTTTGGAAATACTGTCAGGCAAGTTGTGTTTTTTCTGCACTTGAACTTCTTAAGGCGAGGGAAGATTGGCGTAAGTACATCTCTCAGGAGCGAGTTGCTGAAGCGCTTGAGGCTTTTCCGCTGTCGTGGCGTCATCCAATTACAGCCGCGGCAGTTCAATTTCTGAGGATTTTTTCGAAAAAATCCCATCGAAAGATAGCAAAAGGAAGCTAAGGCTCAATTAAAGTTGTTATATTTGCGTTTGCAGGCTTTTGTGATGAGGCAGGGAACTTGGAAATATGGTATAATTGCCTTGTTTTTCAGCATGTGATTGACGTAAAATGAATAAAAATAATACAAGAAAACAAACTAACGGCGAAGAGATAGCCAATACGATTACGCATGTCGTAGGTTCGCATCTTGGCGCTGCGGCGATGGCGCTTCTTGTCTGGGCGGCTGTTCTGAGCGGAAGAGATGTCGCATGGAAAATTACAAGCGGGACAATTTTCGCCTCATCCATAATTCTCATGTATGTCGTATCGTCCGCATACCATGCGGTTATGAATGAAAAAGCAAAACAAGTTCTTCATATTCTCGACCACGCTGCCATATTTCTTTTGATTGCAGGCAGCTATACTCCGTTTTGCCTTGTCACGCTGCGCCCAGATCATCCAGCGCTTGCGTGGTCGATTTTCGGCATCGAATGGGGTGCAGTTTTGGTGGGAATTCTTTTCAAAGTTAAAACCACAGGGCACTTCAGATATATTTCGACATTTGCATACGTCGCTATGGGGTGGGCCGTGCTTGCCGCAATAGTTCCGCTTGTGCGTGAGCTTAAGGGGCTCGGCACCATGTGGCTTTCCGTTGGCGGAGCCCTTTATACGCTTGGGTGCGTCTTCTACCTTTGGAAATCGCTTAAATTTTCTCACATGGTGTGGCATCTTTTCGTTCTTATGGGCACGATATGTCACTTCTTCTGCATACTCTGGTATGTAATGGAAAGGTGAGAAAAGAGTTTTTTTTACAACTGAATAACGAAATTAAAATAAAACAAAATATGAAAAAGACAAACCAGTTCCAGGCTGAAATATCACAGATGTTAGACCTCGTGGTAAATTCGCTTTATTCAAAGAAAGAAATATTCCTTCGCGAGCTTCTTTCGAACGCCTCAGATGCGATTGACCGCGCTAAATTTCTTGCTCTTACCGATAAATCGCTCGTTGCGGATAATCCTGAATGGAAGATTCAAATAGCCGCCGACAGCGCGGCGAAAACGCTTACGATTTCCGATAACGGCCTTGGTATGGATGCCGAGGAGCTTGAGCGTAATCTTGGCACGATTGCAAGTTCCGGCACGAAGAAGTTCCGTCAGATGCTCGCCGAGAAGGGCGGCGATTCCCTTCCTGAGCTTATCGGTCAGTTCGGCGTAGGATTTTATGCGGCGTTTATGGTTGCCTCAAAAGTCGAGGTTGAAACGAAAAAGCGCGGCACGGAAGAGTCTTTCCGCTGGGAGTCGGATATGTCTGGATCGTACACGATTTCCGACGGCGAGCGCGATTTCCCCGGCACTTCCATTACGCTTCATCTCCGTGACGATCAGCTTGAATATCTCGACTATTGGAGAGTTGCCGATCTTGTGAAAAAGTATTCCGACTTTATCGCCTATCCGATCACGTTCTGCAAGAAGGATGCTCCTTCTGACGAAACTGAAGAGGCTAAAAAATCTCGCCTTGAACGCGAGGCGAAGCCGCTTAATACAATGGTTGCTCTTTGGAAGCGTCAGAAGAAGGATGTCAAACAGGAGGAGTACGACGAGTTCTACAAGCATCTTACGCGTGATTGGGAGAAGCCTTTTGAGACTATTCCCTTCTCTGGCGAGGGTGCAGTGGAGTTTAAAGCTCTTCTTTTCCTTCCGAAGAAGGCGACGATGGAACTTTTTATGCCCAACAGAAAAAGGGGCCTCTCGCTTTACGTGCGCAATGTGTTTATCGGCGATGATATTGAGATGCTCCTTCCCGAATATCTTCGCTTTGTAAACGGCGTTGTAGATTCTTCCGACCTTCCTCTCAATGTATCGCGCGAGATGCTTCAGGATGATGCTGTCATCAGGAAGATAAAAGATGCGGTGACGGTGAAGGTTCTCTCCGTTCTCGAAGAGATGAAAAAGAAGTCGCCTGAGCGTTACGCCGAGTTTTACGCTGCTTTCGGTACCGTTCTTAAAGAGGGCGTCCATTCTGATTACGCCCGCGCCGATCGCATCAAGAAGCTTCTTAAGTATCCTACGGCTCGCACGGAGGGCGGCAAGAGCGTTTTCCTCGAAGATTACGTCCGCGATATGCCTTCCGCGCAAAAGGATATTTATTATATTCTTGCTGACCGCGAAGAAGATGCAAGGCGCTCGCCAGTTCTTGAATCGGCGCGCAGCCACGGGTGTGATGTTCTTCTCTGGTGCGATCCCGTCGACGAATATCTCTCCGAGTCTATCGGGGAGTTCGAAGGAAAGAAGTTTGTGAATGTCGCCAAGGGCGATGTGTCGTTCGGTTCCGATGAAGAGCGCAATGCTGAGAAGGCGGCTAACGAAAAGGCCGCCGAGACGATGAAGGATTTTCTCTCGTCTGTCGGAAAGGTTCTTGAAAAGCACGTTTCCGAAGTGCGCATATCAACGCGCCTTACATCTTCTCCGTGCTGCCTCGTCCAGCAGGCTCACGCGCTGCCGCCTTCAATGGTACGTATGATGCGTGCGCTCAAGCAGGATGTTCCTGAAGAGAAGCGCGTTCTCGAAATCAACTCTTCGCATCCGCTTGTTCTCAAACTTAAGGATATGAAGGGCGCTGAGTTTGAAGATGCGGTAGGCTTACTTTACGATTCCGCTCTCATCGCGGAAGGCTCTACAGTGCCTGACGGCGCTCGCTTTGCCGCGAAAATCGCTGAGCTCATGATGAAATAAACAATGGCGAAATCAGAACAGGTAAAGCCGCAAGAGTCGATTGCGATTGTGGGGATGTCATGCCGGTTCGCCGGCTGCCCCACACCCGCATCGCTCTGGAATGCCGTTCTTGAACGCAAGGAGCTTATCACGCCTCCTGGGCTTGAGGCGGAAATGCCATTAGGCAGAAAGAGCATTTTCGATTGTCCCTACCCGCGGCGGATTGGTCAGCTTGGAGATCTTTACTCCTGTGTGCCGACGATGCAGAATTTTCCGCGTCAGGTGAATGTCGGTGAAAACCAGGATTTGTATTTTGCGACGCAACTTGCTTTTGATGCGCTGTCAGACGCATCGATGAAACCTCATTCTCCCGATTCCGTACGCGGTTCGGTGAGGCTTGGTTATGCGCCTCCCTTTAACGCGTCAACAGTCAACTGGCTGCAGCACACCACGTTTCTAGACCAGACGGTGGATGTTATTCGCAGGTTCTTCCCGAGCGCGCCTGAAGAATCCATAGATCTTGTGAAATCAAAGCTCGCCGAGTCTTTGCCGCGCCCCGATGCCGCATCGTTTCTCCTCGGTACCGGCTACCGCTTCGCTTCATGGATTGCCCGCGAATGTTCCTTCAACGGAATTTCCGCCATTATGGACGCAGGCATCCTTTCCGGTGCGGTGACGCTTGTCGATGCTATTGACGACCTTATTTCGCGAAGGGTAGATGTTTCTCTTGTAGGCTCTTTAACACCGCCTATCTCGCGCGCCTATCTTGAAGGGCTCGCCGGCGAGGTGCGCTTTTCCGAGTCGACCTCGCTTCATCCGTTCTCGTACGATCAAGACGGCACGATTCCCGGCGAAGGCGGCGCGTTCTTCGTTCTTAAACGCCGCTCAGACGCTCTTCGCGACCGCGACAGAATTTACGCTCTCGTCCGTTCAGTGGCCGTCGGCCATTCTTCCGAGGAAGATCCATCGGCCGTCCTCCGCCGCGCAACGGAAGAGTCTGGCGTGAGCGTCAAGTCAATTGGTCTTATCGAGGCCGACGGCTCAGGAATAAGGCAGAGCGACGAGCGCGAGCTTGATATCATCGGAACGCTATGGGGCGAACATAAGCCAGGCGGCGCGCTTGTGGGCGTAGGGTCGGTAAAAGGAAATATCGGTCATACTTTGCGCGCCGCAATTTCCGCTGGAATGGTCAAGGCATCCCTCGCGCTCTATCATAGGGTTCTTCCGCCGCAAGTTCCCGTGCTGCGCCCGATTGAGTCAATTGCCAATTTTTCGTCGAGCGCGTATCTTCTTGATAATGCGCGACCCTGGGTTACGGGCGATAGCTCCTCGCCTCGCAGAGCGCTTGTTCTCGGAGCTAATTTCGACGCGAACAATCCCATCAACTCTATCGCTTCCGCTGGGCGCTCCGCTGCGATTGTTCTTGAGGAAGAGCCGGAGGATAGAGTATGAGCGAACTTGTTCTTGTCTCCGCGTCAGATGAAAAAGGTCTTCTTTTCCAGATAGACCGTATAATTTCATTTCTTGACCGCGTTCCCGATGCCAGATTTATAGATGTTGCTTATAGCGCATCTCTTCTCAAGGGTGAAAGACGACTTGCGATTATCGCCGACGATATTCCATCTCTTCGCTCTCGCCTCTCTTCCGTCCGCGATCGCATCTCCTCTGGCTCCGTCAGGCGAATACGCGACAAAAGCGGGACGTATTATTCCCGCGAGCCACTTGTCGGCAGTGGCGGAGGGAAGCTCGCCTTCGTTTATCCCGGAGCGTTTTCCTTCTATCCCGATATGCTGCGCGATCTTGCGGTTGATTATCCTGAATGCCGCGTAGCGTTCGACATCCTTGAAGAGGCGTTTTCCGGAAATGCCGAATTCGTTCCTTCCTCGTTCATATTCCCGCCGGCTCCTTATTACAGGCATGATGCCGATATCTTCTCCTCCGGCGCGTATGCGCAGGCGCTTGTCTCAACTTACGCCTCATGCGATGCGCTGACACGTTATCTCGATCTTCTCGGTGTCGCTCCGCAGGGGATTGTAGGCGTGGCAGGCGGCGACCTCGCAGCGATGATACGCGCCGGGTATGCTGGGATGAATCCTTCTCGCGCCGAGAGAGTTGAGATGGTGCGTGATATTTATTCTATCGTATACAAGGCTGTTAATCACGGCGGCTTTCCTGAGGTTGCGATGTATACGCTTTTGCATCGTCACCCTGAAGATATCGAGCGCGTAATCGCCTCTTTTCCGCCAGGGAAGGTGGATCTCGTCGTGGGGCTCTCTCCTCGCCGCAGAACTTATTCGATCGATAAAAATTTTGAAGCGGAGGCATTGGCGGCTTTTTCAGCCGCAGATATTCGCTATGTAAAGCTTGATCTTGACCGTCCGTTTAACACGCCGCTTTGCGAGAAGTTCGTTCCCGTTGTGCGCAAGTTCGCAAACAGGAGAATGCGTCATGAGTCTCAAATAGAAACTTATTCGTGCGCTACTGCCGCGCCTGTGCCCAAGAGCCTTCGCCGAGCGCGCGAAGATATTGCCGAGCGCTGGGGGACAAGCGTGATGTTCTCTGAGACGGTCCGCCGAATGTATGCGGACGGCTACAGAATATTTCTTGAGGTAGGGCCGCGCTCTTTAATGTCGGCGGCCGTTGCAGATACTCTTCGCGGTGAGGAACACGCCGCCATCGCGCTCGATTCGATTCACAGAAGCAGCACTCTTCAAGTTCGCCATGCGATAGGGCAGCTCGCTTCTCTCGGCGTGGATGTCGATATTTCACCCCTTTATTTGAGGCGCGGTGCGCGCAAGATTGATTTCGACGCCGCCATTTCCTTCGAAGTGAGGCACTCGTCGGAAATGCGTCTTTCGCGCGTTATGCCGCGTCTAACGCTTCTTGCCGACGGTGCTCAGCTCGCTGACACGTATGCGATGGCGGAGCCTAACGGAAGGGGAGGCAAGGCGGCGCGGCGCGCGGCGGTCATCGCGCAGCAGGCTCGCAGGCAACGCAGGTTTGATTTCGGCGCTATGAATCCGCTCGTTTCCGATGCCGATACTCTTGAGGCAAGTCCTGGAGTTTCCGTTCTTATAACGAAAGAGTTTAAGCTTTCCGAGATGCCTTTCATCGGTGACTTCGCATTTGGAACGAGCCAGTTGAGTTATTCTGATCCTAATCTTAAAGGCCTTATGCTTCTTGCGCTTCCCATCGGCGCGGAAATTATGGCGGAGACGGCAGGCCTTGTCGTGCCTAATAGGTCTATTCGCCGCATTGAAGATTTCACATGCCGCAGAATGGTGTCGTTCAGGCAGGGGGCGATGAAGCTCTTTATCGGAGCGGAGCGCGTCGTTTCGCGCGAGCCTTCTGAAATAGCGGTTAAAGTTCAAATACGCGATGATTCGCAGAACTCCACCTTCACATGGCCATTGATGGAGGCTATTGTCGTTCTTTCTGATGCGCCTCCGCCTCAGCACCCGACCGAGCTGATTCCGCTTTCAAGGCCTCGCTCCGTCCATTGGACCGGCAGAGACATCTATCCTCAGCGCTTAGGTTGCGGGAAGCGTCTGCGCTGCATTGATTTCGTTTCCGCATGGAGCGAGTCGGGCATCGATTACGAAATTACAGTTCCTCATCTTGCAGGTTGCGTTGCATTTACGCGCTTCCCTCTATGGGTCATAAATCCGCTTCTTCTTCAGGTTGTTGTAAGCGGCTTTACTCTTTGGCGCAGCCATGAACGGCTTGCCGGGGCGTTTTCATTCCCGTTCCGTTTCCGTTCGCTTTCATTTTCCGATGCGATTCCAAAGGAAGGCTCTTCCGTCAATTGCTATCTGCGCCTTACTGGAGTAACTCCTAAAAGTCAGCTTTGCGATATAACTGTAAGCGATGGCAACGGCAAGCGGTTCGCTCTTCTCGAAGGCTGGGAGGAGCTTATAGAGCGCATTCCGCTGGTGTACAACAACATTGTTCTTCAGCCCGCAAACACTTTTCTTACTACTGCCTTTACGCCTGATGTCTTAGGCTCTCCCGCTACAGACGTAGCTTCCGCCTTTGTGACAGATGTGCCGTATTCATTGTTTGAACGCAATGAAGAACTTTGGCTCCGTATGATTTCAAGAATCGTCCTAAACGCTTCGGAGCGGAAAGATTTTCAGACGATGACAGGCTCTGTTTCTCGCCGCACGGAATGGCTTTTCGGCCGCATCGCCGCGAAAGAGGCGGTCCGCAGGTTCCTGAATGATTTTAGCCAGGCGCGTTGGGCGAGCGCCGATGTGCAGATATGGGCGGACGATTCAGGCAAGCCTCACGCGCTTGGCGACTGGAGCGCATTTCTAACTGCAAAGCTTGATATTGCCATCGCCCATACATCGCAGTTCGTTGTTGCGGTAGCGGCAGCCAATGCCCGTGTCGGCGTAGACGTAGAATCACTTTCCCGCAATCTTTCCGAGGAATTCGCGGAAGGGGTCTTCACGCATGATGAGCTTGAACTGGCCGCATCCTCCGCAAATGCCGCGCATACGATAATTAAATTCTGGTGCGCTAAGGAGGCTGTTTCCAAGGCTCTCGGCACAGGCATCCGCTACTCGCCGAAGGAAATCAACGTTACTAATTTCCATGCCGATTCAGGTGAACTTACGATAAGGCTTGAAGGAGCGTGGCTTGAAGCGTTCAAATCCTTCCGCGGAAGAGATATAAACTTGAGCGTAAGATCTATTCGCGATCACGCTCTTGCTTCATGCTTCATTCCATCGGTCCTTTTCGATAATAATTAACAGCGGATTTATAAAGAAAAATGGGAGCATGATGAAAAAAACAATTCTGTGTTTCGCTTCGCTCGCATGCCTTGGAGCGCTTGCGGAATTTTCGATTAATTTTGATCCAGCTGCGGCAAAGCCGATGAAGGATATGCGCAAAAGCGGCTGCAATCAGGGGATCGGGTTTAATGCCGCGTTAGAGAACGTTTGGAGTGTCGCAAACGACGATTATTGGTTCGTCTCCAATAAAGTCGAAACTTCACGGATACTCAAGGAGGCCGGAGCGAATCTTTTGCGTCTTCAATGCATGAACAGCTGGTTTGCGCGCAAGCCTCCGGCGAAGACGAAGCGGCCGAGCAATCCCAAGGCTGCGTTTGATTTCTATAAAGCGAACGGAATCAAAGTTTTTATCTGTCTTGAGGCTTGGAATAAAGAAGCCATCGACCAAAATGTGGAAATCGTTAAGTGGATCGTCGAGAACGACTTCAAAAGTTGTGTCGCAGGCTTTGAGATGGGTAATGAGACATACGGTAATCCGAAATACGAGCAGCTCGCTCCGCTCTGGTGCGATTTTATCGACCGTGCTTCAAAAATCTGGCCGAACCTTCCTCTCGGCATGAATATCGGCGAGCTTTTTGAGCTTAATCCCGATCTTGCCCACATGAAAGCCCGCCTTGAATCGAAGGATAATCCGCTTTACCGCAATACGTATTTTTCCGCAGCTGACTACAATCAGTTTTCAACCCGCTTTATGCTTGCAATGGCTGCGTCGAACAAGCTTGATAAAATCTCACACATCATTTGGCACGGTTACGGAGCGGAAGAGCCGTACAGCTGTTCGTATTACGGCATTGAGCGTTTCCGCAATTATGTCAAGATGTATCCCGAACTTCTTAAAGGCAAGAAATTCTGGCTCACGGAAGTGCGCCAGCGCTCCGATGAGGACAATCGTTGCCAGAGAATGTTTCGCGATTCGCTCCTTATGGCGCATTTCACGCTTATGGCTCTCTGCCAGAGTGATGTTGACGGCTTCTGCCACCATCAGCTGACGGCGCTTTCAGGCGCCCTCTATCAGTCGACGGGGCGCAAATGGTATGTCCAATGGTATGATGCAACGCAGGAAGAACTGCCCGATTATCGAGCCCCCGGCAATCTTCCGCGCATGGAGGTAGGTCATTGCGGAGTTATGTATCGTATTCTCGGTGAAGCGATAAAGAGCAATCCCGTTTTCTATCTGCACGGAACATCGAAAGAATCAGGAACCGAAAACGCATATTACACGTCGGCGAAAGTGGCAACACAGATTTACGCCCACCGTAAGGCTCTCAAGGAACGTAAGAAAACTGCTGGAATTGAAGGGGAAACAGAATATGTCCTTACGGGAGATGGGCGAGGGAAGTACTGCCTTTTGATGGTAAACACAAAGAATAAGGAGGAGACGATTCGTTTGCGCATTGCAGGGCGGATGTTCGCAGCTCCGATTTACCGTACGCTTTCATGCCCCGAGGAGTTTCTTGATCGACGCGAAATTCCAGGTGACGGAAAATTCTGGCGTCAACTCAGCTGGGAGGATACACAAAGCGGGTATATGACTTGGTCCAATTGGGATGCGTCGGGGCATAAGTACACGCCGCTTCCGAGCGGAGTTGCGCCTGTTTGTGACGATTTAATCGTAAAGATTGCGCCGCATACGGTTCAGACGGTTGAATTTCAGACGCGGAAAATTCCGAAAAAGGCGGAAAATAAATAAGGCGCGAGCGCAAAGTAACAGGTGTAGATTGGCAATGAAGCGGCAGTTTTTGGTATAATACACGTTCCAATGAAGGAGATGAAGAAATGGCTAAGTTGACATTTAAGGAAGATTTATGCAAGGGTTGTGGGTTATGCGTGACTGCTTGCCCTAAGAAAATACTTGAAATTTCAAAAACACGCCTCAACCGCAAGGGGCATGCGCCGGTGTCTTGTATCGACGAAGCCGCTTGTGTAGGGTGCGCAAGTTGCGCAATCATGTGTCCCGATTGCGTCATTACAGTTGAGAGGTAAAAGAAATGGCAGAGAAAGTTCTGATGAAAGGCAACGAAGCGATCGCCGAGGCGGCGATACGTTGCGGGTGCAGGCATTATTTCGGCTATCCCATCACGCCGCAGACGGAAATTGCGGCGTATATGTCAAAGCGTATGCCTAAGATTGGAGGCACATTCCTCCAGGCAGAAAGTGAAATCGCCGCGATAAATATGGTTTACGGTGCCGCTTCTACCGGCCGCCGCACGATGACAAGCTCTTCTTCGCCTGGTATTTCACTTAAAGCAGAGGGGCTTTCTTATCTCGCAGGCGCCGATCTTCCCGCGCTTATCGTGAACATTCAGCGCGGCGGTCCTGGGCTTGGCGGCATTCAGCCTTCGCAGTCTGATTACTTCTTTATGACGCGCGGCCCCGGTCATGGTGACTTTCATATTATCGTTCTTGCTCCCGCAACAGTGCAGGAGATGGCCGATATGACGCGCCTTGCTTTCGAGCTTGGCGAGAAGTACCGTATGCCGGCAATGCTTCTTGCCGATGGAACGATGGGGCAGATGATGGAGCCTGTTGTTCTCCCTGAGGAGTCTGTTGATCCCGAGTCCATCCCTGCGACGAAGCCGTGGGCGACAACGGGCACTGGAATGAAACGCGCCCATAATATTGTCAATTCTCTTTATCTTAAGCCCGACGAGCTTGAAAAGACGAATATCGAGCGCTTTGAGCGTTATGCTCAGCTTGAAAAGGAAGAATGCCGCTGGGAAGAATACCTTATGGATGATGCGGAAATCTGCGTTGTTTCCGTCGGCATTACCGCGCGCGTTTCTAAAAACGCCATCGTCGCCGCGCGCAAGGAGGGAATTAAGGTCGGTATGATCCGTCCGATTACGCTTTATCCTTTCCCGAAGGCGCCTCTTGCCAAGGCTGCGGAGAAGGTGAAAAGTTTCCTCACTGTCGAGCTCAATATGGGGCAGATGAATGAGGATGTGAAGTTGGCGATTAACTGTTCGAAAAAAGTTTCTATGTGCAATCGCGTTGGCGGTATGATCCCCAGCTCCGATGAAGTGCTCGAAGCGATAAGGAAGGAGGCCAAGTAAAATGGCCGTTGTTTTTCAGAAGCCTAAGTCCTTGACGGACGCTGTTCTCCATTACTGCCCAGGCTGCACGCATGGCATAGTTCACCGCCTCGTTGCCGAGGCCATTGACGAGCTCGGCATCGAAGGGCGTACAATCGGTGTTGCTCCCGTGGGCTGCTCGGTGATGGCGTACGATTATTTCGGTTGCGATATGATTGAAGCGGCTCACGGCCGCGCTCCCGCCGTTGCTACGGGCGTCAAGCGTTCCATGCCTGATAACGTGGTCTTCACGTATCAAGGCGATGGCGACCTTGCCTCTATCGGTCTTTGCGAGACTGTTTCCACCGCTTGCCGCGGCGAAAATATCACGATCATCTTCATCAACAACGCCATTTACGGAATGACAGGCGGCCAGATGGCTCCCACTTCGCTTATCGGCCAGGTTACGCAGACATCCCCTTATGGGCGCGATGCTGCAACCCAAGGTATGCCTATTCGTGTTTGCGAGCTTCTTTCCACTCTTGAAGCTCCCGTCTATCTTGAGCGTGTGGCCGTCAATAGCGTCCCTCACGTAAGGCAGGCGAAGAAGGCTGTTTTGAAGGCGTTTAAAAATCAGGTTGAGGGTAAGGGCTTTTCGCTCATTGAAGTCCTTTCGACCTGCCCCACAAACTGGGGGCTTACGCCTGAAAAAGCATGTCAGTTTGTTGAAGAGAAGATGATTCCGTTCTATCCTCTCGGTGTGTTTAAAGATAGGGCGTAACATTCGCGTAGAGGGAAGAATACTTCTTCAGAAGGAGAGATAATGACATACGAGGTAATAATGGCAGGTTTCGGAGGGCAGGGGCTGCTCTTCTCCGGAAAAGTTCTTGCGCATGCAGCGCTTATCGAAGGTAAGGAGCTTTCGTGGCTTCCTTCCTACGGGCCTGAAATGCGCGGCGGAACATGCAACTGCTCTGTTATCGTTTCTGATGATCCCGTAGGTTCGCCCATCATCGCAAGGCCTAACGTCCTTATGGTGATGAACGAGCCTTCGCTTGATAAGTTCGAGTCAGCCGTTTCTGCTGGAGGAACAGTTTTTGTTGATTCCTCGCTCATTTCAAGGAAGGTCGAGCGCACTGATATTGAGGCAGTTTACATCCCCGCCACGCAAATGGCGAAGGAGATGAACGCCGTCTCGCTTGCGAATATGATTATTCTCGGAGCTATTGTTAAGAAGACGGGGTGCGTTGCGCCTGAGGTTGTGGAGAAGTCTCTTAGGGAGACGATCTCCGCCAGAAAAGCGGCGCTCCTTGATCTTAATCTCAAGGCTGTTGAAATGGGAATAAGGTTTATCGAGGAGAACGGAAAATGAGCGAAGCAAACGGAGTTGATTTAAGCGCGCTTGGCGGTTTTGACTTTAAGCCTGAGTGGGCGAAAGGTTCCGGCAAGGTTACAGTAGGTTCGTTCCGTCAGGAACGCGCTGAAAAGGGCGAAGAGCGCTCTTTCGGCGGCGCTGAGCGCAAACCTTTCCGCCAGCAAAACCAGGAAAAGGGGAAACGTTTTGATAAGCCTTTCGTGAAGCGTGGCGAGCGCAAAACTCCGCGCTTCGAGAGAGTAAAGCCTCTCGCGGCAGATATTAAGGTTCTTCCCGATCCTAAGGCGCTTGGAACAATCTTCCGTAAGCTTCAGCAAGATTTTCATGCATACAAGCTCAAAGAGCTTGCGTATTTTTTCCTCGATAATCCTGCTTCAGTTCTTCTTAAGGTAACTCCTAAGGCTGAATCCGGCGAGTCGTTCATCCAGTGCAAGGCTTGCTCTTTTGCCTCGACTAATGAAGAAGATGTCATTGAGCATGCAGTAAACGCTCATCTTTCCGATTATTTCGATTCGAAAGAAGTTGAGGTTGAGCCGCCCAAGGGCAACTTCAACTGTGTAGCGAAATGCGGGCTTTCAGGCGTGCTTCTCGGACCGCCCAATATACACGAGTTCGGGTCCGTCGTCCGCGAGATGATCAGGACGAGATATCCTCAGATGACCGAGCAGGAATATCGCTCGCACATTGAGATGGTGCGCGATAGCGAGAGTATTGAGGCCTGGCGCGCAACTGCCACAAAGAAAGTCTTTTTCTTTGCCAAGGGGCAGGCCGATCAGGAAGGCGCCAAGCGCTTCACGCGCGATGAGGCGGAGGCAGAGTTTAGAATGTCTCTTCTTCCTTCGCTTCTTTCAAAGCCCAAAAATCTTATGATCACGGCGGCGGCTGCAGTCGCCTCCCCATCTCAGCCCTTGAAACTGGCGGCGCAGGCGGCTCTTGAGGCGGAAAGGCGCGCTCCGTACGGAATGTGCTTTGCTCTTCGCGGCGCGTTTCATCACCGCAAGATGAATTTCTTCAGGGCAAATGATTCTCGTGGGCCAGAATTTGTAATCGGCATGGAGCTTAAGCCTTTCGATGCCGAGCATGCGATTGCCGAGCTTTCTTCAACATGGAAGTTCATCTCGGAGAATCCTTGCTGCGATAAGTCTGAGTTTCCGCAGATTCCCGATTTTGAAAAGCACGTTCAGTGGCTCGTTTCAACTGGTCATGTCGTAGCCTTCACTAATGGAGTTTATTCCGCTGTTGAGAAATTCCCCAAGTACGGGCCGCAGTGGAAGAAGCGCAAAAAACAGCTGAAAGAAGCAGCCGCAGAAGCTTCCGCCGCGGAAGAGGCGCCGAAAGTTGAAGCTCCAGCAGTTGAAGCGCCCGCGGCAGAAACTCCTGCGGCAGAAGCACCCGCAACGGAAGCATAAGAGAAGGTGTTTTAAAAATGAAACTTCCATTAAGTTGGCTTAACGAATACGTCAAGGTTGATGACATCGCGCCTGAGGAGCTTGCCGAAAAGCTCACGCGCGCTGGTCTTCAGGTAGAGTCTATTGAAACTGTCGGTGGCAATGCTCTTAGCGAGTCGATTGTCGTTGCGGAAGTTATCGAGTGTGAAAAGCACCCGTCTTCCGACCATCTTCATGTCTGCCGCGTCACGGATGGCGTTGAGACTTATCAGGTGGTCTGCGGCGCTCCCAATATGCGCCTTGGCATCAAGACTGCGTTTGCGAAAATCGGATCCGGAATTCCCGCGTTCATCGGGAAAGACGGCAAAATTGAGAAGATCAAAAAGACGAAGCTGCGCGGCGTTGAGTCGTTCGGTATGTGCTGCTCAGAAAAAGAGCTTTGCATCGGCGAGGGCACAGACGGAATAATTGAATATCCTCAGTCTGTCGCAAACGGCACTCCTGTGCGTGATGTTGCCTGTCTTGAAAAGCCTGAAGTAGTTTTTGAAATCGAGGTTACGTGGAATCGCCCTGACGCTCTCGGCGTAATTGGGCTTGCCCGTGAGTTCGGTGCAATTCTCGGCCGCCCCGTCTGCCTGCCTGAGCTTACTTTCGATGAATGTGAGAAGGCTGTCGAGGATGAGGTTAAAGTTGTCGTAGAGAACACCGAAAAGTGTCCTCGTTATGTAGCGCGTGTCGTGACCGATATGGATTGCGATCTTCCCTCGCCCGATTTTATTGCAAAGCGTCTTGAGCTTTGCGGTGTGCGCCCGCTCGGCCTTGCCGTTGACGTTACGAATTACGTAATGCTTGAGTTCGGTCAGCCTATGCATGCGTTCGACCATACACGGCTTGAAGATCGCACCGTTGTCGTGCGTGATGCGCGTGATGGGGAAGAGATTCGCACTCTCGACGGCGCCGTGCGCAAGCTTGATTCCTCAATGCTTGTCATTTGCGATAAGTCCCGCCCTAGTGCGGTCGCTGGCATTATGGGTGGCGAAGATTCCGGCATTGCTCCTGGAACGCGCAGTGTGATGCTTGAATCTGCGCTTTTCGATCCTGCCTCCACGAAGTACGCCTCTTCGGCTCTTGGGCTTTCAAGCGAAGCATCCGTCAGGTTTATTCGTGGCGTCGATAAGGATGCCGCTGATCGCGCTTCAAGGCGCGCCGCGCATTTGCTTCAGAAGTACGGCGGAGCAAAAATCGCTAAAGGTTCGATAGATGTCGATAATCGTTTGCGTCCAGGTCCCGCTGAGGTAGAAGGCGCGCTGGAAGGAGTTGATTATTCCTTTAACGCTCCCGTTTCGCTCAACTTCGACCGCGCTCGCAAGCTTATCGGTATTGACGTTTCCACCCAAGAGATTTTCGCTTCTCTCGAGTCTCTCCAGCTCAGGCGTATTCAGGCTGATGAGACCTCCGCCACATTCGCCGTTCCTTCGTGGCGGTGGGATATTTCGCTTGAGGCGGATCTTGTCGAGGAGATCGCGCGTTTGCACGGGCTTGAAAATATTCCCGATACGATGCCGTCAGCGCCATCGATCTCGTCGCTGTCCGATGCTCCGTTCCGCGCTGTGAGCCGCGTTCGCGATATCTGCGAGGCTCTTGGTTTCAATGAGGCGATGCATTATTCGTTCCTTTCCGAGAAGGAGCTTGATGATTTCGATTCAAGCGCAGAAAGAAAGGCCTTGCGTCTTCAGATTCCAGATCCCGTTTCTGCGGAATACGCTATTATGCGCGATTCGCTCATGCCTCAGATGTATGCTACTCTCGGGCGCAATTCCGCGCATGAAGAGAAAGCGATGCTTTATGAAATCGGCAAGGTTTTCTCGGTTAGCGAAGGCAATCCCGTCGAAAAACGCTCTCTCTGCATTGGTTTTGCCGGGCCTGTCGGTCGCGAAAGTCTTCGTCGCCGCGTCGCTCTCAAGGAGGAAGAGGCAGCTCTTTGGATGAAGGGCGCCGTTGAAGAGCTCGTTACGCGCCTTCATGCCGGCAAGCTTGAGTTTGTTCCCGCTAAGCATCCAGCTTTTGCTGCTGCCCTTGAAATTAAAGTCAATGCAAGGGCTGTGGGCGTTTTGGGCGTAGTTTCGGCGTCTCTTCGCCATCCGTTCCGTATGTCTACGCAGATGGCGCTTGCTGAGATTTCTCTTGATGCGATTATCAAGCGGACAAACGCAGTTGGAAAGGTTTCGGCAGTTGCGCCGTTCCCATCGGTGAAGCGTGATATTGCAGTCACTCTCGCATCTGGCGTAACTAACGCCGATATCGTCGAGGTCATCCGCAAGAACGGCGGTAAGGAGCTCGTCCGTATCGACTTGTTTGACGTCTTTAAAAATTCACGCGCCTATTCACTTGAGTTCCTCTCGTCTGAGCGTACGCTTACAGATGAGCAGGTAGGGCTTTCCTTCAGAAGAGTGCTCGACGCGCTCAAGGCAATGGAAGGCGTGGAAGTAAGGGAAGGGTAAAAGGATTTCTGCTACGTGGGTCCTGTGTTGCACGCGGATTCAGCCGATATTTCTTCGACCGACGGAAAAATTGGGGGTTCGCCCCTGCGTTTGGAACGACGGGTTCCGGGGGTTCGGCGCTACGGCAATGTGGGATCATTTAATTGAAAGGTGATGATGAATAAACAGGCAAAGGCTCTCAATTCAACGCTTGGTGATGCTGTAGCATTTCTTTCTTCGCGCGGTAAGAGGATGTATTTCCCCTACGGCGGTATTCTCGGTCAGAGCGCCGAGGCTCGCGCATGTAAGGTCAACGCCACGATAGGTATGGCTTTTGAAGAAGATGGCTCTCCGCTCGTTTTGGATTGCTTCCGCAAAGGGATAAATCTCAATTCAAAGAGTTTCCTTTATGCCGGGTCTTTCGGCTTGCCTCAGCTCCGCAAGGTATGGAAGGATATGGAGCTTAAGAAGAATCCTTCTTTAAAGGGTGTGAAGTTTTCCGACCCTGTCGTCACCAACGCTCTCACGCACGGCCTTCGCATTGTTGCTGAGCTTTTTGCCGATTCGAAAGACGAGCTTGTGGCGCCCGATCTCTTCTGGGATAATTATGAGCTAATCTTCCAGGAGGCTGTCGGCTGCAAGATGCGCACTTTCAATACGTTCCTAAACGGTGCGTTTGATGCATCCGCGCTTGAGAAGGCTCTTCTCCAACCTGGTGAGAAAAAGCTTCTCATTCTTAATTTCCCTAACAACCCTACGGGTTACACCGCAACTAATGAGGATGCGGTCAAGATCGTCTCGGCAGTCAAAGCAGCCTCCGATGCCGGTAAGAAAGTTGTTGTCATTCTCGACGATGCTTATTTCGGGCTTGTCTACGAGAAGGGCGTTCATAACGAGTCTCTCTTTGCCGAATTTGCGACGCTTTCTGAAAATGTTCTCGCCGTCAAGCTTGATGGTACGACGAAAGAAGATTACGTTTGGGGGCTTAGGGTCGGCTTTATTTCTTTCGCTTTCAAGGGCGCGAGCGATGAACAGCTTAAAGCCTTGGAGGCAAAGGCTGCTGGCAATGTAAGAAGCGCCGTTTCCAATATCACTTCGCTGGGGCAGCATCTTGCCGTTGAGGCTTTCTCCGATAAAGGCTATGCCAAAGAGAAGAAGGCAAAGTACGCCGTTCTTCGCGCCCGTTATCGTGAGATTCGCCGGATTCTCAAAAAGAATCCAAAGTATGCCGAATCTTTCGAGGCAATGCCTTTTAACTCAGGCTACTTTATGTGCGTAAAGCCCAAAGGTGTTGATGCGGAGGCAGTTCGTAAACGTTTGATAGAAGGTTACTCTACAGGCACAATCGTTCTTTCCGGCCTCATCCGTCTGGCATTTTCAACAGTTCCGCTTGAAAAGCTCACTGCGCTTTTTGCGTCTGTCGACAGCGCGATACGTGATGTCAAAGGTGGCAGGCGTTGAAGATTGAGGCATATGCCAAGATAAATTTGACGCTCGAGGTGCTCGGCAAGCGTCCTGACGGCTATCACGAACTTAAATCAATAGTCTGCCCAGTGAGCCTTTCCGACTCACTTACGGTTGAAAAGGCTTTAGAGACATCATCTAATACGCCATTTGCCGATGATCTTTGCGTCAAGGCGGCGAAGGTGATGGGGCTTGGTGCGAAAATAAGTGTAGAAAAACGCATACCTACAGGCGGTGGTTTGGGTGGCGGAAGCGCAGATGCCGCCGCTGTGATGATTGCGCTCAATGAAATATACGGCCTTGGTTTATCGCCCGATAAGCTCGCCGAGAAAGGTTCTTTGGTAGGCTCTGATGTTCCTTCTCTTATTCTTGCCAATATCTTCTCATCAGCAGTTCTAATGGAAGGGCGCGGTGAAAGAGTCCGTCCTCTCGCCAAGACAAAACTTAATTTCGTTCTTGTTGATCCTGCTGTTCATTCTTCGACCGCTGAGGTTTTTTCTAAGTGGAAAGATATTGGTGTTCCGAGTAAAATTAGTGAACCGTCGCTTGCGGCGGAAGATGCTCTTTCTTCTGGTGATATTGAGGCTCTTTCTAAAGTCATTTCCAATGATTTGTCATTGCCTTCATCGTTTCTTCATCCTGAAATTTCCAATGCGCTTGATATGTTATCGCGTGAGAATGTCTTGGCGGCGTCTGTGACGGGCTCAGGCTCTTGCGTGTTCGCGCTTGTATCTTCGCATGAGGAAGCTATCCGCATAACACAAGCTCTTCGCTTAAAAGGCGTGAGAGCATTTGCAATTTCTTCTCTTTCATAAAATAGGGGATATTTCCTCCTTAGCACTAACGACAAAAACGTCTTCGCTGCGGAGCTTATGTTCGGTCTCGTTGCTCGGGCGTCGCCTATAGCACTTCGACAATAAAGCACGCTTACGCACGCCACCGCGATTGTAATTACTGGTTTCGCATATTACCACTCTTACGGCGACTCCTGCCCTCGCTCCTCACTCACATAACTCCTCCGCTCAGACGAGCGGGGAATTGGGTTAATGTTTGAATGTTTGAATGTTTGAATGTTTGAATAAAATAAGGACTCTTCCCTTTTCCCTCTTCCAACTCGCCCGTGCCCTCCTTCTAATTATATCAACATAGAAAAAACGCGGGCGTGTTAGCCCGCGCACCTCTTAAAAGTTGTCTTTACCAGTTGTTCAAGTTGTTTCCAATCTAAACATTCAAACATTCAAAAATTAGCCCTTTACCTCGTCCCTTCTCCCCATCCCATCTTCCCCTTCGTCTGAGCGGAGGAGTTATGTGAGTGAGGAGCGAGGGCAGAAGTCGCCGTAAGAGAGGTAATATGTGAAACCAGAGATACGAATCGCGATGGCGTGCGTAAGCGTACTTTATTGTAGATGCGAGAAAAGGCGACGCCCGAGCGACGAGACCGAACATAAGCAGACCCGCCACGGCTTGCGATTACCTTAAGAGTATCAAGAAGCAAATCTGCGTAACCAGGAGCCCTGTGTTTTTCTGTTGTTTCATCACTTTAGTCTCCCCTTTGGGTCTTGTTCAAGAAGCAGCATCGCTTCTTCAATGGCGGCACGTTCGCGTTTTAGTTCTTGTTGCAATTCCCGTACCGTTGGGAGCGAAAGATGATACTTGACCGCGAAAAGATTGCGCTCATTTTCATTGAGTGTGTATTTCACTACTGCGGAATCAGCCGAAGAACCAAGTACTATGCCCACAGGAGGGTTATCGCCAGGCCTCATCATTTCGCGTTCATAGTAATGCTTGTATAGCTGCATTTGCCCAATGTCCTGTGGCGTAACCTTGCCAACCTTCAAATCGACGAGGAAAAAACAACGCGCAATGTAATTGTAGAACACAAGGTCACAACTGTATGTCTCATCTCCGATATTGAGCTTCTTCTGTTCAGCCTCCAAGCAGAAACCTCGTCCAAGCTCCATCAGAAACATTCGCATATTCTTGATAAGTGCTGCTTCTAGGTCTTTCTCTTTATACCTTGGAGTCTCAATTCCGGCGAACTCAAGTATCGCAGGACTTCGTACAAGGTCACACGGATCTGGCATACCGCGCTTTACTAATGATCTAGCCCTCTCCGGCGAATGATTACGCACAAGACGTTCATAAAATTGGGTGTCTATTTGTCGTTGAAGTATGCGGGTACTCCATTTTGCCTCAGCGCATTCATTGAAGTAATAGTCTCTCGCATCATCGCTCTCAACGCGCATAAGTATGCGATAATGCGTCCAACTCAATTCGCTACGCAGTGCGTAGCGTTTTGGGAATGTAAGATAAAACTGCCGCATATTGCGCAGATTTGGCACTGTGAATCCATCACCAAATTCCG
>JAHBAE010000098.1 GCA_018384485.1 Kiritimatiellia bacterium
ATAACGAAACAAAACCGTGCCGCAAGTGCAAAGGGGAAGGACGTTGTCCTAAATGCGGCGGAGAAGGATCGACAAAGGAAAAGTGTTTTGCGTGTGCTGGAACAGGCAAAGTGTTTAGCAAGACAGTTGCCGCACGCATCTTCCGCGATTCATGCAACGCAATTGCCGATGTGTGGGGATGGTGGCATCACAAAATAATGCAGAGGATAATTCATTGGTTAATGTTAAGCCCGAAGTTGCAGGTAAGCCAGACGAAAGAGCAGAAGCACAGTCAGATATGGCAAGGTCGTGCACAACACGCCGTAGGAGACGTAGTACAGAAGCAGAAAGTCTCTTAGAACAGCGGAGTGTAACTAAAGGGTCTCCAAGCAGTGAGAATCATGATGCCAATGTAAAATTCACAGGAACCTACACGTGGTCGTATGATTTGAATCATGGGGATGCAACCATTAAAGGTGTTTCGCCTAGAATTGGCGACATCAGGATACCGTCAACAGTTGGCGAGGGCAACTATCCAGTAACGGGCATCGGACATGGAGCGTTCTGGCGTTGTAGTGGTTTGACGAGCGTGGCGATACCTAATGGCGTAACGTACATTGGGGAAGGCGCTTTTAGAGAGTGCGTCAACTTGACGAGCGTGACGATTCCAGATTCCGTGACCGACATTGAAACATCTGCATTCGAAGACTGTAGTGGATTGAAAAATTTGACGATTGGTAAGGGCGTATCGAAAATCGGAGTTTCCGTATTTTCTGGTTGCAGTTCCTTGACGAGCGTGACAATTCCAGAAAGTGTGAAGTATATATCCTTCAGAGCATTTCAAAACTGCAAGAGCCTTAAGAATGTGAAGACGATGAATCCAAATACGATTATTATGAATAATGCGTTTGCCGGTTGCGATGCTCTTGCGAATGGGGCTGGTTTTTCGGTTGTCAACGGTGTCTTGACACGTTATTCCGGCAAAGGTGGGAATGTGACGATACCAACCGGCGTAACGAGTATCGGAAGCTATGCATTTACAAGTTGTGGGAAGAGTCTGGCGAGTGTGATAATTCCAAGCTCCGTAACGAGTATCGGGAAAAGTGCGTTTAGCGGTTGCAAGAACCTATCGAAGGTGACTATTGAAAAGGGCGTGACGAGTATTGGTGCGTCGGCGTTTGATGGTTGTGAGGGGCTGACGAGCGTGACGATCCCAAATTCCGTGATGAGCATCGAGGAAGACGCTTTTAGTAGTTGCGAAAGCCTGACGAGCGTGACGATCCCCGATTCCGTAACGAGCATCGGAAAAACGGCGTTTTATAAGTGCAAGAACCTGCAGAGTGTGATGATTCCAGATTCTGTAACAAGTATTGGTGAAATGGCGTTTTACGGTTGCAAATCCTTGAATGAAATTACAATTCCAGATTCCGTTAAGCGTATCGGGAATGCGGCGTTTGGCGGTTGCGACCGGATAACTAAAGCCTCAATACCGGAAACACTTGAGGATTTCAAAAATGAGATTTTTGATGGATGCAAAGCACTTTCGTTCAAACGGGGATTGACTGTAAGGCAGTTGGCGGGTTCCAGTGGCTACGAGGAAAGGGTGAAAACATACCGTTTAGAGGCGGCACGAGGCAATGCAGACGCTCAATACGAACTTGGTGTCTGCTATGTCAAAGGCAAGGGTGTGGGAAAAGATATCGCCGAGGCTGCTAAGTGGTGGCAAAAGGCGGCTAATCAAGGCCACGCCGATGCGCAATTTCAACTTGGTTGTCTGTACTATCAAGGCGAGGGTGTTAAAGGTAATCTACCCGAAGCGGTGAATTTATGGCGCAAAGCAGCGGCGCAAGGTCAAGCTGATGCGCTATGCAATCTCGGCGCATTCTACTATGACGGTTTCCCTGCTGGAAATGTGCCGCGGGACCGAATTGAAGGGTTGCGATTGCTCCGAATGGCGGTTGAGAAAGGTAACAAGAACGCAAAAGAAATCCTATTCAGAATTAAATGGGATGCCGGGAGCAGAGATTTTTGAGCGGAAGGCTAAAACGGTTGTGAATTTGTAACGTTGGATTTATCGAACGTCGTCCGCGCATGGGACTATCGGTTTGAAGATGTTCCAAAAGGCGGCTGAACGAGGCAATGCCGAGGCTCAATCCTGCTTGGGTGTATATTATTCTAAAGTGGGAGAGGTTTCGAAATCGCTAGAATGGTTGCGTAGGGTAGCCAATCAGGGGCACAGGAACGAAAAGAGGCCTCACAGAAGCTTCAAGTTCGACCTATAAATGAAACGTTTTCAAAGCTCGAGAAACACCCAAAAGGAGAAGACCAGAATGAAACACAGAACATCAATCCGAGCCGTAGCGTGCGTTATCGTTTTTGTCTGTGCGAACATAGCGGGGCACAGCGGTATTTTTTCAACTGAGATCGCGGGACTAAAAAGGTCAGGCGCGTGGTGCCGTTGAATTGATGGGGTAAGGAGTTGTGAAGAACCGTGTTACGGTGGATACGGATATTGGCGACGATGCCAGCAGTTCCTTTCGAAGACAAAGGCGCATTGGGGTGGGGTTCCCAAAATGGATGCACCCGACGGAATCAGGTGTACGAGGTCGTCTGCAGATATAACTTTGGCATCTTTGCCCGAATGGGACTTCTTGTCGCAGAGAAATTGCCAGCCGCTGTCGGATGAATCGGTTGGTGGCGTCCTGAACGCGTATTTGACGCATGAAGGATCTGCATGTATGTGACTGCAGACGATGGCGGCATCGATGTTCTTGTATGTGGTCAATGTCATTTCCTCCAATCTGAATTGTCGCTTTTCCGCAGATTTTCATCGCGGGCGAGGACTTGCGCATTGTCCGCCGAATTCCATCCGCCGCGAGAACGGGGTGTGATGTGGTCGATCTGCGCCTCGTTTGGACTCGGTGTGAAGCCTTTGGTGTAGCGACGCGGTTCTTCCAGGGTTCTTCCGGAATAATCGCTTCGTAACACGCCGCCGTTCCGTTCCCGGTTTTGCCGGAGTATGTCTGCTTTCTGCGCCTGTGTAAACGGTTTGTACGCTCCCTCATGCGAACGGCTCGATTTGTAGGCATATCCGCCGGAGTGATGCGATGGACTGGAATATCCAGATCCGCCGCCGCTGTTGCATGCGATGATAACTGCGGTAGCAACGGCGATTGCGGTCGTTATTTCTTCTTTGTGGCATGATATCCATTCCTTCGTGTCCTGAGCGGCGGATTTGGTTTTGTCGCGTACATAGGACCATGCCTCGCTCCAGCCCGCAAAAGCATTGAACTGGACTGAGAATGCGCATAAGAGGCTAATTGCCTTTAAGAATCTTTTTTGCCGTTTGTTGTTCATGACGGTTTTCATCTTTCGCAGAGAACGATCATAGAAGTTGTCACACTGATATACGGGCATGTCGCAGAAATCTGACAAATCCCGATGATGTTCGTGCAAATGGCAAACGGAAGATCAAGAGCGCTTCGATGCGCGAATGGCGATCTGCAGAGAGGTAATCACCAAAATTGCATAGTGCAAAATAGGTGAGGATTTATGTTTCTGAGGCTGGGTGGGCTTGTAATCACCTCGGCAGGGCCATATATGAAACGGGACGGAAAGGGAGTGCGGGGGCGGAAGGGATGTCAGATAGACTTGTTGATACAGGCTCGGAGAACAATCTGTATCGTTGAAATTAAGCGTCGGTGTGAAATCGGGCGGGAGATAATTGAAGAAGTAGACAAGAAAGTGCGCACCATCAAAAGACAGGCCTAGGATAAACGCCGCCAGCCAGCGGCGGCTGGGGCGAAAAATTGCGAAAGCGGTCCTACGGGTATGACGGCCGGGATTTATGCGGCACGCGCAGGGATGAAGCCTGTCGTGTCGTCCCGGAGAGGCGAAGTATTGGGGCCGCAGTATTTCCACGTGCCTGACCTGTCATAGGTATGACCTATGGCAGATGGCGGCAGCTTCCGATTGGCAAATATACTACCGTGGTGGTAAACTATTGCCGTTCCCTGCAATAGGGGCTAGAGAAAGCGAGGTAATGACATGAGCGAACAAAAAAAGAAGTATCATCTCGAAACGTTGGCGGTGCACGCGGGACAGGAAGTGCCTGAGTCGGATACCAAGGCGCGCAATGTGCCGGTCTATCGCACGACGGCATACAATTTCGACAATTCCCAGCACGGTGCGGATCTGTTCGCGCTAAAGGTACCGGGCAACATCTACGCCCGCCTGATGAACCCGACGAACGATGTCCTCGAGAAACGTCTCGCGGCACTTGAAGGTGGCGTGGCGGCTCTGACCGTCGCTTCCGGCACGGCGGCAATTTATTTCACGATTACCAATATCGCCAAGGCCGGCGACGAGATTGTCGCGGCGAACAACCTTTACGGCGGAACCTTCACGCAGTTCGATGCGATTCTGCCGCAGCAGAACATCACGGTACGCTTCACGAATGTGAACGACTTCGCCGCGGTTGAAGCGGCAATCAATGAGAAGACGCGCCTTGTCTACATCGAGACGGTCGGCAATCCCGCCCTTGGTATTGCAGATATCAAGAAGTACGCGGAAATTGCCCACAAGCACGAGTTGCCGCTGGTGGTGGATTCGACCTTCACGCCGCCGACGCTGCTGCGTCCAATCGAGCATGGCGCAGATATCGTCATCCACTCGCTTTCGAAGTGGATTGGCGGACACGGCGCAGGCATCGGCGGCGCGGTGATTGACGCGGGCACGTTCAACTGGAAAAACCCGAAGTTCGCGCTCTACAACGAACCCGACCGCGGCTACCACGGTCTTCGCTTTGCGCACGATCTGCCGCTCAACCTCGCGTTCATTCTGCGCCTGCGCACGGTCGGCCTGCGCAATCAGGGTCCGACGCTCGCCCCCGACGCGGCATGGATTTTCCTGCAGGGTGTCGAGTCGCTGCCGCTGCGCGTCGCGAAGCACTCGTCGAACGCGCTCAAGGTCGCTGAGTTTCTTGCCAAGCATCCGAAAGTGGCGTGGGTCAAGTACCCAACGCTCTCGGAACCCGAACT
>JAHBAE010000037.1 GCA_018384485.1 Kiritimatiellia bacterium
GCTGCGCTGCTGGTTGTTGGTTGCTGAGACACTTCCAACGCATTAAAAACGATTCAGGGGCCCAAAAGGGGAAGAATCGGCTTTTAATGCGTTGGCCGTAGTCTTGACCGACCGAGTACCTCAGGTGGTGCTTTTTTTGGTATAATACACGGTATATGAGTCAGGAAGATGAGATGGTGCTTTCCGGGGTTCCGCAGAGCGGAATGCTCGATGATGTCAAAATAGAAGAGGAGATGTCGAGAGATTATATCGACTACTCCATGAGCGTCATCGTCGGGCGTGCGCTTCCCGATGTCCGTGACGGTCTCAAGCCGGTTCACCGCAGGTGCCTTTTTGCGATGCATGAGTTGGGGACTACGTTCAACTCCAAGCATGTGAAGTCCGCCCGTGTGGTCGGTGAAGTTATCGGTAAATATCACCCCCACGGCGATTCTTCCGTCTACGACGCCATTGTCCGCCTCGCGCAAGATTTCTCGCTGCGCAACCCGCTTGTTGACGGGCACGGCAACTTCGGCTCGATTGACGGCGACCCGCCTGCCGCAATGCGTTACACGGAAGTGCGCATGCAGAAGGTTACGGAGGATCTTTTGGGCGACCTTGAAAAAGATACGGTCGATATGATGCCCAACTTCGACGAGACTTTGAAAGAGCCGGTCGTTCTTCCCGGGCGCCTTCCCAACCTTCTTCTCAACGGCTCTTCCGGCATTGCCGTCGGTATGGCGACGAATATTCCGCCGCATAACCTCGGCGAGCTTTGCGACGGCATCGATTACTACGTCCAGCACCGCGATTCCTGCACAGTTGACGATCTGATGCAGTTTGTAAAAGGTCCCGATTTCCCTACTGGGGCTACAATCTGCGGCCGCAACGGAATTGCCGCGATGTACAAACTCGGGCGCGGGCAGATGACTGTGCGCGGCAAAGCCGAGGTGATCGTCGATGAAAAGACCGGGCGTGAGAAAATAATCATCACCGAGATTCCTTACGGCGTAAATAAGTCTGAGATGATCAAGCACATGGCTACGCTCGTCAAGGACAAGGTGATTGAGGGCATAAGCGATATCCGCGATATTTCCGGCGGCCACACCAAGGGCGCGAAGAGCACGCCGAAGGGCAGGCGCCTTACGGAAGACGCCGTCTGCATTATAGTTGATCTTAAACGCGATGCCGTAGGTGAGGTTGTCTTAAACCGCCTCTACAAGCATACGCAGCTTCAAACGACTTTCGGCGCGATTCTCCTCTCCATCGTCGGCGGCCGCCCGAAAGTGCTTTCGCTCAAAGATTATTGCGCTTGCTACGTCAATCACAGGTTTGAAGTGATTACGCGGCGCACGCGTTTCGATTTGCGCAAGGCCCAGGCGCGCAAGCATGTGGTTGATGGCCTTATTCTCGCAATCGACAACCTCGATGAGGTGGTGAGGATGATACGCTCCTCGCACACCCGCGAAGAGGCGAAGAGTTCCTTGCAGGAGCGTTTCGGCTTTACCGCCCCGCAGGTGAATGCGATTCTTGAAATGCGCCTTTACCAGCTCGTTGGCCTTGAGCGCGATAAACTTATGGAGGAGTTGGCGAAGCTTCTCGCGGCGATAGCCGAGTTTGAGAGCATCCTTGCCGACCCTGAGAAGGTTTATGCAATCATCCGCTCCGATCTTGCGGAAATCAAGTTTAAATACTGCTCGAAGGAAGATGCGCGCCGCCGCACGGAAATCGTCGATGATGTCAACGAAGTTTCGCTTAAAGACCTTATTCCCGACGAGCCTTGCGTCATTACGCTTTCCAACCGCGGCTACGTAAAACGCGTGCCTCTTACGGAATATCGCGAGCAGCGCCGCGGCGGTCACGGCGTGAAAGGCGCGCAGATCAAGGAGGAGGATTTCCTCCGCCTCGTTTTCGTCGCCGAGACGCACGACGAGCTTATGTTCTTCACGAACACAGGCAGGCTTTTCGTCAAGGGGGCGTATGAGATACCCGAGGCTCCGCGCACAAGTTTCGGTCGTCCGCTCATCAACCTTCTTAATCTTCAACCTGGCGAGCAAGTTCTCCGCCTTTTGCCGATACGTTCGTTCGAAGGTGATGTCGATGTCTTCTTCGCCACGCGCAGCGGCACGGTGAAGAAAACTCTTCTTGCCGATTTCCAGAATGTCAACAAGTCCGGCATCCGCGCAATAAATATTTCTGATGACGACGAGCTTGTTGAGGTGCGCCTCGCCAAGCCTGAAGATACGCTCGTAATGCTTACTGCAGGCGGCGTCGGCATCAAGTTCCCCGCCGCTGAAGTGCGCCGCATGGGCCGCACCGCAACGGGCGTCAGAGGAATAACTTTGCGCGAGGGCGATACGGTTGTCTCTCTCGATGTGTGCGACAGCTCAAAGACGCTGCTCGTTGCCACCGAAAACGGCTACGGCAAGCGTACTTCGTTTGATGATTACAGGCAGACGCACCGCGGAGGCATGGGCGTTACGGCCATCAAGGGTGCCGATCGCAACGGCAGGATTGTCGCCGCGCATGCAGTAAGCGAGGATGAGTCGATAATTTCCATCACATCCGACGCGCAGATGGTGCGCTCACCCGTTCGTGATATCGGCGTTTACGGGCGCAGCGCGCAGGGAGTGCGCCTTGTGCGCCTTTCTGAGGGGGCAAAGCTCGTTTCCGTCAGCGTGTGCGAAAGCGAAGACGAGGCGAAGGGAGAGCTTAAAGAGGCAGTCGCCGAGGGTAGCGCTCCCGCCGCCGACGAAACGCAAACAGAAAATTGATCACTTGGATTATTCACAAGAAAACTTAAGGAGTAAGGAGGAAAAATGAAAAAGTTGATTCTTGCATTCGGCGTTGCCGCTTCGCTCTTCGCATTTCAGGCAAAGGGTGTTGATAACGATAATCTGGAGTTTTCTCCCTTAGGGCTTGGCATTGCAGCTCCCATTCAGCTTCCGTTTATGAACAGCGATGTCTACGGGCTCAGGCTTGGCGGTCTTTTCGCTGTTGAACGGGAAGTAATCGGCCTTGATATCGGCCTTGTTGAGAGGACTAAATTAGATTTCACGGGTTTTCAGGCTTCCGCATTTTCGCTGACTGGCCGCGATGCAATCGGCCTTCAGTTCGCCGGGCTTTGCAACCTCACAAGCGGCTCTCACATCGGCGGCATTTTCGGGCTTTGCAATATCGTCTACGGCGATGTTACCGGCCTTGAGGTAGGAGTGGTAAACTACGATTCCTCCATCCTCGGAATGCAGATTGGCGCCGTCAACTGGAACTCCTTCGCCTCCGCGGGTGCACAGGTGGGTGTGTACAACAAGAATGTCGGCAAGTTTACGGGGCTTAATCTCGGCGGCATCTCGTTTGCCGAGGAGATCGTCGGCGCGCAGATCGGCTTTATCAACTGCGTCGATAATTGCACCGGGCTTCAGCTTGGCGTAATCAACGCTTGCGAGAATATGGCAGGCATGCAGATCGGGGCGCTTAACTTGATTGCGACTTCTCCCGTCTCTGCCATGGTTGTTGCAAACGTGATGTTCTAAAAAATAAGGGGAGAGCGGCATGGCGCATCTTCTTGACGACGCTTGTCTAACTCCTTATGAAGGTGAAGTCCGCGGCAGAGCCGAAAGGGCTGACAAACGTGCCGGCAGGCTAATGGCCGGCACGTCGGCTTTGCATGAGGCTGCCAGGCGTCATTTTTATTTCGGGCTTCACCGCATTCGCGGCGGTTGGGTTTTTCGCGAGTGGGCGCCCAATGCCACGGGGATGTTCCTCGTAGGGGATTTCAACGGTTGGCGCAAAGACAAGGATTATGAGGTTTTCCGCATTCCGGGCACGGATGTCTGGGAGCGGCATTTTCCCGCAGGGAAGTTAAAGCATCTTGATCGCTACCACTTGCTGATGGAGTGGGAGGGCGGCAGCGGCGAGCGCATTCCCGCGTACGCGAGGTATGTGACGCAAGATGAGGAAACTAAACTTTTCTCTTCATGCGTGTGGCAGCCGCGACGCGAGTACAAGATGAAAAATCCTTCTCCGCGGCGGCCTAAAACGCCTCTCATCTACGAGGCGCACATCGGCATGGCAGGCGAGGAAGCGCGCGTGCATACGTATGCGGAATTTAAAGATGAAGTTCTGCCGCGCATAAAGAGACTCGGCTACAACACGGTTCAGCTGATGGGAATCATGGAGCATCCGTATTACGGGAGCTTCGGCTATCACGTTTCAAGTTTCTTTGCGCCGTCTTCGCGTTTCGGCACGCCAGACGAGCTGAAAGCTCTCATTGACGCCGCGCATGGGATGGGTATTTCAGTTATTATGGATCTCGTCCATTCTCATGCTGTGGCGAACGAGAGGGACGGGCTTTCCCGTTTTGACGGCACTTTGTGGCAGTATTTTCACGCGGGCGCAAGAGGCGTTCATCCGGCGTGGGGCAGCAGATGCTTCGATTACGGCAAGGATGAGGTCGTTTTGTTCCTTCTTTCGAATTGCAGGTATTGGCTTGAGGAGTTCGGCTTCGACGGCTTCCGCTTTGACGGCGTCACTTCCATGCTCTTTCATGATCACGGCCTTGGAGTCGCGTTCACCGATTACTCGAAATATTTCTGTGGCTCAGTCGATGAAGACGCGTGGGCGTATCTGCGCCTTGCAAACCGCGTTATACACGAGACGAAGAAGGATGCGATGACAATCGCCGAGGATGTAAGCGGGCTTCCCGGAGTTGCCGCGCCGCAGAGTGATTGCGGTATAGGTTTCGATTACAGGATGGCGATGGGCGAGCCTGACTACTGGTTTAAGCTTGCGGAAAAGGTTCCTGACGACGATTGGCCCATGGGAGGGCTTTTTTACGCTCTAACGGATAAACGCAGCGAAGAGAAGGTTGTAAGCTACGTAGAATCGCACGACCAGGCGCTTGTAGGCGGAAAGACTTTTTTCTTCCAGTTGGTCGACAGCGAAATCTATTGGGGGATGCGGCGAGATCAGGAGAATCTTGCGATCGAGCGCGGCATCGCGCTTCATAAGATGGCGCGCCTTGCGACATTCGCGCTCAACGGCGGGGCGTACCTCAACTTCATGGGCAATGAGTTTGGCCACCCCGAATGGATAGATTTCCCGCGCGCGGAAAACGGGTGGGATTATTCTCACGCGCGCCGCCAATGGTCACTTGCGGAAGATGATTCGCTGCGCTTTTCATTCCTTCAGGCTTTTGATTCTGTGATGCTTTCAAAGGTGAAGGCCACGGAAGGAAATGCCGTTTCTCTCGCCGCCGACGAGGGAGATAAAGTCCTTGCGTTTGCAAGAGGCGATTTTCTTTTCGCCTTTAATTTCCATCATTCCGCAAGTTACACCGACTATGGGATCATGGTGCCTCCGGCTGCAAAGTACAGGCATCTCTTTGACACTGACGAGGTGCGCTTCGGCGGGCAGGGCAGAATTCGCAAAGGCACTCTTCATGAGCCGTATCTCGTTCCCGCCCGCGGCGAACTCGTTCAGCAGATTCGTCTCTATCTCCCATCGCGCACGGCGATAGTGCTTAAGCGAGTGCGAAATTAAGGAGTGAAAAGTCATGGATAAACTTTTTATCGTCGATTTAATGCCGTTTCTCTACCGCGGCCATTTCGTTTTTCTGCGCAATCCGCGCAGGACCGCCTCGGGGATAAATACTTCTGCGCTTCTCGGCCTTGTGAACGGGCTTGTCTCCATCATCAATCATGAAAAGCCCACGCACGTTGTTCTTGCGATGGATCCGGGCGGGCCCACCTTCCGCCATAAGGCATATCCCCCCTACAAGGCGCAGCGCGAGAAGATGCCGGAAGATATCGCCTTGTCCATCGGTTATGCGGGCGAGGTGGCGGAGGCTCTGAAAATACCGATTGTAAAAGTCGATGGTTTTGAGGCCGACGATGTCATGGGGACGCTTGCGGTGAAAGGCGCTGAGGCGGGGTTTGAAGTGTATCTTGCAACTCCTGATAAAGATGCCGCGCAGCTTGTTCGCCCCGGCATAAAGCTTTACCGTCCGGCGCATGCGGGAGATAAGGCGGAAGTCTACGACGAGGAGAAAGTTTGCGAGCGATGGGGAGTAAAAAAACCTCTTCAGATGATTGATTATCTCGCGCTTGCAGGGGACGCTTCAGATAACATCCCCGGCATTCGCGGTGTCGGTGAAAAGACGGCGGTCGAGCTCCTTTCAAGCTATGGCGATATCGAGGGAATAATCGCAAACGCCTCATCGGTAAAAGGCAAGCTTGGCGAGAAGATTGCTGCGGGCGCGGAGGATGCGAGAATATCGAAGATGCTTGCCACTATCCGCACCGATGTTCCAATCGAGCCTGATTGGCAAGCGTATAGGCGCGATGGCGTTGATGTCGAGAAGCTCCGTGCGGTAATTTCGAAGTATGAGCTTGCCTCTCTTGCGAAGCATTTTCTCGGAGATGTTCCGCTTTCGGGCAAACAAGAAGGCTCTTTGGAGGATGATTCTTCCCTTGTGGATATTACCGGCGTCGAGCATGATTATAGACTTGTGAAGACGGAAGCGGAGGCGGAGGAACTTCTTCAGCTTCTCATGAAGTACGATAAAATCGCTTTCGATACCGAGACTGATTCCGTCGACGCGCACACGTGCAGGCTTGTTGGGTTCTCATTCGCCGTGGCGAAGGGGAAGGCGTGGTATGTAGAGGGGTTGCTAATCGATATTTTCCGCCCGCTCTTTGCGGATGCGTCAAAGACGTTCGTCGGGCATAACGTGAAATTCGACCGCATGGTGCTTCTCAGGCACGGCATAGGTTTTGCGACTACACCGCGCGATACGATGCTTGAGCATTACTGCCTTGATGCAGCAGCGCGCCACGGGATGGATGCTCTTGCGCGCAAATATCTTTCGTACCGCACGATACCGATAGAAAAACTAATCGGCGAGCGCGAACGCGGGAAGAAGCAGCTTTCAATGGCGGCGCTCAAAAGCGAGGAGATTTTAGATTACGCGGCGGAGGATGCAGATGTAACGCTGCAGTTCGACGAGGTTCTTCGGCCTCTTGTCGCTCAGGCGGGCGCTCTTGACGCGCTTGAAAAGGCGGAAGAGCCGTTAGTGAAAATACTTATCGAGATGGAGCGCGCCGGCGTAAGGATTGATGTTGACGCGCTTAAGGAATACGGGCGCGAGCTTGACCGCGAGATTCTCTCTCTCCTGCAGACGATTCATTCGTATGCCGACCCGGGCTTCAATCCTGACAGCCCCCGCCAGCTTGGCGATCTTCTTTTCGAGAAGCTTAAGATTTCACCGTCTTCCGCCAAGCGCACGGCGAGCGGCCAGTATTCGACTGATGAAAAGACGCTTTCGAAAATAGTCGGCGCACATCCAATTGTTCAGACGATTCTCGAATACCGCGCCTGCACTAAACTCAAATCGACTTATGTCGACAAACTCCCCGCGTTCATCGACGCGGAGGGGCGCGTGCACACGACGTATGCGCAATCGTTTACGGAGACGGGGCGCCTTTCTTCATCTGACCCGAATCTCCAAAACATTCCCGTGCGCACGGAGCGCGGGAAGATGATTCGCCGCGCTTTCGTTCCGCGCGATGAGAACCATATTCTTCTTTCCGCAGACTATTCGCAGATCGAGCTTCGTCTTATGGCGGCGCTTTCGGGAGATAAAGCCATGCTCCAGGCGTTTCGCGACGGTGCAGATATTCACAGGGAAACGGCAAGCCGCGTTTACGATGTAATGCCGGCGTTTGTCACCGATGAACAGCGTTCGAAGTGCAAGATGGTCAACTTCGGCATCATTTACGGCATTTCGGCGTTCGGGCTTTCGCAGAGGCTTAAAGTTTCGCGCAAGGAGGCGGCGGAGCTTATCGAGACTTACTTTAAACTTTATCCCGGAGTGCGCAGTTATATGATGTCAGCCGTTGAAAAGGCGCGCGAGAGAGGGTATGCGGAAACTGTTCTCGGGCGCAGGAGGACGTTAAAGGACATCAATTCGAGAAATGCGACGGTTCGGCAGGCTGCCGAGAGAGACGCGATAAACACCCCCATCCAGGGCTCTGCGGCAGATCTTATAAAACTTGCCATGGTAAAGGTCGATGCGGCGATAAAAAAAGCAGCGCTTCGAGCGGAGATGGTGCTGCAGATTCACGACGAGCTTGTTTTCGATGTTCCGCTTGACGAGGTTGACGCGCTTGAAAAGATTGTCCGCGAGGAAATGACGAAAGCGTACGATTTCGGTGTTCCTCTTGAAGTGGGCATCGGCAGGGGGCGCAACTGGCTTGAGGCGCATTGATAAAGAGAGATGAAAGTTGCAGTAGGCATTTCAGGAGGTGTGGATTCCGCCGTTGCCGCTCTTATGCTGCGCGAGGCGGGGCATGAGGTTTTCGGCGTTACGATGACGCTCGGAAGAGAAGGCGAAAGCGAAGAAGTGAAGGGGGCTTATGCCGCAGCTGAATTTCTCAAAATCCCTCTTGAGGTGGTGGATTTCTCCGCTGAATGGAAAAAGGAAGTTTTGTCCTATATTAAAGAGACGTATCTTTCGGGGAAAACTCCAAATCCGTGCGTCAGATGCAACGAGGCGGTGAAGATGAATCTTTTGCCACGCTTTGCATTTTCGAAAGGGGCCGATTTTTTTGCAACAGGCCATTACGCGAAGGTAAAAGACGGGGTAATCTATCGCGCTCAGGATAAGAAGAAGGATCAAAGCTATTTCCTTTACCGCGTGGAGAAGGATGTTTTGAAAAGAACGCTTCTTCCTCTTGGCGATTTTACGAAAGATGCAGTTAGGGAAATTGCCCTCGCGCACAGTTTTGAATTGGCAAAGAAGGGCGACAGCCAGGATTTTTGCGGCGGGGATGTCCTTGAAATAGTAGGTGAAGAGGAGCGCTCAGGCGATATAATCACTTTGGACGGCAAAGTTATCGGGAAACATTCCGGCTTTTGGCGCTATACTGTAGGCAAGCGCAAGGGGCTTGGCATAGGCGGCGGCACTCCGTATTACGTCCTTTCGCTTGACTCCGAAAACAACAGAGTTGTCGTAGGTCCGCGTGAGAAGAGCGTGACGAACGGCTTTATGGTCGGCGATGTCGTGCCGCGGGATTTTTCGGAAGAGGGCGAATATACCGTAAAGGTAAGAAGCGCGGGCGAGCCGAAGGGACCTGTGAAAGTCTCGCGCCTTGCAGACGGAAAGCTTCAGGTTTTCTGCCCGGAGGCGATAGGAGCCGTCGCTCCAGGGCAGAGCGCAGTCTTTTACGACGGCGAGCGTCTTGTCTCGGGCGGCGTTATTTTATGATATACTTAACAAATTAAAATCACTTCATGAGGATGATAGAGGGAAAAATGAGAATCTTAACAGGCATACAGCCGTCCGGCAAACTTCATTGGGGCAATTACTTCGGTGCGATGAAGTCGATGTTCGACCTTCAGGATAAGGGCGAAAATTTCATGTTTATCGCAAATTACCATGCGATGACGACGGTGAGCGACGGCAAGCAGCTTCGCGAGAGTACGAGAGACGTAGCTCTCGACTATCTTGCATGCGGGCTTGATCCTGAAAAGACCGTCATCTATCGACAGAGCGATGTTCCTGAAGTGCAGGAGCTTGCGTGGTATCTTTCGTGCTTGACTCCCATGGGGCTTCTTGAACGCTGCCACAGCTACAAAGATAAGATGGCGCACGGCTTTGAAGCGACGCACGGGCTTTTCGCTTACCCCGTTTTGATGGCTGCCGATATTCTCATAATGAATGCCGATCTCGTGCCTGTCGGGAAGGATCAGAAGCAGCACCTTGAAGTGACGCGCGACTTGGCGCAGAAGTTCAACAACCGTTTTGGCGAAATTTTCAAGCTGCCCGACGCCTACATTCCCGAGACTGTTGCGACGATTCCCGGAACTGACGGGCAGAAGATGTCGAAGTCGTACCATAATACGATTGAGCTTTTTGATCCTTCGGCGAAGAAGAAGATTATGGGCATCGTAACCGACAGCAAGACTGTGGAAGAACCTAAGGACCCTGAAACGAATTCCATCTTCGGGCTTTACAAGCTTTTTGCGACGGAGGAAGAAGTCGCTCAGATGGCAAGCGCATTCCGCGCCGGCGGTTACGGTTACGGGCAGGCGAAGAAGGAGCTTCTTGCCGCATACAGAAGGCTTTTCGATCCGTTTAAGGAGCGGCGCGACGCTCTCCAGCGCGATCCTGACGCGCTTGAAGATATTCTTAAGGCAGGCGCGGCAAAGGCGCGTCAGGCTGCCGCCCCGATTATTGAAAAAGTGCGCAAGGCCGTGGGCCTTTAATGCTTCAGAACAATGCTCGATTTTCGCGGCATATCTGTTCACTATGGGCATCAGGATGTTCTTTCCGGAGTTTCATTCCGCGTAAACAAGGGTGATCGCATAGGAGTAGTAGGACCGAACGGGTCCGGTAAGTCCACGCTTTTTAAAATCATCCTCGGTGAAATGGCGACGGACACGGGGGAGCTTATCATCGAGCTTAATCCGCGCATCGGTTTCACGCGCCAGAATCCCGAGCCCGACACGCCTGAAGAGACGCTTTTGGAGTATTCTCTTCGCGGCATTCCCGGGCTTTCGGAAATGGAAGAGGAGATGCACGAGCTTGAGGCGGATTTGACAGACCCGTCGAAGATGAAGCGCTACGGCGAGCTGCAGATGAAGTTCGAGCATCTTGGAGGCTACGATATTGAAACTCGCGTCAAAGTAGCTCTCGGCGGGCTTGGTTTTACGACGGAGGAGTTTAATAAACCTTTCAAATCGTTCTCGGGCGGATGGCGCATGAGAGCGGAGCTTTCGCGCGTTCTCGCGTCCAAGCCTGATTTGCTCCTTTTGGACGAGCCTTCAAACTATCTTGACCTTCCGGCAGTGGAGTGGCTGCAGAAATTCCTGAAGGCATACGAAGGGACGCTGATGCTCATCTCGCACGACCGCTACCTTCTGCGCACGCTCACGAATATAACGCTTGAGGTCGATGCGGGGACTGTTACGCGCTATGAGGGCGATCTCGACTTCTACATCACAGAGCGCGAGGTGCGCTATCAGCATCTTAAAGCGGCGAAGGAGAATCAGGATCATCACCGCGAGCAGCTTCAGCGCTTTGTTGACCGCTTCCGCGCGCAAGCCACGAAGGCGGCGCAGGCGCAGAGCCGTCAGAAGCTGATAGATAAGATTGACGAGCAGCGCATAGTGCTGCCCAAGCGCTATACAAATTCCGGGCGCCTGCGTCTTGCCGAGCCGCCGCCGAGCGGAGTTGAAATGTTCAGATGCTCGAATCTCGGTTTTAGCTACGATGGCGTGAAAAATGTTTTCACCGGCCTTGAGTTTAACGTAATCCGCGGCGACAAGGTTGCGGTTATCGGCTATAACGGCCTTGGCAAGACGACTCTCATGCGCATTATGGCAGGCACTCGCAATGCTACTCAAGGAACTGCCGTTATAGGCCACAATGTTGTGCCTGGGTATTTAAGTCAAGAGTTTGCCGAGACGATCCCGCCTGATTTAAGCGTTTACCGCGTAGCTAAAAATGCGTGGGATCAGCGCGGCGGCGGGCCTGAGAAGGCGTTTCGCAATCAGTTGGGCGCTTTCGGTTTCGATGAGAACGATATTGAGAAGCCGTCAGGAGTTCTTTCAGGCGGCGAGAAAATCCGTCTGGCGTTCTTGCGCCTTTTCATCTCTTCGCCGAATTTCCTTCTTCTCGACGAGCCCACTACCCACCTTGATCTCGATGGGCGGCGTCTCCTTGAGGATGCGTTGAAAAAATATTCAGGCACAGTCTTTCTTGTGTCTCACGATATTGATTTCGTCCGCTCGGTGGCAACTTCCATTCTTGAAATAACGCGTGAAGGAATTCGCAGATTTCCAGGCGGCTACGATTATTACCGCGAGAAGACGGCGGGCGAGAAGGCAAAGCCCGACAGGGCGGAGCGGCAGGAAGAAGTCTCCGAGAAGGAAGAAAAGACTCTTTCGAAGAAGGATCTGCGCAAGCAGCGCGCGGAGGCTCGCGCAAAAATAGCGCCGAAAGTAAAGGAGCTTAAAAAGCGCGTCGAGACGGCAGAGAGGAAAATCGAGGAGCTTCAAAGCGCTCTTGATGCGGCGAGCGAAGAGCTTTTTAATCCAAAGAGCGATACAGACTTTGCCGAGGTAAACCGCAAAGTCCGCACGCTGCAGTTTGAGATTGACCGCTATACGGCAGATTGGGAAGAGGCGGCGACAGAGCTTGAGGAGCTTACCGCCGACCGCGACGGCTGAGTTAAAAACAATAAGAAAATGAAAACACGTCAGTTTTGGTATCCGCTTCCAGAGCGTCTTATAGCTCAACATCCCTCTCCGCGCCGCGGAGACGATAAGATGATGGTGCTTCACCGCGATACGTGCGTTCTTGAGCATCGCACCGCGCCTGATATAGTCTCATACATAACCGACAATGACCTTCTCGTCGTAAACGATACGAAAGTCTTTCCGGCTCGTCTTGAAGGAATGTGGCCTGATACGCGAGGGGCGGTGGAGATTCTTCTCGTTTCTCCCGCTCCTTCCGATGCGGCAGACGCTACGCCTTCATTTTCCGCCGCGCTTGAGGCGACTTCATGGAACGCCATAGTAGGTTCGGGGCGCACGTGCCGCCCTGGGCAGAAGGCAGTTTTCGGGCCCAATGCCGAGCTTGAGGCGACTCTCGTGCGTCCGCTCGGAGGAATCGGGATGTGGAGAGTTGATTTTTCAAGTTCCCGTCCGCTTATGGATCTCCTGCAGGAATTCGGCCGTACGCCAGTGCCGCCGTACGTAAAGCGGGAGGGAACTGCCGAGGAGGAAAAGGCCGACCGCGAACGCTATCAGACGATTTACGCGCGTGAGACTGGGTCGGTGGCGGCTCCGACAGCGGGGCTTCATTTTACGGAGGAGATTTTTGACGCGCTCGATAAAAAGGGCGTTCAAAGAGTTGCCGTAACTCTCCATGTCGGCCCTGGCACGTTCAGGCCCGTCAAATGCGACGATATTGAAGACCATCACATGGATTTCGAGGCGTTTTCCGTTTCCAAGGAGACGGCCGATGCCGTCAACGCCTGCAAAAAGCGCGGCGGCCGCGTCTTTTGCATAGGCTCTACGACTGTGCGCACGCTTGAATCGGTGGCGGCGTCGGTGGCGGCCGAGGGCGGCGACGAAGTCGTTAAGCCTGGCACAGGCGCAAGCGATATTTTCATCTATCCTCCATATCGCTTCCGCGTGTGCGATTGTATGCTCACGAATTTCCATCTGCCGCAATCGACGCTCTTGATGATGGTTTCCGCTCTCGCCGGCCGTGAGCGCATCTTAAGCGCCTACGCGATGGCGGTAAGGGCCGGGTACAGGTTTTTCTCTTACGGAGATTGCATGCTCATTGTCTGATTTGGTATAATTGCAAATATGTCACTGTTTGTTCCAAAAGATCGCCGTTCTCTTTTTCGCCAGTTTCTGACTGGCATGTATGATGCTGTCATCATAGCAGATCCGAACGGTCATATTCTCGATATAAATCCACGCGCCGTGGAGCATTTCGGGCGCGATCTCGACGAGGTTATGGATCAGCCCGTATCCACTCTCATACCCGGGCTTAAGTCTGAGGTTGTCCAGCGCATACGCCATGCGATGGAGGGCGATCATCGCGTGATGATAAACGCCAACGGGGTGAACAAGACGGGCGATAGGTTCGCTTGCGAGGTTGCCGTCTCGTCGATTGACCTCATGAATCCGGGAGATCTCGTCTTTACCGTGCGCAACATAGAGCGCAGGCGCGAGATCATGAGCTCCTTCCGCGCGCGCTCGGCCGCGTTCGATATTTCTCCTTCTGCGCTTTTTGCCTGCGACTTAAAGGGCGTGATAACCGAGGCGAACGAGGCGTTTCTCGAAATGTTCGGCCTTGAATCAAAAGAGGGTGCAGTCGGCCACAGCTTCAAGGAATTTATGAACGACGCGCCGCTTCCCGAGAATTTTGAGAAGGCTCTTGAGGGCGAGCGCACCATCGCCGTCATCGAAGCGGTGGGCGACGGAGAGGAAACGACTAAAGTCGAGGTTGTCTTTGCGCCCAATTCCACAAGCAAGAAGACTGTCGGCATTGTGGGGAGCGTCGTTAAATTATGAAGGTTGCGCGTGAAGATCCGAAGACGCTGCAAGATTTTCTTGCAGCGAAACTGAGCCTTTCGCGCCGCGCCGCGAAGGATGCGATTGACAGGCGCTCGGTGTGGGTAAACCGCAAATGCGTCTGGATGGCCCGCTACGAATTGAAGGCAGGGGATGTCGTCGACGTAGTTCAGCTCGTTCAAAAGGCTCCCGTAAAATTCCATGTGCGCGTACTTTGGTCGAACGACCGCTATTTAATCTGCGATAAGCCGGCGGGAATGCTCAGCTGCGGCGAGGGCGGTTCCGTTGAGGAGCTTTTGCGCGAGCAGGAGGGGAATGAGCGCCTTGAGGCTGTTCACCGGCTTGACCGCGATACGACGGGCTGCCTTCTTTTCGCAAAGGACCACGCGGCGAAAACTGCTGCCGTCGAGATGTTCCGCACGCATAAAGTTTCCAAAACTTATCACGCCATAGGGGCGGGCGAGTGCAAGTATGCGCATTTCAAGATCGATGCGCCGCTTGACGGAGAAAAAGCTCTCACTTCCGTATCTCGCGAAATGCAGGGCGACGGCGCGTGTTTCCTGCGCCTCAGAATCGAGACGGGGCGCACAAATCAGATCCGCCGCCATCTCGCTTCAGTTCGCTGCCCCGTTGTTGGCGATAGAGTTTTCGGGCTTAAATCCGCGCGCGACCCCAGGCTTATGCAGGTGCCGCGCCAGATGCTTCATGCATCCACTCTCACGCTGCAAGATCCTTTTGATTCCCACGCTTCCATCAGCGCGCATTCTTCGCTTCCGGCCGATTTCCGTTCGGCGCTTGCGCTTTTCGGACTTGGCAAAAAGAACGGTTCTCGCCACCGCTCCTCTCAGGCGGACAAGTTGAAAAGGCGTAGTTTCCAGAAAAAAGATTTCAATAAGAAAGATTCCAGCAAAAAAGCAAAACGGAAATGATTCACATTAAGAAAATTATTGCATCAGCAGCCTTGCTCGCGCTATCCGTCAATGCGAATGCCGCTTATGAGGCGAAGTGGGAGTCTCTTGACAAGCGTCCCGTTCCGCAGTGGTGGAAGGATGCGAAGTTCGGCATTTTCATCCATTGGGGACCGTATGCCGTTCCTGCGTTCGGAAATGTGTCGAAGGACGGCAAGTTTGCGTGGGACTGCTACGCCGAATGGTATCAAGGTTTTTTGCTTAAGGGTAAGGCGCCATATCTCAAACATCACGAGAAGTTCTATCACAATGCGCCTTACGGCAACTTTGCCGCTCAGTTCAAAGCAGAGCATTTTGATGCGGCAGAATGGGCTTCGCTCTTTAAGAAGGCTGGCGCGAAGTATGTCGTCTTGACTTCCAAGCACCACGACGGCTATGCTCTTTGGCCTAGTCCCGAGTCTCCATACTATAACTCTGTCGCCGTAGGCTCCGGGCGTGATCTTGCAGGCGAGTTCTGCAAGGCGATGCGCGAGGCCGGGCTTAAGCGCGGTTTTTACTTCTCGATGCTTGAGTACGCAAATCCGCTCTACCCTGGAATCCGCGACGGCAAGCCGTCGTCAACGGCGCTTACGCCCGAGGAGTGGAATAAGCGCGTTAATCTGCCGCAGCTTAAGGAGCTTGCCGAGAATTACGAGGCGGATATCATCTGGCCTGACGGCGAGTGGGACTACGCATCGGAGCGCCATTGCTCTGAAGAGTATCTCGCATGGCTCTACAACGAGTCAAAAGTGAAAGACACCGTCGTCGTCAACGACCGTTGGGGCAAGGAGTGCCGCGGACGTCACGGCGGGCATTACACGACTGAATATGTGCTTGAGGGAGGCGATACGTCCGGTGACAACGAGACGCATCCGTGGGAGGAGTGCCGCGGCATCGGCAATTCCTTCGGCTACAGCCGCTTTGAGACACCAAAGGACTACATGTCGCGCGAGCGCTGCGTTGAAACGCTCGTCAATTGCGTCTCTCGGGGAGGAAACCTTCTTCTTAACGTCGGCCCCACGGCAGACGGGCGCATTCCTGCAATCATGCAGGATAGACTTCTCGCCATTGGTCGCTGGCTTGATGTGAACGGCGAGGCAATCTACGGCGCGACTCGTTGGAAGGAAGCACCCAAGGGTCTTAAAAAGATTTATTTCACGGCTAAGGAAAAAGACGCATATTTAATCTCTTTTGCCGCCGGTTCTCAGCCAGTTTCTTTCAAGGCCAATGCTGTTAAAAGCGTGACGATTCTCGGTGCGCCTTCCAAGAAGGTTCAGTGGTCGCAGGCGAATGGAGTTCTCACAGTAAATCCTCCTGCATTCGTTAACGGCGAAATGCCTTGCGAATTTGCGCCTGTTCTCAAGATTTCTTTCAAGTGAGGCTTCTCGCCCAACACCAAAAACACGGCGAAAACAAAAGACGCATTTTTTAATATGAAATTTCATATCCATACTTACGGCTGCCAGATGAATGTTCGCGATTCTGAGGCTGTAGAGGCGTTGCTTATCGCCGAGGGGCATGAGAAGGCTTCTAACGAGGAAGAGGCTCAGCTCGTCATCGTCAACAGCTGCACCGTTCGTCAGAAGGCGGAGGACAAGGCCCTCGGCAAGGCTGGGAATCTTATAGCGGACGGGAAGATCACCGGCGTCATGGGCTGCGCCGTCAAACGCCTCGGCGCCGATATTTTCCGCCGATTGCCGGCTCTTCACTTTGCGGTTGGGCCGCGAATGTTCAGCCGTATTCCCGATATCGTCGAGCGCATAACATCAGTTCCCGCAGCAGTTATGCCGAGGCGCATTTTAGAGGTAGGCGAGAACGAGATTCCTAAAGGCCTTGGCGCTCATCCATCAGCAGTCTGCACAGGCACGTTTTCAGATGTTCACTCTTTCGTCACGGTGATGATCGGCTGCGACAACCGCTGCAGTTATTGCATTGTTCCCGACGTGCGTGGGCACGAATGGTGTCGCCCGTTCGATGAGATCGTCTCGGAAGTAAAATCTCTCGCGGAGCGCGGCGTGAAGGAAGTGTGCCTTCTCGGCCAGAGCGTGCTTAGATACAACGACTCCGGAAAAACGTTTCCTGATCTTTTAAGGGCGCTTCAGGAGATAGACGGGCTTTTGCGCATACGCTTTACGTCGGCGCATCCATCGGGGTGCACTGATGAGCTTCTATCGGCATACCGCGATTGCCCGAAAGTTTGCCGTCATCTCCATCTGCCTGTGCAGTCAGGCTCAAACCGCATTCTTTCTGAAATGGGCAGGCGTTATACGCGCGAAGAGTACTTGAAGGCTGTTGCGAAAATGAGAGCTTTTGACCCTCAATTCGCCGTGACGACGGATGTCATCGTAGGCTATCCTGGTGAAAGCGAGGAAGATTTTGAAATGACTCGCTCTCTTATGGACGAGGCGCTCTTTGATAACTCCTTCATTTTCAAGTATTCTCCGAGGCCCGGGACGAAATCGTCGTTGATGGAAGATGATGTTTCAAAGGAAGAGAAGGAGCGGCGCAATCAAGTTCTTCTTTCAGATCAGGAGCGCCGCGGCATTGAGCTTAATTCGCGCCTTATCAATTCCGTGCGCCGCGTATTGGTGGAAGGCCCTTCGAAGAGGAAGTCTGAACGTTGGAGCGGAAGAGATTCCGGCAACAGAATAGTGGTTTTTGAGCCGTGCGAAGGCATTTCGGTAGGTTCTGAGGTAGATGTAAAAATCCTTGAAGCCCACGCGCAGGTGCTGGTGGGAGAAATCGTCTGAAAGGCTTTTTTATGGGCAAGGCTGTAGAATTTATCGATAGGCGTACCGGTGAAAAAGTCGCAGAGTCGGTGATGGGCGATAAAGCCTTGCGCTTCGCGTACGAAACTCTTCTCGGGCGCACGCTTTGGCCCGTTCTTTTCGGTTCGCGTTTCGTTTCCGCGCTTCTTGGGCGCAAATACGATTCGCCGCGCTCCAAAAAAGATATTTCCTCTCTTGCGTCGATACCGGGCTGCATGGTGGAAGAGGCTGAAAAGCCAATCGGCGAATACGAGTCGTTTAACGATTTTTTCACGCGCCGGCTTAAAAAAGGCGCACGCCCCATCGGTGAAGGTTTTGTAAGCCCGGCCGACGGCAGGCTTAGAGTGTATCTTGATGCTGATGCCGATACGCCGTTTCCCCTTAAGGGTGCGAAACGTTCGTTGCGCGAGATGTTTGACAGTGCCGCTCCGGCAGGCAGGTATGATATCGCGGTAGTTCGCTTAGCTCCAGTCGATTACCATAGATTTCATTTTCCTTACGATTGCGAGACGGAAGGGAAGGCTGTCAAATTCCCCGGTGAATATCATTCGGTAAATCCGATTGCTCTATTAAAAAGACCTGATGTCTATGCGCTCAACGAGCGTGAGGTGCTTAAATGCAAGGCGTTGTTTGGCGATTTTTATTTAGTCGACGTTGGGGCTTTCGGAGTGGGAACGATAGTCCAGACTTATTCCGGCTCAAGCCATGCGAAGGGCGATGAGAAGGGGTATTTCAAATTTGGCGGTTCAACGGTTGTTGTGGTTTTGCCGTCGGGAGCGGTGAAATTCGATGAAGACATCCTTTCAAATTCCGCTCAAGGCCTTGAAACGCGCGTTCGCTGCATGGAGAAGATTGCGTCTGTTTCTTGATGTTTATGCCGTTGACAGTAAAAACACGATGCGATATAATTAAAAGCATGAAAGTGGATTTTCCTGAAGATATAAAGTGCTGGTACGCTATATCATGCCCTACGGCAGGTTTGCGCTTTGATAGCCGCACGCTTGAGTTTCTGGATTCCGACCACGATGGAAGAATTAGGTCTGATGAAGTGGCCGCCGCTTTAAAGCTTCTTGAGGAATCTGGCGTCTCGCGAGAAGAGCTCTTTTCTCCCGCAGCAGATCTTGACGCGAAAATAGCGGAGAACGCCGCCCGGCAGGCTGACCTTGCCAAGGAAGAGCCTTCTGAAGAAGAAAAGGCGGCGTTGGCCAAATGGGAAGAAGAGGGGCGCTCTCCTGAGGTTGAAGTTCTCGGCGAAGCGACGGCGGAGGCGGAGAAGGCCTTGTCGGCGGTAGAGGGAGCTATTGATTCGTTCTTTGCGCCTCCTGAGGATATGCCTCTTGTTACGGATGCGCCTGATGTGGAGCTGCCTCTTTCCGGAAGAATAAATCCGAAATATTCCGAGGAGATTGAGAAGTTCGCGCTTTTATGCGTCAAGCCTTTGATCGGCTCATCGACGGTCGTAACGCGCTCTGATTGGAAGAAGATTAAGTCTTCATTTGCTCCGTACCGTTCGTGGGCGGCAGCTAAGCCAGAAACTTCCGCCGCTGCAAAAGCTCAGCTTGTGCAAGAGGAAAAGCTTCTGCGCTACAGGCGTTATCTCGGCGAGTTTCTCGTAAATTATGTCACAATGTGCCGCCTTTATGACAAAGGAAAGCCTGCGATGTTCCAAATGGGCATTCTGCGCATAGACGGCAAGGAGATGAGCCTTTGCTTCCATGTCGAGAATGAGGCGGCGCATTCCGCGCTTTCGGGAAAATCAAAGTGCTGCGTCCTTTACCTCAAGCTTACGCGACCTTCAGAAGGTGGTGTGCGCTCTATTTGCGCGGTTGTCACGGCGGGGACTATCGGCGGGCTTTATGTCGGGCGCAATGGAGTCTTTTACGATTATGACGGCAAGGATTGGGATGCCGTTGTAACGAAAGTCGTCGAGGCGCAAGTCTCGCTTCTCGAAGCGTTCTGGTCGCCCTGGCGCAAGCTCGGCGAAAGCATCGCCTCGACGGTGAAGAAGTTCCTTGGCGAGAAGCAGGCCGCCGCCGACGCGAAGCTCTCGACAAGCGTTTCAAAAGCCGCTTCTCAAAAGCCTTCCGATTCCGCTTCTGCCGCGTCTTTCGCAGGCTCCATCGCCGCCATAGGCATCGGCGTTGGTTTCATTGGAGCTGCCGCCGCTTCTTTGATGGCGGCGCTTTCCAGGATGTCTCCGTGGCAGATCGGCGGGTCTCTCATCGCCCTTATTCTTGTCGTATCTCTTCCGAGCATGCTTCTTGCGTATCTTAACCTCCGCAAGCGCGATCTCGGGGCGATTTTGAATGCAGGAGGCTGGGCGGTAAACCGCCCGATGAAACTTTCGATGAAAAGGTCGCGCGATTTCACGAAGTGTGCGCCAAACAAAGGGCTCTTTGCTCTTTTTGCAGTCTTCGCGCTTGCAATAGCTCTTCTTGCGGCAGGCTCTCATTTCTTCTCCAAGCGTGAATCCTGCGCGGGAAGCGCGGAGAAATCAGTTCAATTCGTCGAGGTGCCGTCTCAAAACGAGGCGGTGGTAAAATAACAATCTGAAAACAAGGAGTTAATATGAAAAACAACATTGAAAAAACTGTAATTGAAGCATCGCGCAAAGGCTTTACGCTTGTGGAGCTTCTTGTTGTGGTGGCGATTCTCGGCATTCTCGGCACAATCGGCCTGCAGGGAGTTACGAAGCATATTGAAAACACGCGCAAGACGGCGGCGAAATCGGCGGTAGACAATATCCGCGGCGCAGTTACAGCTTATATGATCGGCGAGAAAAAGTCTCTTCCTCCGTCTGATCTTAAAGTTATCATTGAACAGACAGGCGATGAAGACCCTTACCTTGAAGGTGGCGAGGGTGCGCTTATCGATCCTTGGGATGGAGAATACCGTATTGAAATCAAGGGCAAGCGTTTTGTTATTATTTCAAACGGCCCTGACGGGTCTCCCAATACGGATGATGACATCCGCTCCGACAAGATTGAGAAGTCTAAAAGAGACTGATTCTAAAAATAGCATCTTATTGGGATGTTTATGCGCACGGATGCTTCAAAAAGGTCCGTGCTTTCTTGCTGTAATTTGAGAGGAAGGGAAAAATGAAAAGTCCGATAAAATCAACATTGCTGACGGGAGCGATTCTCTCATCGGCATTATTGCTTAATGCCGCAGCAGCGGAAATTACAGTCTCTCCAGAAGGCGTCTCACCAAAGGAAGCGCTTGAGAAAATTCGTGCGCGCAGGATCAACGCTACGCCATCCACGTTTTCTTCTTCCCTCGCTCAAGCCCGTCAGATTTGCGCAAATGGCGGGAAGGTTGTTTTGCGTTTGTCGCCTGGCGATTATTTTCTCGCCTCGCCAATTGAGCTTGGAGCGAATGATTCTTACCTTACAATCGAATCTGCCGTTCCACGCAAGGCGAGGATTATCCGCGGAAAGAAGATTGAGCCCGGAAGTGTTGTCGATTGCATTCCTGAGCAATTGCCTGATGCCGAAGGTTTTGCCCGGGTAAGACCGCACCTTCCGTGCTTCTTCTACGACGGAAAGTGGGCGGTGGAGGCGAGGTGGCCGAACAGTGGGTATGTGACTTTTTCCAAGGTGATTGATACTGGGTTGCGCGGGCGAGTTCTCAATTCCGTAGCTCCCGACAATCCCCCCGTGCCCGGGTCCTTTGTTTTTGAGAGCGATCGCCCGGCAAGGTGGGATTTCTCAGAAGGCGTGTATCTTTGCGGCTTTTTCACGCACGACTGGTGTTACGAGCGTTTGCGCGCCGCGTCATTCACTGCGTCAAACAAAGTGATCTCGCTTGCCGCCCCCGCCCAGTTCGGTGTCGGCGGGCAGACGTGGAGCGCGCTTAATGAACGCCGCTTTTTCGTGACGGGCGTTCGCGCCGAGCTTGACGCTCCAGGCGAATATTACTTCGACCGCAAGACGCGCAAGGTGGATTTCATGGCTCCGAAGGGGATGAAGGAGTTTGTCGCCGTGACGGAGAGCGGGCCGGCTTTTAAAATAAAAGGCTCCAAGGGCGTTTCGTTCAAAGGTGTTGCCTTTGAATACGCGAAGGAAGGCGTCATTATAGAAAATTCTTTCGACATCACGATTGACGACTGCGCTTTCCGCAACATTCTCTCCGGCGCGCTTTCTGTTACTGGCGGAAAGAATTGCAAGGTTGTAAATTCTTCTTTCTCCGGAATCGGTCTTACATGCGCCGTCATTTCAGGGGGCGACCGCCGCACGCTTGACGGGGCCGGGCATGAAATTTCCAATTGCACGTTTACCGATTTTGCGAAAGTCAACTGGACGTACGACTCTGCTATCAAACTCTACGGATGCGGCAACCGCATCCTCAAAAACAAAATGTGGAACGCCCCTCATACGGCCGTTTTTTACGGCGGTAACGATCACATCATTTCAGGCAATGAAGTTTGGAATGTAATGCAGGAGACGGGTGATAGCGGAGCGTTCTACACCGGGCGCGATCCGACGAGCCGCGGAAATGTTCTTTCGTTCAATTATGTCCATGACTGCGGAGTGAGAGGGCGTAAAACCGCGAATGTGATGGGTTTCTACCTTGACGACTGCGATGCTGGCGACAGCGTCATTTCCAACAGGGTCGTCAACGTTCCTCGCGGTCTTCTCATCGGCGGCGGGCAGGATAACAAGGCCATAGGCAATGTTTTTGAGTCTTGCGATATCGGCCTTTCGATAGACGACCGCGGCGTGTATGAGACGGGCAAGTGGGATTCGCCAACCGATAGGTCGTGGCAGATTACACGCAAGGCTCTTGAGATGCCGATCTTTGAAGAGCCTTGGAAGTCGCGCTATCCGCATATGGTTACATTCCTTAAGGAATCTCCGCGTGAACCGAAGCACGTGATAATCAAAGACAACACGTTCAACAAGTGCACTCTACCTATCGAATATTGGCTTAAAGGCGCCAACAGCAGAAAGGTTCTTCAAGTCACGGGAAACAAAGCCGACGGCAAGGATCTATCAGACGAGAAAAATGATTAATCAAATTATCGCTGTTTTAAAAAAGCAAGTCTTTGGCATTTCTATTCTTGCCTGTGCGATCGCGGCGTTTTCGTTTCCGCAGGCGTTCACCGAATGGGGCGGAGTGAAGTTGACGTCGCTCGTTGTTCCTGCGATACAGCTTATTATGTTTGGAATGGGAACTACTATTTCGCTCGCTGATTCCCTTCGCATCGTTAAGCGGCCGTGGGCGGTTGCGCTTGGAGTTTTTCTTCAGTTCCTCATAATGCCGCTTGTCGGTTTTACGCTTGCGAAAATGTTTGGTTTCTCAGGCGAGCTTGCGGCCGGATGCGTGCTTATAGGTTCTGTCGCGGGAGGAACGGCATCAAACGTAATTGCATTTCTCGCCAAGGCCGATGTCGCTTTGTCTGTTACGATGACATGCTGCTCAACGCTTCTTTCGCCGTTTTTGACTCCTATTGCGATGAAGGTCCTGGCGGGGTGCTTTGTCGAGATTGACGCCGCGAAAATGATGTATCAGATTCTTCAGGTCGTGATTTTCCCTATGGCAGGGGGCGTAATCGTGCATCGCCTTTTGAGGCGAGTTTTCGAGACGCACAAGGTGCTTGTGGAGAAGGTCCTTTCCGTAATATCAATGGCAGGAATATGTTATACGATTCTCGCGCTTACGGCGCCGAGCCGCGACACATTCGCCTCTGCCGGAGCTGTGATTATTTTCGCGGCGATCCTTCATAATTCGATAGGGTACTTCTCAGGATATTTCCTGACTCGTCTCGTAGGGCGCATTTCGCATTTGGGAGAATCGGAGGCGAGGACGGTAGCGATTGAGGTGGGGATGCAGAACGGCGGCATGGCGGGGGCGCTTGCGATTAGCGTTCTTGGAAGCGCGGTGGCCGCGTTGCCTGCGAATGTTTTCTCTATCTGGATGAATTTCTCAGGTTCAGTGCTGGCAAGCTGGTGGAGCTCGCGCCAGGATGCGACTCGCTGCCTATAACTTAACCTAAAAACGGCTGTTGATTTTAACCTATACTCGTCAGTTGAATGTCTCACGCAGAGACGAGATGCGCCCGCGACGAAGTCGTCGGGTTGCCTGAGCGAAGCGAACCCGAAGGGCCGCAAGGG
>JAHBAE010000005.1 GCA_018384485.1 Kiritimatiellia bacterium
TGTCGGCGGTCCTGACCTTGCGTTCGCGCTCTACGGCGCGGCGCTTAAATTCGAATTGCTTGCTGCGTTTCTCGTTATGATGGTCATGCCGTGCTTCGGGAACGGATGGGAGCATGCCGCCGCGCTTTTTGCAGGGGTCGGTCTTATTTCCGTAGGCGTGGGAGTAATTGAATCTATAATGGCGCGCATGCGTTTTTTAAAGTCTCCGCAGTCGCTTATGGGAGCGGCTCTCATGGCAGCTCTCGCCGTTCTCGTCTTCGTCTGTTTTTAAACCGCAACTAAAGAAATCATGCATACGTTTTCTGAAATAGTTTTGGCTTTGTTTCTGATTGCCGATCTCGCCCTGGCCAGGGCGAGCCGGCTTAAGTCCGCCATACGCATCGTCGCGTTGCAGGGGTGGATTGTCGGAATGCTGCCGATCTTTCTTTGGGATTGGCAAGCGAGCGGATGCCCTGAGATAAGAATATGTGGTATAGCTTTAATGAATGCGGTCGTGAAGGGGGTGGCGATGCCTCTTCTTCTGTCGTATGCCGTTAGGAAGGCTAGGACGCGCCGCGAAGTAGAGCCGATAATCTCGTTCCAGATGTCCAGCTTTATCGTATTTCTCATGGCTGTCGGAGGTTTTGCAATCGGTAGGCTCCTTCACATCCACGAAACGATATCGTCGGAGTTTGCAATCCCAGTTTCCTTCACTACGATGGGGACGGGGCTTCTTCTCATCTCGGCCAGAAAAAAGGCGATTACGCAAGTTATCGGGTTTCTTGTTCTTGAAAATGGAATATCGCTTTTTGGCGCAGGGATTCTTCTCGAGTACGGCATCGTGGTTGAGCTCGGTATTCTTCTTGACGTATTCGCGCTCGTCTTTATTCTCGGCATCGCCGCATTTCAGATTAACCGCACTTTTTCATCGACAGATACGGATCGGCTCAATCATCTTGGAGATACGCATCTGATGCATCCACATCATAAATACGACCACGTCCATGACTGACACGCTTAGAAATTTTCTTCTCATTCTAACACCAGTTCTCTTCGTCGCGAATCTGGCGCAGAGCTTCTTTTATCTTCCCGAATCCTCGAGGCGCGAGAGCGGCGGACACATGTCTAATATTCTTTACTACGCGCTCCTCTTTTTGTTTTTCGGCGCGATGATGTTTTCTCTTCTCGCTTCATCCCTGCCGCTTATGTGGGTGGCGATAGAGCTGACCACACTCGTTTCCGCTCCGCTTATAACGTATCATCGCAGTAGGGAAAGTCTTGAGGCGATGTGGAAATATCTTCTTATATGTTCAATCGGAATCGCCTTCGCGCTCTTTGGGACGATGTTAGTTCTTCACGCCCAGTCTACGGGGAGCGTGATGTGGTACAAGGCGGGTTTCGCTTTCGTTCTTGCCGGGTACGGGACGAAGATGGGCCTTGCTCCGTTTCATACTTGGCTGCCGGACGCCCATTCCGAAGCCCCTGCGCCCGTTTCGGCGCTTCTTTCCGGTGCGCTACTGAATTGCTCTTTCTTCGCGATCGTCCGCGTTCGCGAAATGATGCCTCTCGCGGCCACGCCTTTCTGCGACGCGGCGATGCTTGCCCTCGGTATTCTCTCTATCGCCGTAGGCGCCGTTTTCATGGTGCGCCAAACGGACTACAAGCGGCTTCTCGCCTATTCGTCTGTTGAGCACATGGGGCTCGTGATTATTCTTTTTTCGCTCGCTCTCTCGAGCAGCGGAACCATGCTGTGGTATGCGCTCGCACTCCATATCGCCGCGCATTCGATTACTAAGACGCTCCTTTTTCAGACGGCGGGCAATCTTCTTCTGGCCTTCCGCACACGCGCCGTCTCCGTGGTGCAGGGGCTCGGCGTTTCAATGAAAGGGCATGCCGCGTTATGGCTTATTGGACTCGTTCTCATTTGCGGAATGCCGCCGTCGCTTCTCTTCTTTTCAGAGCTCTGCCTTGTTCTCGTCTCTCCAATCTGGATTTCGGCGACGGTTCTCATGCTTCTTTTTATCGTGTTCGCCGCGATGATGAAAGTGGGGCTCTCAATGACGTTTGGCCGCCCCGTCTCGTCATTTGAGTCGGTGCCGAAAAGGCTACTCATAATTCCAGGGGCGCTGTTGATTTTACTTGTCGTCGCCGGCGTCTTTTCTGTGTTTGCGATCGTGGCGTAAAACGGAGATTTGTCATGACTGAAGTTTTTTCCTGTTCATCGTCCGAAGACTCGTTTGCAAAACTTGATTCGTTCGGAGGATATTCAAATCCAGAAGGCGTTGCCGCGCTTAAAGGGGCGGCGGCGCACGAGGTGGCGGTAGGGCCCGTCCACGCGGGCGTCATCGAACCGGGGCATTTCCGCTTTCAATGCATGGGCGAGGATGTTTACAATCTCCAGATTTTTCTCGGCTACCAGCACCGCGGAGTTGAAGAGGCGATTGTCGCCGCCGCCGGAAATATTCCCCGGCAGATCGCGCTTGCCGAGACGTGCGCGGGAGATACGTCGGCCGCCGCGGCAATCGCCTTTAGCGAACTTATGGAGCGCGCATTCCCGGAGCGTTATCCGCAGCCTGGTAAAGAAGCTTTGCGCCTTCGTGAGATTCTTCTTGAGCTTGAGCGCATCGCCAACCATACGGGAGACCTTGGCGCGCTTGCGGGGGATGTTGCGTTTCTTCAGACAGCGTCGTTCTCAGGGCGCATACGCGGCGAATATCTTAATATGACGGCGCTTCTCTGTGCAAACAGGTTTGGACGCAATGCCATTATCCCGGGAGGCGCGCGCATTATTCCTTCGGAAGAAAAATACGCGCAAATAAAAGATTGGATAGGGCGTGTGAAGATAGAGCTCGACCGCGCGCTCAAACTTATGTTTCATGAACATTCCGTCTGTGACAGATTTGACGGAACGGGAAAAGTCTCTAAGGAAATCGCGCGCGAAATTGG
>JAHBAE010000072.1 GCA_018384485.1 Kiritimatiellia bacterium
GACTGCGGCTTCGGACTCGACCATTCGAAAAAGCTCAGATGCACTTTTGCTCAGATGCTCAGATGCCGAGGTCGGTCAAGACAGCGCCAGCGGTGTTGACCGACCGAGTACGCTTATAGGCGCGGACATGTGAGCGCGAGGGGCGAGAATTTGATATAATACCCATTATGAAGTTAGACCCTACAAAAATGAAGGATTGGCAGATTGCCGAAGCCGCCGAAGCTAACCTTCGCAAGGCTGCAGATTTGGCCAAAGAACTCGATTTGAGAGATGACGAATGGACGCCTTACGGCGACGTTCTCGCAAAGATTGATGTTACCAAGGTCCTTAAACGCGTAGGCGCAGGGCGTAAAGGGAAATATATCGATGTTACCGCCATCACGCCCACAGCTCTTGGCGAAGGAAAAACAACGACGACGCTCGGACTTGTGCAGGGGCTCGGCAAGCTCGGCAAGAAAGTTATCGGCTGCGTCCGCCAGCCTTCCGGCGGGCCGACTTTTAACATAAAAGGCTCTGCCGCCGGCGGCGGGCTTGCGCAAGTTGTGCCGCTTACGGCGCTTTCGCTTGGCCTTACAGGAGATATCGATGCAATCACGAACGCCAACAATCTCGCGATGGTCGCGCTCAACTCCCGCATGCAGCACGAGCGCAATCACGATGATGAATGGCTCGCCGAGCGCGGTCTTAAGCGCCTTGATATCGATCCTGAGCGCATCCAGTTTCGCTGGGCAGTCGATTTCTGTGCGCAGGGGCTGAGAAATATTGAAATCGGTCGCGGCGGAAAGCTTGACGGCTTTAATTGCAATAGTGGCTTTTATATCACTGTCGCCTCTGAGGTTATGGCGATTCTCGCCATGAGTTCCGACCTTGCCGATTTGAGAAAACGCCTTTCGAAAATCGTCGTCGCATACTCGAAGTCAGGCGCGCCCGTCACAACGGCAGATCTTGAAGTTGACGGCGCGATGTGCGCTCTTCTCGTGAATGCGATAAAGCCTACGATGATGCAGTCGATTGAAGGCCAGCCTATGTTCGTTCACGCAGGCCCCTTCGCCAATATCGCGATCGGTCAAAACTCCGTTGTTGCCGATCGCCTCGCTTGCGCACTCGGCGATTATGTGGTTACTGAGTCTGGCTTTGCAAGCGACATGGGGTATGAAAAGTTCTGGAACATCAAGTGCCGCTGCTCGGCTCTAAAGCCAGATGCCGTAGTTCTCGTCGCCACCGTCCGCGCGCTTAAGGCTCACGGCGGCGCGCCGCAGGTCAAGGCAGGGCTTCCGCTTGATCCCGTTTATACGAGCGAAAATCTCGAGCTTCTCGAGAAGGGGTGTGATAATCTCCTCGCTCATATCGACATCATTCGCCGTTCCGGCGTTCAGCCTGTCGTTTGTCTGAATGCGTTCTACACCGATACTGAGGCCGAGCGTGCTCTCGTCAAGAAAGTTGCCGAGGACGCAGGTGCGAGGTTTGCCGTTTCCGACCATTGGCTCAAGGGCGGCGAAGGGGCGATTGAGCTTGCCGAGGCTGTTATTGCTGCGTGTGATGAGCCTAATAATTTTGATTTCCTCTGCGATTTGAACGAGCCTTTAAAAGACCGCATTGAAAAGCAGGTTAAGGAAGTCTACGGCGGCGATGGAGTTGATTTTGAGCCGCTCGCGCTTGAAAAGCTTGAGGCATATCAGGCGAATGAAGAGACGCGCCTCCTCCCTATCTGCATCGCGAAGACGCAGTATTCGCTCTCGCACGATCCGAAACTTCTCGGTCGCCCGAAAGGCTGGCGCCTTCCCGTGAAGGATATTCTCATCTATGCAGGTGCGGGGCTTCTCGTTCCTGTGGCGGGTGAAATCAAGCTTATGCCAGGCACTTCTGCCTCGCCTGCATACAGAAAGATTGATGTTGACGTAGAGACAGGCAAAGTTAAAGGGCTTTTCTAAGTTTTTAACTGCGCTTTACTTCGTTTAAACTGTGGTACAAAACGCTGATATGCTTAAAGAAGGCGAGAAAATGAGTTTGCACCGTCCGGAGATTCTTTCTCCGGCGGGCGACTTTACTTGCCTCCAAGCGGCGATTGACGCAGGTGCAGATGCCGTATATTTCGGTTTGGGCCTTTTTAATATGCGAGCGCGCAGTAGTGCGAATTTCCGAGATGAGGACCTTCCGGAAATTTCGCGCCGTTGCCGCGAAGCGGGGGTTAAGGCGTATCTTACTCTTAACTCCATTATGTTCGAGGGCGAAGAAGAGAGCGTGGAGAAGCTTCTTCTTGCGGCAAAAGATTATGTCGATGCCGTAATAGTTGCTGATTGGGGCATTATCGGCCTTTGTCAAAAGCATAATATCGATTTCCACGTTTCCACTCAGATGTCAACTTCTAACTCCGCGGCGGCGTTGTATATTGCTTCTACGGGGGCTAAGCGCATAGTCCTTGCGCGCGAGTGCACTTTGGAGGAAGTAGGGAGGATTCATAAGCGGCTTGAAGGGAAAATCGAACTTGAATGTTTCGTCCACGGGGCGCAATGCGTGGCTCAGTCCGGGCGGTGCTTTATGAGTCACGAAATCTTCGGCAAGAGCGCATGCCGCGGCGAATGCACCCAGCCGTGCAGGCGTAGTTTCCTCGTCAAAGCTGTTGATTTTTATGAAAATGAAAAGGGCGAGCCAGTTCATGAAGGTAAGACGGAGTTCATCGTCGAGCCCAGCACCGTGCTCAGCGCAAGGGATCTCTGCTCAATAGCATTTGTCGATAAGTTAATGGCGGCGGGCATCTCTAGTTTTAAGATTGAGGGGCGCGCGCGGAATGCGGAGTATGTAAAGGCGGTTACAAGCGCCTATCGCCGCGCGGTTGATGCCGTGGTGGAAGGCTCGTACACGCCGCAGCTTATTTCCGAGTTGGAAGAGGTCGTCTCGCGCGTATTCCACCGTGAATTTTCAAAGGGGCTTTATTTCGGCCGCCCGGGTGAAGAACAGTTTACGTCGTCGCAATCGTCTCTTTCGCAATATATAAAAAGGCATTCTGGAATTGTCGTCGATTATTTTCAGCAGGCGGGTATAGTTCAGGTTGAGGTGCAGGACCACCCCCTTGCCGTCGGCGACCTCATTCAGATTCACGGCGCCACTACAGGCGTTCTGGAGCTTTCGGTTCCTGAGATAAGGCGAGATGAAGATCGCCCGTCCGTTGCGGAGAAAGGCTCGTGGGTTACATTCCGAGCTCCTCGTTGCCGCGTCGGCGATAAAGTCTATTTCATGGAAAAGAGATTTTGAAAATTGATGAGGAATAAGAAGATTTAAATAACAAGGAAGAGTAAAATGAAATCAACAACCACAAAAACGGCGGCTCTGTTTGCGATGGCTCTACTGCCTTTCGCGCTGGCCGCGGCAATAACGGTAGATATCGATAGTCCCATAAAGGACCAGCGTAAATCGCGCGCAGGAGTGGGGATCGGGTATAGCGGAGCCCTTATGGAGCTGAATTCATGGAAAATATTCAACCAGTTTTTCGTAAAAGAGCCTGATAAGACATGGGAGATTGCGAAAGCTGGAGGATATTGGACGGACCGCATTTACGGCTCGAGCCAGAATTGGCAGAATAAAATGCGTCTTAATTATGCAAAGGATGCGGAAACTAAGGCTAAGCTTGCCAAGGAGCTCCACGATCCTAAAATCTATTTTGATTGGTGTAAAAAGCACGGGGTGCGTTCGCTCAATGTGCTTGAATGTCATTCTGCCATAACCAACTATGTGACAGGCGCGAGCAGTAAGGATGTTAAGGATGTGAAGAAGGGCATTCTTGACTATGTAAAGTGGATAGTGGACAATGGCTATCGCGATCAGATCATCGGCTTCGAGCTCGGCAACGAGCCTTATTTCGGCAGCGACCCTGAAGATTACGCATATCGCTGGAGCCAGATCGTCCCTGAAATCAAGCGTATATTCCCTGAAGTGGATATCGGCATCTCCGTTGCTGAATATCGCGAGGGCGATCCTGATATCGCCGCGGTCCGCCGTCGCTCAACGGCCGTCGACAAGTGGTTTGAGGGCGGCAGCTACTTCGGCTTCCAGAAGGTCAATCAGTGGTCGGGCCGCTTTATCGTCGCTTCGTCAAACTACCTTAATCACGTAAGCCATGTGATCTACCACTTCTACGGCGGCAATACTGCCGACGGTCTCGGCCCTTGCGGTTATCAACGCATCCGTCACTTTGCAAAGGCGTTCCCCGAAGTTGCCAACAAGAGGGTTTGGGTCACCGAATGGCGTGAACGCTCTGACGAAGACTGCCGTTGCCATCAGATGTTCTCTTCCACTCTCACTAAGGCGCATTACATTCTTTCGTCTACGGCGGCAGAGATGTTCGATTGCTCTTCACTGCACACGGCAACGTGTCTTTCCGGCGGGTTTGCCATCGCGTCAGGTGAAGGGGAGTGGCTCGTTCAGTGGGACCCTGCTGGCCGCAGCTTCAGAGACCCTGACAACACCGGAACGCCTCGCATAGAGGTTGGGCCGGCGGGCCCGATGTTCCGCCTCTACAATGAGGCTCTTCAGCAGCATCCTCTTATTTGCGCGTTCGGCTCATGGAACGGCGTTAAAGATCCGGAGAAAGATTGGACGGGTGTTTGCTTCTATAACGCTACCGGCCGTTACGAGGAATGGCATTGCAAGAACGAGGAGGGCCCGCCCCCGAAATCCGGCGGTGGCCCCGCTTGGCTTGTTGCGGTCAATCCTGATCGCACGTCTCTCAACCTTCTTGTCTGCAACTCATTGCACGATCCATGGAAGTCAACGTTTGTGTTTCCCGGTTACAAGATTGTCGGCAAGAAGCATTATCGCACTTATTCCTGCAAGGCTGAAAATGTGCAAAGGCACATGATTCCCGGCGAGGAGTCTCTCGCGTGGGAGGAGGAGTTTGACTCCGACGAGGATGAACTTACGATCAAGCCTTATACGATTGCGACGATAAATTTCAAGATTGAAAAGGCCAAAGACGTGGTAGGGCTTCTTGCCGATACTTTCGTCGCAGAAAGCGAATCTTCAAACGCCAATACGGAGAAAGCGTTGAGCTTTTTCAGAAAGTGCGGAGTAGGCGCCATTCTGCACGCGGGCGGAGTTGCCGAGAAATCAGAAGGCGGAAGTCTCAAGGACTATGCGGCACTGATTTCAAAGGTTTTCACCAATTCCGTTCCACGCCAGTTCCATTCGCTTTCAGTGAGCGATGCTGGCGGTAAGAAGGGCGCGGAGATGGAGGCGGTCTGGAAAGCGGCCTCTTCCGCTCTCGGCGCAAAACACGCCCTTTACGATACATTTGAGATAGGCGGCGTCAATTTCGCCGTCGTGCCGGAAAATCCTGAAAAAGAGAAGTATGAGGCCGTCGTTTTGAAGGCGCTTGAAAAGGCCAAAGGGAAAAGAGTTGTTGTTCTTCAGAGGCGTCCTGTTGAAGGAACGACAGTTAAGTCTTCTTTGTTTGACGCCGCCGAAACGTATAGCGACGGCTCGTCGATGAAGGAGTTTCTTTCCAAGCATCCGAATGTCATCGTTCTTTCCGGTCATGTCCGCTCCAACCCGCTTGACGAGCGTTCTTTGTGGCAAGGGGATTATTCGGCTGTCGCCGTGGGCACTCTTTCCAGCTACCGCGAGGCGTATTCCGGAAATTCCAATAACATCGCAACGAACAATGTTGTTTTCTTGATGCATATTTTTAGCGACAGTATCTCCTTTTCCAGGTATGATCTTGCGCAAAAGAAGTATTTGCCCGTCATATGGAGCTTAGGCATTGACACTGCTTCTGCGAAGGATGATGTGCCGCCTCTTAAGGAGAGGTCGTCGCCGGGCTTTTTTAACTCAAATTGCCAAAAGGTTACAATCAGCCGCAATGCTACGGATGGAATCGGAATTAATTTCCAGGAGGCGAGTTCTAGTCTGGCCTTCCCTTCTACATGGCGGTATAGGGTTGAACTTTTCGCCGAAAAGGAAGGCGGCGTTCCTTTCGCAAGGAAGGATGTGCGCGGCTCGTGGGATCTGCCTGGCATGTTCTACGAGTGGAGCCGCAAGACGCGCGCTAAAAGCATAAGTTTCAGCGGCGCGATTTTCAATGAACTTGAGCGCGTGCGTGCGGTTATTACGCCCGAGTCGTATTTTGGCGAGTTAGGCAAGAGCCTTGAATTGAACAGCCTTATTCCCGCGCCGGCCAAGGGATGGCAGAAATTGTGGGAGGGGAAGATCGCGGCTGAGGAATCTAAAGGTGAATGGACGGCACCTCTTGAGAAAAAGCTTTTCGCAGGTTGCGAAAAAGGGCTCGTTTCTGTAGTCTTTACGTATGCTGCCGATGCCGATGCGTATATAGACATCGTTGATGCCCAGGGCCGTTCGCTCAACCTCGGCTTTACTGCCGTTTCCGCAGGAGTCGGCACTCCCCTGAAGTATGCTTTTGAGTTCGACAAGTCTCTTTCCGAATCCTTCTCGATAAAGGTCAAAAAGACAAGAGCGGGCGACGTGAAGCTGAATGTGCTAACAGTTTGCCGTTTCGGAAAATGATCTTTCATATTTGCGGAAACTGATGGCGGGCGAACTTACTCCGATGATGCGCCAGTACCTTGCGATAAAACGCGAGGTGCCGCCAGGCGCCATCGTAATGTTCCGCCTCGGCGATTTCTACGAGATGTTCGGAGAGGATGCGATTGTAGCCTCGCCGATTCTTGGCGCGACATTGACGCATCGCGGCGATATGCCGATGTGCGGCGTGCCGTACCATGCTCTAAATTCGTATCTCGCTAAACTTATAAGAGCGGGCAAGACGGCAGCGCTTTGCGATCAGGTTGAAGACCCGAAAACGGCCAAAGGCCTCGTTCGCCGCGAGGTTACGCGCATCGTAACGCCAGGCACCGTAACGGAAGACGGGCTTCTCGATGAGACGGCAAGCAATTACATCGCGGCGGTCTCTTCGCTTTCTCTCGCTCTTCTCGATCTGCCCACGGGCGAGTTTGTGGTGGAGGAGTTTGCCTCTCAGGAGAAGCTCAACGAAGCGATAGAGAGATATCGTCCCGCAGAGATTATTTCTTCTCCGTCTACCGCCGTTGATGTTTATGATGCGCATTTGTCTGAGACGGAGGCTTGGATCTTTTCGCCAGATGCCGCGCAGGAATGCCTCAAGAGGCATTTCAAGGTGCTTTCCCTCGATGGGTACGGGCTGGAAGGTTTAGGCGGTCTTGTGTGCGCGGCAGGTGCGCTTCTTTATTATGTCGGAACAGTTCTCCGCCATCGCATCGACCATGTCCGCCGCGTGCATATCAGGCGCTCCGATGACGCGCTTGTCCTTGACGGGGCGACTTTGCGCCATCTTCAGCTTGTGCCTGTTGGGTCTATCGCAAAGGAAGCTACGCTCTTAGGCGTTCTTGATGTCACGAAAACTCCTATGGGTGCGCGTACTCTTAGAAGGTGGATTACGCGTCCGCTTGCCCGCAGCGCGGAGATACGAAACCGCCTTGATGCCGTTGAGCTTTTTGTTAAGGACAGGCTCTCTCTCTCTTCCGTCCGTTCGCTTCTCTCAGGCGTGCGCGATTTGGAAAGGCTTATCGGGAAGGTTGATGCCGTCCGCGCAAACCCGCGCGATCTTCGCGCTCTCGCTTCATCGTTAAGGCCCGTTCCCGAGATTGCAGAAGCTCTTCAGCTTGCGGGAGCCGCGGAGAGGTTCCCTCTCAAGCCCCAGACTGAGACGGTGGAACTTATCGATAAGTCGATTGTTTCCGAGCCGCCCGTTCTTCTCGTAGACGGCGGGTTTATTGCCGAGGGGTGTGATGCGGAGCTTGACGACCTGCGGAAAATCGCCTCCGAAGGGCACCGCTGGTTTGCCGATTTCCAATTGCGTGAACAGCAGCGCACGGGAATTGCAAAGCTTAAAGTAAAGCATGTGCCCGCTTTCGGTTTTCTCATCGAAGTTCCAAAAGGTTCAGTGTCGCTCGTTCCGGATGATTACATCCGCCGCCAGACTTTGACGACTGCCGAGCGTTATGTCACGGGCGAGCTTAAGGAGTATGAACGCAAGGTGATTGGCGCTGAGGAGCGCGCCGTTGCCATTGAGCAGCGCATATACCGCGATATCCTTTCCGCAATCGCGGCGAAGACGGATGAGATTCAGTCTCTCGCGCTTACGCTCGGCGAGCTTGACGCTGTTCTTTCGTTTGCCGACCGCGCTCTTGCCGCAGGTTATGTGCGCCCAGAAGTCGACGATTCCGACATTCTTGAAATCGCAGACGGCAGGCACCCCGTCATCGAACAGCTGTCTGATGCGGAGCCGTTCGTACCGAATTCAGCGTTTCTTAACACTTCCACCGACCAGATAATGATTATTACCGGTCCGAATATGGCCGGCAAATCGACTTTCATCCGCCAGGTGGCAACTCTCGCCGTCATGGCTCAGGCCGGCTCGTTCGTGCCCGCCTCGAGAATGCGCCTTGGCGTTCTTGACAGAGTCTTTACCAGGATAGGAGCCGGTGATGATTTGGCGCGCGGGCGCTCGACATTTCTCGTCGAGATGCAGGAGACGGCGAATATTCTCAATAACGCAACTCCGAAAAGCCTTATCGTGCTTGATGAAATTGGGCGCGGCACTTCCACGTTCGATGGGCTTTCGATTGCGTGGAGCGTTGCCGAGTATCTTCATGGGAAGAAGTCCGCCAAGGCGAAGACGCTTTTTGCCACGCATTACCATGAGCTTGCCGATCTTTCCGAATCATTCTGCGGTGTGAAGAACCTCACAGTGAAAGTGAAAGAAGAAGGCGGCAGAATAATCTTTCTGCGCAGGATTGTGCCGGGAGTTGCGGAGAAGAGCTTTGGCATAAACGTGGGGGCGATGGCTGGGTTGCCCACGGAAGTTGTGACGAGGGCCGCGGAGATACTTCGCGATCTTGAATCGGAGGATATTGACATAACCGTCCACAGGCAAGTGCGCAGGCCCTCCAAGCGCCTTTCCGACTGCCCAGGGCAGATGACGTTCTTCTAAAATACTTTCAGCGATGGATTTAAAGGAATCATTTTCAGGAGCAAAAAATCTTCTCTCGTCAGCGAAGAGAATTCTTGTCTCTGGTCACTTAAGCCCTGACGGGGATTCTCTCGGCAGTATGCTTGCGCTCGTAAAATTTCTCAATGACGCAGGGTACGAGGCCTATGGAGTTGCCGATGTGAATGCGCTTGGCAAGCCTGGCTTCCTCGACGGAGTTGCCGATATCATTCCCGTCCGCCGCCTCCGCGGCAAGAAGAAGTTCGATTTGTTTATCGCTCTTGATTGCAGCGGTTTTGAACGGATGCCTCCCGAGGTGAAGCCGGCGGCGCAGCACTTGCCGATAATATGCATTGATCATCATAAGACGAACAACGGCACTTTCGGCGATGTTCAGATTTTCGATCCTACGGCATCAAGTACGGGGGAGATAGTTTGGCGGTTCGCAAAATGGAACGAATGGAAGTTTTCGCGCGAGACGGCCGAGGCTCTCTGGGTGGCGATTATTACAGACACCGGGCGCTTCGCATACGATTCGACTTCCCCGGGCACGCTGCGCGCCGCGGGCGATCTTCTCAAGCACGGCGTGCGCACGGCGTACATAAACGACATCCTTTACGGCACTTTCCCGCGCAAGGCTATTGAGCTTAAGCGCATCGCATGGAGGTCGCTTCACATTTGGAAGAACAGGAAAGTCGCCGAGGTTTCCTTGACGCGTGATGATTTTAGATCTGTTCGAGGAACTAAGGCCGATGTCGAGGACGTCATAGAAATTCCTCGCTCCGTGGCGAGGAATGAAATCGCGCTTTTTTTCTATCAGATACCCGACCGGACAAAAGAGACGCGCTGCTCCATCCGTACGCGAGGCAATTGGGATGCGACGGAAATCGCGGCGAGGTTCGGCGGCGGCGGCCATGCAAAGGCGGCGGGGTGCACGATAACGGCTCCGATAGCCAAAGCGAAGCGCCTGATGAGAGCGGCGGTTAAGGATATCATGAAAAGTTCCTGCCGCAAGACGATGCGGATAAATCTCCAGGATCTCAAAATATGAGTCACGCCGAAAGCGGAATGTTCATACGCGATTATTTATGAAACCGCCCCGCACAAAAAAACGCTTTTTTGGCTATGCGGTGCTGCTGTGGCTGCCGGCGATTCTTGCGGTTATTTTAGGCGGCGGTCTTTTGTTCATTGTCGTTGACGATATTGAAAAAGAGGAGGCCGCACGAGTCAAAAAAGAATATCGTAGAGTTGCATCTGAGATACACGCCAAGCCTTCTTCGTTTGATCTTATCGCCGACAAAACGCCGCGCAAGGTTGCCGGGAAGATGTCTCCGGGGAAGTGGGGGTATATTCTTGATAAAAAAAATCGGAGCGCGAGAGTATGGTATGATGACGGCAAGGAGGTGCGTTCGGCGCGGACTGAGATCGTAGACGAGGTTGATTACGAAAAAATATTGCTGTCGGCCGCGCTTCTTATTTTCGGCTGCGTTCTTACCCTTGGCATTCTCGGGGTGCGCTTTTTCATCCATTACGCTGCCGTGCGCGATGAATTCGTTGCCGCCACTGTGCATGATCTTGCAACTCCCCTTGCAGGAATGCGTATGGCGATAGGAAAAAACGATGCGGACGCGGAGGTTCTGACCATTCGTATGATAAGACTCGTCGAAAATTTGAAGGCGTTTCTTTTGCTGGGCGGCAGGCGTCCGCCGCCCAAGACGGAAAAGGTGGATGTCTTAAAATGCTGCCATGAGGCGTATGAACTGTTCAGGGAAGATTTTCAGGATTTTTACGGCGGAGAGGATGTTGAAATCGTCTGTAAGGCCGCCGAGAGCGTAGCATCCGCAGATGAAGACTTGCTTATTCAGATATTCTGGAATCTTTTTGCCAACGAGCTTAAATACGCAGCTCCTGCAGGCAAGGTGGCTGTAGAAATTGAAGAGACTCATTCTTCCGTAAAAGTTATTTTTTCCGACGAAGGGCCAGGGATGACTCCCCGCGAGCGAAAATATGCGTTCAGCCGATATTTTCGCGCCAAGGGGATGGTGGATTCCGGAAAAGGCGGCTTCGGCATAGGACTTTGCGTAGCACGTGATTTCGCCCGCTCGATGAAAGGTGAGATTACGGTTGCGGCAAATGGAGTTTCGGGCAGTAAATTTACATTGGAGCTTCCAAAATGAAAACGATGTTCGCAATTTTGTTTTCTCTTCTTGCGATGCGTTCTTTTGCGGAAGATGTGGCGCCTTCGCTTGGGGATGAACTTTCGGCGATGCGCACGCGCATTGAAAAAGCATTCCGCCGCGTTCTCGCGGAAGAGTCTCTCTCATGCGCGATAATAGGCACGGTCACTCACGTGGAGAGGACTTTCTTTTTTCTCCAGGGGAACGACGCGGCGCTTAAAGTGTTTTCGAAAGGCCGTCCTCAGCTGAAAGTGGGCGACAGAATCCAGGTAAGCGGCAAGCCTTCCATTGAGGGCGGGCGCATAGTTTTCAACGCAGAGAAGGTTGAGAAGTTAGGTACATCCTCTCTTCCCGGCGCCCGCAAGGCTGGGGCGGACGATCTTACTTTCGTCGCCTTTTCCCGGGATGATTATGCGCGCGACATAAACTGGCGCGTAGTTGAAGTAAAAGGAAGGGCCATTGGGCTTACGGAGTCGGGCTTTGCAATGGATATCAACGACCTTCCAGTTACAGTCGTGATAGATAAAGTCCCTTCGTTTCTTTCCGATTCCGCTCAGACGCGTCCGATAGTTAAAGTAAAAGGCGTTGCCGAACTCATTCTTGACCAGTCGTCGATCATCGACGCTTCGCGTTGGGTAATGGGCGTAAAGGTGTACGTCGCCGGCTTGGAGGATGTCGTTCTTGAGCCAGATTTAATCTATCTTGCGAACAAGCACGATGTGCGTTTGCGAATTGCCGTGGTGGGCGCGTTTGTGCTTCTTGGCGCTCTTGTTCTTGTTTTGGCTTTTTACGGCATCCGCCAGGCGCGCAATCGCCTGCGTTCGCAAATACTTATGGGCGAGCGCAAACGTATGGCGGACGACCTTCACGATACGATTGAGCAGCATATTGTGGGCGCGGGAATATTGCTGCAGCTCGGTAAGCTAAAGGAAGTTGCAGATGTTCTTCTTAGGGCGAAAAAAGAAATGCGCGATATCGTCTGGGGGCTTAAGAACGATGATATGATGAGGCTCTCTCCCGCCGAGATGATACGCCAGTATGTAAGGGAAGAAAATAAAAAGGGAATGTACCGCATCGACTGCAAGCTTTCGGGGCTGCCGGAAAAGCTTGATGCGAGATTGATGCGCGACCTTTCGCTTATTTTGCGGGAAGCGGTGGGGAATGCTCTTAAGCATGCCTCGGCGCGGAAAATAGCTATAGTTTCCGAGCCGAATGGAGCGGGCGGGTGGCTTTTGCGCGTTTCAAATGACGGCAAGCCCTACGATCCTTCGACGGCGCTCGGGGTTGATCAGGGGCATTTCGGTGTGGAAGGGATGAAGGCCAGAGCGAGAAGGCTTGGCGCGAAATTATCCCTCTGCCACGATGGGCACAGAACTGTACTTACATTGGAGAAGCAATAATGATACGCGTTGCGGTTGTGGATGATCATGTAGTCGTTAGAATGGGGTTGCGGCATTTGATTGCCTCTTGCCCCGATCTTGAGTTTTGCGGCGAATTTGGCGGCGGCAAAGGCGCGGTGGATTTTGTCTCTTCCGTGCAGCCGGACGTGACGCTTATGGATGTGAGGATGCCGGATATGAGCGGCGTGGAAGCGCTCCGCGAGATTATTACGGCAAATTCGAAGGCGAGAGTCGTTATGCTTACAACATCTGATACGGAAGAGGACGTGTATCAGTCGATAGAAGAGGGCGCACTCGGTTACATAATGAAAGAGTCTCCCGTGGAAGATATCATTTCCGCGGTGCGTTCCGCGATGGCGGGCGAGGTTTTTATGTCGGATGATGTCAGGCGCATTTACGAGACGCGCAAAAGCGCCAAGGGGCTCTCGCCGCGCGAAAGCGAAGTTTTGCTCTGCGTTTCGCGCGGGCAGAACAACAGACAGATAGGCGAGTGTCTCGGGATAAGCGAAAACAGCGTCAAGATGCATCTTAAAAGAATCTTCTTCAAGCTCGGCGCGACTGACCGCACTGAAGCTGTCGATATAGCAGTCCGCCGCGGTTTCCTTTCACGCAGTTAAATTCAACGGGACGCTTGATGAGATGATATGGCAGGGGGAAAGAGTGGCTGCGGGATTTTTCGGTAAACTCAAAAAGTTCAATTGGCTGATGTTCGGCGCGATGATCTCGCTGATTGCCATCGGCACGATTGCGATTTGGTCTTCAGGCAACGCTCGCGCCGAGGCGATATTTCACGACAAATGGATATCGAATGTTGTGACGGCGCTTTTCGGGCTTCTGCTCTACTTCTTTTTCGCGTTTACCGATTACAGGAAAATATTTTCCATCTTTGCCGTTCCTGCTTATATTCTCTCTATCGTTTTTCTTATCGCGGTTCTCATCTTCGGTTCGACCGTTCTGGGCGGCAAGAGGTGGCTATGGTTTTTTCAGCCGAGCGAAGTTTCCAAGCTTTGCATACTTTCTCTTGTGGCAGTTCTTTTCGGAAATCCCCAATCGCGTGTTGCGCGCTTCAAGCATACTTTCAAGGGTTTTCTCTTTTCTGCGCTCGTAATTGGAGTGCCGTGCTTCCTTATTCTTGAAGAGCCTGATTTAGGCACGACTCTCGTGCTTGTGCCCGCCACAGGCGTCATGCTCTTTGTCGCCGGAGTTTGGCGGCGCGGCCTTGCCGTTGTAACGGCCTTGGCTCTTGCTCTTGCGCTTGGAGTTTTGGGAGCCGTCTACGAAGCGGAAAAGCCAGGCGTCACGCCTGAGAGGCGCGAACGAATACTTAAGATACTGCCTCTAAGGCCGCATCAGGTTAAGAGGGTCAGAGTGTTTCTTTTCCCCGAAGACGACCCGCGCGGAGCCGGGTATAATCTAATTCAGGCTAAGATAACCATAGGTTCAGGCGGAATGTCGGGCAAAGGTATCGGCAAAGGTGAGATGAACGCGCTTAAATATCTGCCGCAGGCGATTTCAATGAACGATTTCATTTTCTGCGTATGGGCGGAAGAGACGGGGTTTTTAGGTTCCCTTGTTCTTATTTCGCTTTTTGCCATGCTTCTTCTTCCGTGCTGCTGGATCGCGCTTTGCTCTTCCGATGAGAGAGGAAGGCTTTTTTCTCTTGGCTTTGCAACTTTGATTTTCGCCCATACGTACATAAATGTGGCGATGTCCATAGGGCTTGTTCCGATTACTGGACTGCCGCTTCCGTTCATTTCCTCGGGGAGAACTTTTCTAATTGTCATTATGTGCGGGTTCGGCATGGTTCAGAGTATAGCTGTCCATCGCGGCGATGATGACAACAGGATATTTTCGCGCCGCTCTTCTTCCTCGCCTGACGAGGGAAATATGTTATAATACTTTTCGTAGATTATGCTTCATATAGATATTTTAAGCGTTCAGCCGCAAATGTTCGGAGGCTTCCTTTCGGAGTCTATCGTTATGCGCGCATCAAAGAAGGGCGCATGCGAGATAAATATCGTCGACATCAAGGAATACGGCATAGGGCGCTGGCATAAAACTGACGACAAGCCCTACGGCGGCGGCCCCGGTATGCTTATGCGCTGCGAGCCAGTTTTTGAGGCGGTTGAAAAGTGTCTTGCCGCATCTACTTCCTCCAAGCGCGCAAGAGTCGTTCTGACTTCGCCCGCAGGAAAGAAGTTCACTCAGCGCGATGCGGAGGATCTTTCACGAGAGGAACATGTCATTTTTATCTGCGGGCATTACGAAGGCTTTGATGCGCGCATTGAAACTCTCGCAACCGATTTATTCTCGGTGGGAGATTTTGTGATGACGGGGGGCGAGCTTGCGGCGGCCGCTATGACAGACGCGGCGGTGAGGCTTCTTCCGGGCGTTCTTGGAGGAGGGCCTGCGGCAACATCGTCAGAGAGCTTCTCCGGCGAGGGGCTTCTTGAATTTCCGCAATATACGCACCCGGTGGAATTCCGCGGGATGAAAGTTCCGGAAGTTCTTCTCTCCGGAAATCACGCGAAGATAGAGGCGTGGCGCAAATCTGAGGCGAAGAGACTTACTCACAAGCGGAGGCCCGATCTTGTTTAATTCACTTTTTTTAGCCGTTGCAATCGTAGCGCAGTCGTCTGGGTACTACACTTCGCTTGCGAACCATATTAAACGGTGGCTCGCATCCGAGGGAGTAAGCGCTTCAGTCGTAACGCCTGATGCAATGGAAGGGCGCCTCAAGAATGAAAAAACGGCAGTTCTGATAGGCTTTGAAAAACCGACTCAGTCGCAAATGTGCGTCTTCTCGAATTTCCGTGCGCGCAACGGAAGGTTTATAGTCTTTTATTCTTCGTCCAAGGCACTTGCCGACTTGATGGATGTTAAGATTCTCGGTTTCAAGGCTGCTCCCTATGCGGGTGCATGGAGCCGTATGGATTTCATCTCGCGCGTGCCGGAGGGGCTGCCGTCCGAAATAAGGCAAACTTCTTCCGTTCTTTTACGCGCATCTCCAAAGCCTGGCAAGGGGCGGGTGCTCGCTACATGGTCCGACAGGAACGGTCGCCCTGCGGGAGAGAATGCATGGATAGCTACCGGCGGAGGCTATTGGATGACTCATATTCTTTCGGCCGATGGCGACGAGCATCTCAAAGCGAGGCTTCTTGGCGCGCTCGTAGGTTCGATAGAGCGCGGCAAATGGTCGCTTGGAGCGCATCTTGAAAGAGAGCGGGCGAAGAAAAAGGAGATGACTGCATACGCTTCGCGCCAGTCTCCGCGCAAAGGGGAGATTCATGCCGTGTGGGATCATAGCGGCTGCGGGCTTTATCCGGGGAACTGGGCGAAAACCATCGCGCTTTTAAAGCAGGCGAACGTAACCGATCTTTTCGTCAACGTAGCGGGGGCAGGTTTTGCGCATTACGCATCCAATGTCCTGCCGCGTTCAAAGACTTTTGCGCAGGAGGGCGATCAACTTGCGCAGTGTCTTGCGGCGGCGCGAGGCTCGGGGGTGCGTGTTCACGCATGGGTGCTTTGCTTTACAGCCTCGCGCTCAACTCCTGGGCGGCTCAGTGAATTCGAGCGCAAGGGGTGGCTGCTTAAATCGCAGTCGGGAAAGCTTACGGAATATTTAAATCCTTCGCTCCCGGAAGTGCGCTCTTATGTGCTTCGCGCCATCAAGGAAATTTCCGAGAACTACGCCGTCTCTGGAGTGCATCTCGACTTCATAAGATGGGGGGATTATTCTGTAAAGAGCGCGAACGCATCAAGTTACCCGACGCGTTTCGTGGCCGAAGCCCGCAGAAAGGTGGCAAGGCCCAAGTGGCTTACCGCCGCCGTATACGGTGCATATCCTCAATGCGTCTCAAGTGTCGGGCAAGATTGGCCTGCGTGGATCGACGCTAAGATCGTCGATTATGTAGTGCCGATGAACTATACCGATTCCAACTTGAAATTCACGGAGCTTTTGGTGCAGCAGGCGGCAACTAAAACGCGCGCCAGCCGGACGATAGTAGGAATAGGCATTACTGCAAACGAGTCTCGCCTTGACGCCCGCAAGGCGATTGATCAAATAAAACTTACGCGGCGGTTCGGGTTTGCGGGCAATGCGCTTTTTGACCTTGATGTAACTCTTGAGAAGAACATACTCCCTTATCTTTCCCTCGGAGTGTGGAAGTGATATGATCCCGCGCATTATACATTGTTGCTGGCTCAGCGGAAAAGAGAAGACTCCTCTTGCTGAAAAGTGTCGCGCGAGTTGGAGCGAGTTTGCGCCGGGCTGGGAGATAAAGGAATGGACCGCCGAGGATTTTTTGCGGATGAATCCGCCGCCGTTTGCGAAAGGAGCTTATTCCGCAGGCAAGTGGGCGTTTGCGGCAGATTACCTTCGCTTCGCCGCTCTTTATGAAGATGGTGGAATATATTTAGATTACGATGTAGAGCTTGTCGCCCCTTTGAGCGTCTCAGCTCCTTTTGTCGCTACTCAATTTCTTCCGAACGGCGGTACAGGCTTTGAGCCGGCCATTATCGCGCTTGAAAAGGGCAGTTTGTTGGCGAAGGCGGTCATGGATGAATATTCCTCATTGCCTTTTTCTATGAACCTCACCGTAGGGGAGGTTTTTTCATCTGCGGTTGAAAGAGGCTCGTTCGATATCGCAAGAGCCGAAAGAGAGGTGTTTTCTCCGATTGATGTCGACGGGAGCATTCGTGCTACGGAGAAGACGCTCGCCATACATCACTGCGCAATGTCATGGGCGCCGTTGAGGCGCAGGGCTGCGCGATGGATGAGTTGGCATGGGATGCGAAAGCTTGTTGATTTTTTAATTGGCGCCCGCAACATCCTTTGGCGGCGGCAGAGAGGAGGCGGGGCATGAAAATTCTTTTTGCATGGACCGGCGTTACAAGCTACATGGCTTCCTCCTGGAGAGCGCTTTCCAACCACCAAGGCGTTTCATTTTCGGCGGTCGTTGAAAATGTCGATAGCGGTAGCGCGTTTAATGCAGATGAGGTTTTCTCTTCGCTTGATGTTAAAGTTGTGGAAAAAGGCGCTCTATCTCCCGACATCGAAAAACCCGATATTCTTTTTGCCGTCGGTTGGCACTCGCCTATGGTTCGCTCGCTTGTGGAACGCGCCGATTGGGCCGATGTGCCGAAGGTGTGTTGCTTTGATATGCCTTTGAGAAAAAATCTCAGGTGCTTCGCCGCGCGCTTCGTGCTTTGGAGATATCTTCGCCATTTTGACGCGGCGTATGTTCCTGGGGCTTTGGCCGCTGAGTATGCAAAGTGGCTTGGCTTTAAAAAAATACAGCGCGGGCTGTTTGCGATTGATACCGCGAGATTTTCCGCCGCCGCTCAAAATCAAGAGCGCAAAGGCTTTCTATACGCCGGAAGATTCTCTCCCGAGAAAAGAGTGGAAGATATAAAAAAGGCGTATGAGATTTATAAATCCCGCGGAGGGAAGTGGGAGATTGATTTCTGCGGTCAAGGAGGAAGGCTTGTCTCTCCTGCTGAGATGCCGTCTATCTATTCTGAGAAGAGCTGCCTTCTTCTCGCAAGCTCTTTCGACCCTTGGCCGCTTGTCGCGTTGGAGGCTACCGCCGCAGGTTGCAACGTAATAATGAGCGATAAGTGCGGCAATCGTTTTGAGCTTGGTGCAGCTCGCGTTTTCAAGTGCGGCGACGTCATGGCGCTTGCCGAGTTGATGCTTCAAGCTGAAGATTTTGCGCATTCGAGGGAAGAGAATATTCTCAAGTACGATTCGTCTCAATGGGCGAAGCGTACGCTGCGCCTTGCCGACGAGATAGTTGAGAGGGCAAAGGAGGGGGCGTGAACATTCTTCATATATCCGCTGGGTGGGAAGAGACGAACGGAGCTGCGGTTATGGCGAGAAAAATCGCCGAAGATCAAACTCTTCGCGGCGCGAGCGTTTCGTTCGCAACGTGGGCCTCGCCTTCAGCGTTGCGCCGGGCAGACGAAGTATGGATTCATTGCGCGTGGAAGCCGTGCCTTTGGTGGGCCGCGTTCTTCGCCCGCTCTTTCATTCGCGTTCCCGCAGGCAGTTTCGATCCGATGCGCCTTGACTTCAGCAGATGGAAAAAGAGTCTCGTCTCTCCGATCGAGAAATTTTTTCTTCGCCGCGCGTCATTTGCAGGCGTTACATGCGAAGCGGAAGGAGAATGGGTTTTGTCGTACGAGAAGAAGGCTCAAGTCCGCCTTTTAGACTGCAAGCGTTTCAACTGGGGTTCTAAATCAAGTTTTCCTAAGCGCGGCGAAAGCGCTTTGCGAGTTCTTTATATGGGGCGCAGGCATCCGCTCAAGGGAGTTGAGTTTCTTGAGACTGCCGTAAAGAGGCTCAATGAAGATAAATCTCTTTCACGGCGAATTGTTCTTTCCGTCGTTTCAAACGCGCTCGGTTCTGAAAAGGAAGAAGCCTTTTCGAACTGCGATATTCTCTGCCTTCCGACGTTGAGTGATAATTTCGGAATTGTCATAGCCGAAGCACTCGCGAGGGGCAAGCGCGTTATCACAACCGATGGAGCCCCTGCGTGGCGCGAGGAATCGCAGGCGGGAGGCAATGTGAAATTTATTGAAGGCTTTAGAGACGGGAGTGATGAGTTTCGTCTTTTGGCCCTTGAGCGCGCGCTCAGGGAAGAACTCTGTCACGAGAAATAGGAGAAGGCTATGGGTGTTTTGTTCAATCATGCGGTATCATACGTCACATCTCCTCTCTTGGTAGGTTTGACGGCGCTTGCGCTGGCCGCTTTTTTTCTTGTGCGCTTTTCGCGGAAGATCGCGCTCTCGCTTTTGGTCTTTGCGCTCTGCTGGCTTTGGTTTTTCTCAAGCGGAGGAGCCTATGTTCTTTTAGGAGGGCGCTTAGAGAGGATGTTTCCTCCTTCGGAAGTGGAAACTCTTCCTTGCGCCGATGCCGTCGTTGTTCTTGGCGGCGGAGTCGATTCTTGTACAAATGTTCTCAAATATGCCGAGCTGTATTCTGCGGCAGACAGAGCCGCTCATGCGGCAAGAATCATAAAGGCGGGTAAGGCGCCGGTGGTGATCCTCTCTGGGGAAGGAGAGATTTTTGCTTCATTCCCCCTTTTGCAGGAGTTTGGCGTAGACAAGAGAAACATTATCGTCGAGAATGAGTCTCTCAATACCGAGGAGAATGCGAGAATGGTAAGCGCTCTAATAAAGGAGCGCTCCGAGAAGCCGAGAGTAATTCTTGTGACATCGTCCTGGCACATGCGCCGCGCGATGTTGATGTTTTCACGGTACGCCGAGGGAGTTGAAGTTGTCCCTTCGGCGATAGATTATGAGGCTCTTGCATATTCCTGCAAAGAGAATGTCGCGAAATGGTTTTTGCCGTCGGCGGAGCATCTCCATCGCAACACGTCGATGTTAAAAGAATATGTAGGGTACTGGGGTTACCGCTTAGTTCGCTGATTCTTCCGGCTCGGGAATTTCAACCTTGGCGTTGTCGCCCGTTCGCTGATAGATGCGAAGGTGGAATTTAGGAGCGGTAACGTAGAGCCAATCAAAAAGCGCCGTCTGTATCGCCTCGTATTCCACCCAATCCCGCGTTTTGGTAAAGGCGTAAATTTCAACAGGAATACCGGTGTCGGTGGGGTCAAGCTGCCTTACCATGCATGTCAGTTCTTTTGAGATTTCATCTCTTTCTTTAAGTGCGCCAAGAAGATATGTTTCAAACGCCGCCAGATTAGAAATGGGATTGTCGGATTCCTTAATGAGCCCGTCGGCAACAAGAAGTTTTTTTAACTGAGGAGTCATTTCGCAGATGGACGACGCGCTTATCCAAACGGCGCGCTTGATTCTTCTGCCCTTGGAGGTGGACATATACCTCCAGTTTATGAACGAGTCTCCTATCAGGGCTGAGGAGGGGATCATCGTGACGGTGTTGTCAAAGTTTTGAACTTTGACGGTTGTAAGAGCGATGTCAATAACCGTTCCGTCGGCATTGTGCTTGGGCATCGTTATCCAGTCTCCCACGCGCACCATGTCGTTTTGGGACACTTGAATCCCGGCAACGAGGCCGAGCAGGGAATCGCGGAAAATCAGCATAAGCACGGCCGTCAAGGCGCCGAGCCCGCTCAGCACGAAGGCGGGGCTTTTGCCCATGATGGCTGAGACTATAATAATTACGGCAGTCGACCAAATAATTATTTTCAGCGTTTGAGCGATAGCTTTTGATGAATAGATCTTATCGGCCTTTTTTTCGTGCGCCAGCGCCTGCAGATATGTGATCGCGCGCGCGAGAGCGGTGGCGAAAGCGAAAGTCGCTACGATTGAGAGCGTGCGGCCGATTCCTGCTTTCAGCGAAGGATATGCGCTGAAAAGATCGGGTAGAGAGGCGCGTAAAATCCATGTAAATAAAGTAAACGACACCGCAGAGAAAAAAGCCGACATTTTTTCTTTGTGGAGAAGCGAGTTGATTTTCTTTATCAGTATGGAGCGCGTGACAAAAACAAAAAATGATGCGGCCGCGCCCGAAAGCGCGGTGATGCCTATCGCGCAAAGAGCGATGGAGAACACTTGCGATGAAGCGTCTCCAAGCCCTGCGCTGCGAAGATATTCTTGTACTGTCAGAAGCGCGCTGTTCATAGTTTAATGTTTTATTTTTCTCTTAGATATAAACGTTTGCGTCGGCGAGAGCCTTTTGTAGGCTCTTGACATTGAGATCGCGCGGGCGGATGCCAGCCTTCGCTGCCAATGCCGCGGCGGCGCCGGCCGCTTCGCCGGTAGTCATGCAAGGCGTGATAAGGCGCAGGGTATCAATGGTGTCGGGCGCGCCGAGCATACGCCCGCAGCAGAGAAGATTTTCTACTTTCTTCGGAATGAGCTGGCGGTACGGAATGGCGATGCCGCACCCTAAGCCGCAGTCTCCTGCCCAGGCAATCGTATCGGCAGGCTTCGGCCCGCGCGCCGCTGCCGCGTCGACGATCGCCTCGGCATCAACGAGACGAGTTGCTCTTACTCCGATTTGCGAACATGTGTTTGCGATGTAGACTTTTTCCCAGCCTGGAGTTTTCTGCATTTCGCGTACTTGCTCCCACCAACGGCGGCGGAAGTTGATTTCGGCGCGGCTCAATTCGCGCACGTCAAGACCGTTGCCCTTAGGCCCGGGGCCCATATTCCCCCACCAGAGCCCTTTGTTGGGCTCGTTTCCTCGCATAGGCCAATGCGGGAACATATTGCCGTCTTTATCGCGGTGGAAAGTTTTTGCGGTGATGCGGTCCATATTCGCCAGCTGGACGCAGTGGCCGAGACCGTGCGTAACTTGGCGGTAGTTGCCGCCTGCATTGAAGAGGAGGTCGCCGTCGCCAGTGGCGTCTACAACCTGCTTTGCCAAAATAGCCTGCGTTCCCTGCTTGGATTCGAAAATTACACCTTTAACTTCCGCTCCATCCTGGATGACGTCGACGCCCCAGCTGTGGAAGAACATTTCCACTTTCGCCTCGGTTATCATCTTGTCCATCAAGTACTTGGAGCCTTCTGCGTCGAGCGTCGGCATCCAATGGTGTTTATCGGTGAAGTCGCCATTGGAAATCCCTTCTTTAAGGCCGCGATCCATAAATTCTTTCGCAATGCCTTTTGTCACGAGTTTCCATTTGCCGTCGCGCTTCTCGCTCGTGGCCATAAGGAGCAGCACAAGCCCGTTGGTGAAAAGCCCTCCGAGCGAACCGTAACGCTCAACGAGCGCTACTTTAACTCCTGCACGAGCGGCGGCTATCGCGGCTGAAAAACCTGCAGGTCCGCCTCCGACGACAACAACATCTGTTTCGTGGAAGATTGGCACTTCACGCATTGGGCGAAAAACTTTCCCGTCTTTCATAAAGGAACTGGGGCCGTCCGTCATTGAGTGCTGAATGTCGAAAATGCGCTTGATACTCCAATCGTCTTCTTCCCTGATGTAGAATTTTCCCGCAGTTGCTTTTTCTGCAGGAGCGATATCTGCTAATGCTGCCCCTGTTGCGCCCGCGGCTCCGGCAAGCCCTAATTTTTTGAGAAATTCACGTGTGGTAATCTGCATAATGGGTATCTCCTTTGAATTTAAACATCTGTATTATATCAAATTTAAGAGTCTGGGTGCGATTTTCTCAGGTGACATCCCTTTGACGGATCATTGACCTCCGAGTGCGAGAAAATCGCACCCAGGGGTCAGGGGTTTGGCAATGGGCAATAGTGAAGGATGTCGCTTCTTTTTATGCGGAGCGCGTGTCGTAGGACACCGCTGACAGAATAGAAGAGAAGATTCCTACCCTATTGCCCATTGCCTGACCCCTGGGTGTGATTTTTCCGAATTTTAAAATCCTTAAAGGGGAGTGGATGTTACACGGAAATATCACACCGTAAGAGTACGTCCAACGCATCAAAAATTCCTTCTCCCCGCTGACGCGAGGTAGAACTATTTTTTGATGCGTTGGAAG
>JAHBAE010000064.1 GCA_018384485.1 Kiritimatiellia bacterium
CGGACTCGACCATTCGAAAAAGCTCAGATGCACTTTTGCTCAGATGCTCAGATGCCGAGGTCGGTCAAGACCGCGATAGCGGTGTTGACCGACCGAGTACTTCGGCCGTTGCCCATTTCTTCGGCTTTTTTGGTATAATACACATAATTGAAAGGTCATTGAAATGGCAGAGGAAACGAGCGGTTATAACGCAGCAAATATTCAAGTTCTTGAGGGCATGGAGGCCGTGCGCAAGCGCCCGGCCATGTATATCGGCGACACTGGCGAACGTGGCTATCACCACCTCGTGTATGAAGTTGTCGATAACTCGATAGATGAAGCGATGGCTGGTTATTGCTCGCTCGTTGAGGTGGTCGTCAATCGCGACGGTTCCGTTACGGTAAAGGATAACGGGCGCGGCATTCCCGTCGATATGCATCCTACGCAGGGCCGCCCCGCAATCGAGGTTGTTCTTACCGTTCTTCATGCCGGCGGCAAGTTTGACGGGTCGAACTACAAAGTCTCAGGCGGCCTGCACGGCGTTGGCGTAAGTTGCGTGAACGCGCTTTCCGATTGGATGAAAGTGGAAGTCAAGCGCGGGGGCTATCTTCACCGCATCGAGTTTTCGCGCGGGCTCGTCACAAAGCCTCTTGAGAAAGTCTGCGAGTGCGGCGATGAGACAGGCACTTCAGTCACCTTCTTCCCTGATCACACGATTTTCTCCTGCCGCAAGTTTAAGCCGTCCGTCCTTGCGGCGCGCCTGCGCGAGCTTGCGTTCCTCAATAAGGGCGTTACAATCAGTTTCCGCGATGAAGAGGGTGAAGAGGCAAATGCTCCCACGGAGGAGACTTTCCACTACGAAGGCGGCATCGACGAGTTTATCTCATACTTGAACACCAACAAGACGGCGATTTCGCCCATCATGCATTTCGAGGGCTCGCGCGAAGTTCAGCGCATGGACGGCACTTACACCATCCAGGCCGAAGTCGCCCTGCAGTACACCGATACGTATTCGACGATTGAGCAGACGTACTGCAACAATATTCATACCGTGGAAGGCGGCACGCATCTTTCAGGTTTCAGGCGCGCTCTTACAGCTACAGTAAAATCCTACGGCGAGCGCACGAAGCTTATCAAGGAGAAGGAGCTTGATTCCCTTTCAGGCGATGATATGCGTGAAGGGCTTTCGGTGATCGTCTCGGTGAAGGTGCCTCAGCCGCAGTTCGAAGGGCAGACGAAGACCAAGCTCGGCAACGGCGAGGTCGACGGCATAGTCTCTTCGATTGTTTCTGATCAGCTCAACACGTTCTTCGAGGAAAATCCGGCGGTAGCCAAGGTGGTCATTGAAAAATCGCTCCTTGCCAACCGCGCCCGCGAGGCGGCCCGCGCCGCGCGCGAGTCGACGCGCCGCAAGGGCGTGATGGACGGGCTTTCGCTTCCAGGAAAATTGCGCGATTGCTCCGAGCGCGATCCTGAAAAGACTGAGCTTTATCTTGTCGAGGGTGATTCTGCAGGCGGCTCCGCATGCAAGGGGCGCGATCGCGCCACGCAGGCGATTCTTCCGCTGCGCGGCAAAGTGCTCAATGTCGAGAAGGCGCGCATCGACAGAGTTCTTGCGAACGCTGAGATAAGAACTCTCATTACGGCTATCGGCTGCGGCTTCGGCGAAGAGTGGGATGTCTCAAAGGCCAGGTATCATAAGATCGTTATCATGACCGATGCTGATGTCGACGGCGCCCACATCAGAACTCTTCTTCTCACGTTCTTCTACAGGAAAATGCCTGAACTTATCGAGAAGGGTTATGTCTATCTTGCTCAGCCGCCGCTTTACAAGGTTGAACGCAAGAAGAAGAGCGAATACGTCCTTACCGATGATATGCTCACGGAAAAGCTTCTCACGCTCGGGCTTGATGATTTTGAAGTGAAGGGGAGCGACGGAGCTGTGATGGAGCCGGATAAGGCGCGCGAGCTTCTTAAGCTTCTTGCTGAAATTGAAACGACTTCGAGGATGGTTTCTGAGCGCGGCTTTGACCCGAAGGAGCTTCTTGCCGATACTGCCTCGCAGGGCTCAGGAAGCTCGATGCTGAAAAAAGAGTTTTCATCGCTTTCAGGCTTCGGCTACACGGCGCAGGATTGGTTCGGCGATGATTCTGCCGTTGCGAACGGGCCGCTTGTAAAGCTGCTTGACGATGTGCGCAATCATGGAAGGCAGGGGCTTTCCGTCTACCGCTTCAAGGGCCTTGGTGAAATGGACGCGGCGGAGCTTTATGATACAACGATGAATCCTGAAAAACGCAGGATGCTCCGCGTTAAACTTGATGATGCCGTTAAGGCCGACCAGATGTTCACGCTTCTTATGGGCGATGAAGTCGAGCCGCGCCGCAAATTCATCGAGGACAACGCTCTAAATGTCCGCAACCTTGATTTCTAAGGCTAAAGTGGCAGCGCAAAAAGAAAATCATCCCTCTCTCGCGCTCGTCTCTCTCGGGTGCGCCAAGAATGCCGCCGATCTTGAGGTGATCGCAGGGAACATGGTCAAGGAAGGGTGGGTTCTCTCTCCAGATCCTGACCGCGCCGATTTAGTCATCGTAAACACCTGCTCCTTTATCGCATCGGCGCGTGAAGAGGCTGAGGCGGAAATCCGCCGTGCGCTCGCGCTTAAAAAAAATGGCGCGTTCTCCCGCGTGGCAGTTACGGGGTGCTATCCTCAGCGCTATCCAGATGCGGTAAGCAAATTTCCTGGCGTCGACGAATGGAGGGGAATTCCGAAAAAGTGGGTCGAGCCTCAGTTGCCGGCGCTTCGCTTCACGGGCAAGGCATTCGCTTATTTAAAAATTGCGGAAGGGTGCAACCACCGTTGCTCTTACTGCGCGATCCCTTCCATCCGCGGCAAATATCGTTCGCGCCCCATAGATTCAATTCTTCGCGAGGCGCAGGCGCTTATTCAGACTGGTTGCCGCGAGATCAATATTGTCGCGCAAGATCCGATGCTGTGGAAGAATTCAGGCTATCGGCTCGTTGATTTGCTGGAGGCGATCGATTCCATCAAGGGCGATTTCTGGGTAAGAGTTCTTTACAGTTATCCTTCGGAAATAGATTCCGCCTTTCTCGACTGGATGGTCTCGTCGCCTCATGCCGTCAAGTATATTGATATGCCGGTCCAGCATACTGTTGCGGAAGTTCTTGAGCGGATGAACCGCGCCGCAACGATCGAAGCTGCAGTTCTCCTTCCTGACGTAATCCGTTCTCTCGTTCCGGGCGTCACGCTGCGCACAACGGTGCTTACCGGCTTCCCGGGAGAGACTCCGCTCAGGTTTAAGAAATTGCTCTCTGATTTAAGACGCCTGCAGTTCGATCATCTTGGGGCGTTTGCGTATTCTCCCGAAAAGGGAACGGCGGGCGCAACGATGGCTTCTCGCCCGTCGAAAGAAGTGGCGCTTGAGCGCGAGAAGCTTGTCATGGAGCAGCAGAAGGCAATTTGGGAATGCCGCTCCAAAAAGATGATAGGGTCGAAGTTCAAGGCGCTCGTTGTCGCGCCTGGAGTTGCGAGGATGGAATCGCAGGCCCCCGATGTCGATGGCGTTACTTTAGTAAAAGACGCTCTCGCAGAGGATATCGGCTCGTTTATTGATGTGAAGATAGTCAAGCGTAAAGGCTTTGATTTTATCGGCGAGAAAGCGGTGCGCGGCAAATGAGCGCGAGCGATTCCTATCCGCTCGTCGAGATATTTGAGTCTCTTCAAGGTGAAGGGCGCAATACAGGCCGCCCTTGCGTGTTCGTGCGCTTTGCAGGCTGCAACCTCGCCTGCCCGTGGTGCGATACTGATTCAGCTGAAAAATTCAAGCTAACGCTTGAAGAATTAGTCGGCGAGATTACGTCTTTTCGTGCAAAGAGCGTTGTCTTTACGGGCGGAGAGCCTACGACAATCGCCGGGATGGCGGAGCTTGTTGCCGCACTGAAGGAGAAGGGCTATTATCTCGCAGTTGAGACAAACGGCTTGAAGAGCCCCGACTGGCTCGCTTTTGTAGATTACGTAGCTTGCTCGCCGAAGGCGGAATTTGCCTCTCTTTATGATGAGGCCGATGCTCTCCGCGAGGCTGATGAGGTGAGAGTTGTCGCTTCATCAGAGAGCGTCGTAGAATTCTGTCGCTCAATCGCCAAGAAAATTTCCGCCACTGATTATTATGTTTCGCCGTGCGATCGCGGCGGAGAAATTGACTTTGCCACCGCGAAATCCGTTCTTGCGGCGCTTGAAGGCTGGTCGCTTTCGGTGCAGCTGCACAAGATTCTCGGCTTTAGGTGATATTTTAGATTTTTTCGGAGCGTTTTGCCGCTTTCCCGGAATCCCTAAAACGGCAGATTTTCAGAATGTGGATTATCTTCTGCATTGATGATTGGCGGTTGATAAAATCAGGAAATAAAGGTATAATTCACGGAAGTAAAATCAAATAAACTTCAATAAGGAGATTTAATCATGGCTTGTTCATGCGGGAAGAAAGGTTGCAACTGCGCCGACAATGATTTTCATGCGCCTATGGCTGCGCTTTGGCAGGTCTATGATGGCATAACCTCAACGTCTTCGGCTGATATCGTTTCCATCGCCTGGGAGCGTGAAGAGGGCAAAGTGTTCAGGTATGATCTTCCTATTCCTAAGCGTCTCTCTCCTGAGGCCGCCGCGTTCGTTTCGCATGTTGTCGACCGCATAACGAAGTTTGTCCTTTGGGCGGCAGGCGGCTGGAAGCTTTACCTCTCTGGTCCTGAAGCAGTTGTAGGGCCTGTAGCAAAGGCTTACACAAAGAAGGGCTCTCGCAAGTTCGATTACGATTTCTTCACCTCGATCTACGGCCACCCGGTTGAAGTTGCAATCGTGCCCGCCAAGAAGATGCCTGAGTTTTCGGAAAAGCTCCGTCAGGTGAAGACTGTTGCAGACGGCAACCGTATCGGTTTCGATCTTGGCGCGTCAGATTTCAAGATTTCTGCGCTCAAGAAAGGGAAAGTCGTTTTCTCGAAGGAGTTTCCTTGGGATCCTCGCAATAATGCAGACCCTGAGTATCACTATTCGATGCTTACCGTAGGCCTTAAGGAAGCGGCTGCCTCTTTGCCCAAGGTCGATGCGATCGGCGGCTCCACGGCCGGCGTGCTTGTCGGTCAGAAAATGGGCCTTGCTTCGCTCTTCCGCGCCGTCAAGGAAAAGAACCCCTCTAAATTCCCTGATGCGCAGAATATGTTCTACCGCATTGAAAAGGATTGGGGCGTTCCCTTCGCCGTCTACAACGATGGCGACGTTACTGCTCTTGCCGGCATGATTTCCATGGGCAAGAACGGCATTCTCGGCGTTGCGATGGGCTCCTCCGAAGCAGTCGGTTATGTTGATCCGAAGCGCCGCATGACAGGGCGCATCTGCGAGCTTGCGTTCGCTCCTGTAGACTTCAACCCCAACGCCCCCAAGGACGAGTGGTCTGGCGATTACGGCGTCGGCGCGATGGCATTCTCCCAGCAGGCCGTCAACTGGCTTGCGGAGAAGTACGGCTTTAAGTTCCCCAAGTCAATGAAGCTTCCTGAGCGTCTTAAAGTCGTTCAGGCGGCTATGGAGAAGGGCGACTCCAAGGCTCTTAAGGTCTATCTTGAGATCGGCCGCTTCCTCGCGCACGCGATGCCTTGGTACAACGAGTTCTTCGATTACGAGAACATGATGATTCTCGGCCGCGTCACGTCTGGTCTTGGCGGTGAAATCATCCTTGAAACGGCCAAGCGTATTCTTGGCGATGTCTATCCTGAATGGGCGGAGAAGATCGATCTGTTTATGCCTGATGAAAAGGCTCGCAGGCTCGGTCAGTCCGTCGCTGCTGCGCAGATTCCTGTAATCAAGGGCAAGTAATTTGATGGTTGTTCAGGATACTGAAATCCCCGGCGTCAAGGTGGTGTTTCCCCAGTACCACCGGGACGCAAGGGGATATTTTGCTGAAACCTATAATTATGAGCGCTATTTAGCGGCGGGCATCGACGCTCGGTTTGTCCAAGACAACGAGAGTTGCTCGTCACGCGGAGTGCTGCGCGGGCTACATTGGCAGAGCGGAGCGCATGCGCAAGCTAAACTCGTGCGCGTAGTGAGGGGAGCAGTCTGGGATGTCGCGGTTGACATAAGAAAAGGCTCGCCCACGTTCGGCAAATCGGTAAGTTGCGAACTTACCGCCGAGAATGGGCGGCAGTTTTTTATCCCGCGCGGGTTTGCACACGGTTTCGTGGTGCTTGAGGATAACACCATTTTCGCTTACAAGTGCGACAACGTATATTGTCGCGAGGCTGAAAGAGGCCTTCAATTCAACGATCCCGCCCTTGGCATCGAATGGCCGTGGCCGGGCAGGGATTTTCTGCTTTCAGATAAAGATAAACAACATCCGATGTTGAAAGACATCGAACCATGGGAGGAAATACAATGACGGTAAAAGGATACGCAAAATTCCTGCTCATCATGGCAGGCCTCGGCGGCCTCCTCTACGGAGTTGACGTAGGCGTTATAGCCGCGGCGCTTCCGTATATTGAGCGGACATCTACATTCAATCAGGATGAAATCGGCTGGATCGTCGGTATGGCGCTTTGGGGCTCGCTTCCCTCATCGATGATCGCAGGCCTTCTCGCTGAGTGGTTCGGCCGCAAGAAAATGATCGTCGCCTCGGCGCTTCTCTTCCTTATCTCCATTCCGGTCATTTGTGCGTCGGGCTTCTTCGACGGCGGAAACTTCTGGATGATGGTGGGAGGGCGCGCCATGCAGGGCGCGGCGGCGGGTCTCTTCGGAGTTATCGTTCCGATGTATCTTGCCGAGTGTCTCGACGCCGATTCGCGCGGCAAGGGCACGGGCATGTTCCAGCTGCTCCTCACGATCGGGCTTGTTTTCGTCGCGGTGATCGGCTTTATCATCACCTGTTTCTACGGTGATGCAAAGAAGGTAGTCGATCCCAAGGCGGTCGAGAACGGAATCATCGAGTATGTCCAGAAAGTCGATGAGAACCGTAACCCCGTGTGGGCTGACGAGAAGGAGACGGTCCCCGTCTACGAGATGGACGAGCAGGGGCAGCCCAAGCCGAAACTCGACAAGGACGGCAAGAAAATCGCCAACATGAAGAAGGTTACGTTCGATATGATCAAGAGTTGGGTCGAGCCTGTGCAAATCGCTTCTTGGGTGCGCGCCTGGCAGATGATCTTCCTCCTCTCGTGCATCCCCGGGCTCATCCTCTTCATCGGCGCGTTCCGCCTCAAGGAGTCTTCGCGCTGGCTCTACAGGAAGAGCATTAAGTTTGCTGAAGAGGCAAAAGAGTTATTTAAGAAAGCAGAAAGTATTGGTAAATTTTTCGGCGACGATTCTTTTGTTGCACAAGCGGAAGCTTGTAGACTAGAGAAGAAGTCTAAAGAGTATCGTGAGTTGGCGGTCCTTTCGCTGGCAGGGAACAATGGTATTGACAAATCCTTTGAAATTTACTCTGAGATGCTTGCCGCCGACGAGGCCGCGGCCGCCGAAAAGGCGAAGAACGCCGCCGCGACGGATTCGCTCTTCCAGAAGAAGTACGTAATTCCCTTCATTCTCGCGGTCGTGATTCTTGCCTGCAACCAGACGACGGGCATTAACTCCGTTCTCAACTACACGGTGACGATCTTCCAGAAGACGGGTATGGAAGGCGCTTTCGCGAACCTTTCCGACGTCGCCATCAAGATTGTCAACTGCGTGATGACGGTCGTCGCCTGCGCGCTTGTGGACAAGAGGGGCCGCAAGTTCCTTCTCAAGCTCGGCACGAGCGGCATCATCCTCGGGCTCTGCGGCGTCGGCACGATCTTCCTCGCGATCTCGAAGGGGTGGGTCGCTCCGACGATGGTGACTGGCGTTCTTGCGACGGTCTTCTTCTTCATGTTCATCGGCTTCTACGCGGTCGGCCCCGGCGTCTGCGTGTGGCTTGCTCTCACCGAGCTTATGCCTACGCGCATCCGCGCCAACGGCATGGCGATCGCGATGATCATCAACCAGGGCGTCTCCGCCGGTATTGCGACCGTCTTCCCGAAGTGGTGCGCGGCGACGAACGACAACGGTACGGTATTCTTCGTGCTTGCGGGCTTTACCGTCATTTACTTCATCACGGCGGCGTTCTTCCTCCCTGAGACAAAGGGCCGCACGCTTGAAGAGGTTGAGCAGTACTTCACCACGGGCAAGATGCCTGAGAAGAAGTAATAGTCAGTTTTATAAATAAAAACTCATAGGAGAAGACAATGAGCTACAATGAAGCAAAGAAAAAGTATGCGAAGATAGGCATCGATACGGAGAAGGCCATCAAAGATCTGGCGAAGATCGCCATCTCTATGCATTGCTGGCAGGGTGATGATGTCGGAGGCTTTGAAACGACTGGCGGAGCGTCCGGCGGCATTCAGACGACAGGCAATTATCCTGGTAAGGCCCGCACCCCTGAAGAGCTGATGGGCGACATTGAGTTTGCTCTCAAGCTTATCCCGGGCTCTCACCGCGTCAATCTTCATGCCTGCTACGGCGTGCATACCGACAAGGTTGTCGACCGCAACAAGCTTGGGCCGAAGCAGTTTGAGCCGTGGGTAAAGTGGGCGAAGAAAGTCGGCGTAAAGCTTGACTTCAACCCCACCTTCTTCTCGCATCCTCTTGCTGCCGATTCTCTCACGCTTTCGAATCCCGATCCTTCGGTTCGCAAGTTCTGGGTTGAGCACGGCATCCGCTGCCTTGAGATTGCCGAGTATTTCGCAAAGGAGCTTAAGTCTCCCTGCTGCGTCAATTTCTGGTGTCCTGATGGGTGCAAGGACGAGCCTTCCGACAGGCTCGGGCCGCGCCAGCGCATGGCAGATTCTCTCAACAAGATCTTCAAGGCGCGCTACAACAAGAAGGCCGTCATCCCCACTCTCGAGTCTAAGCTTTTCGGCATCGGGCTTGAAAGCTACACCGTAAATTCGCACGAGTTCGTTATGGGCTATGCGATGAAAGCGGGCATTCTCGCGCTTCTTGATATGGGCCACTTCCATATCTCCGAGTCGGTAGCGGATAAGATCAGCTCCTTCCTCTACACCTTCGGCAAAGTCGCCTTCCACATCTCGCGCCCCGTGCGCTGGGATTCTGATCATGTCATCAGGCAGAATGACGACCTCAGAGCCGCCGCGCAGGAAATCGTGAAGATGGATCCTTCGAATTTCATCATCGCGCTCGATTACTTCGACGCCTCCATCAACCGCGTCGCGGCGTGGGTGCTCGGCATGCGCAATATGCAGAAGGAGCTTCTCAAGGCAATGCTTGTGCCTTGGAATTCTCTTAAGGCCATGCAGGATGCGCAGGAGTTTACGGTGCAGCTCGTCCTTCAGGAAGAATACAAGAATTATCCTTTTGAGGAGGTCTGGGCTGAGTTCTGCCGCCGCGCCGGCGTCCCCGCCGACGAGGCGTGGCTCAAGACTGTTCAGAAATACGAAAAGGACGTTCTTCTCAAGCGAGTCTAATCGTCAGGAACACGTAATATGAAACAAGGCTGGAGATGGTATGGCGACGCCGACGCGATTTCTCTAAAGGAAATCCGTCAGGCGGGCGTTACTGATATTGTAGCTGCCCTCTACGAGCGCAAGCCCGGGGAAGTTTGGCCAATCAAGGAAATCAAGGCGCGTCAGAAGAAGGTGCGCGAGCACGGCATGACATGGAGCGTTGTGGAATCGGTGCCTGTCCATGAGGATATCAAAAAGCGCACCGGTGACTATAGGCGTTACATCGAAAATTACAAGCGCACTCTCATAAATCTCGCCAAGTGCGGGATTAAAACGGTGTGCTATAATTTCATGCCAATCCTTGACTGGACGCGCAGCGATCTTGAGTATGTCCTTCCGGACGGATCTTCCTGCCTCGGCTACGACGAGTATGAAGTCGCCGCGTTCGATCTCTTTTCGCTCAAGCGCCCTGGCGCAGAGAAGGATTTCGATGCCAAGACGATCGCCCGCGCAAAGAAGCTTTGGGCTAAATATTCGCCGGCGAGAAGAAAGCGCGTTGAGAAGTCTATCTTGACTGGTCTCCCCGGAACGGTTGACGATTTGACCCCGGCTGAATTTCTCCGCCAGCTCAAGGCGTACGATGGAATTGACGACGCCAAGCTCAGGAGCAACATGTATGCGTTTCTGAACGAGATTTCTCCCGTTCTCGACGAATACGGAGTTGATATGTGCATTCACCCGGATGATCCCCCTCATCCGATATTCGGCTTGCCGCGCGTTCTTTCCACGGCCGCCGACATTCGTCAGATGGTTCGCGCATGCCCCTCGCCGCATATCGGCCTTACGCTTTGCACCGGCTCTCTCGGCGGCTCTCTCAAGAATGACGAAGTGGCGATTTTCAAGGAGTTTGCCAAGCGCATCTTCTTCTGCCATTACAGGAATCTTGAATACGAAGAGGACGGAGTGTTCCATGAATCTCGCTGTCACCTTGTGGGTAAGGCCGATATTCCGTCTCTCATGATTGAGCTGATCAAGGAGGAGAAGCGTCGCGGTGAAGAGATTGTTGTCAGGCCTGACCACGGAAAGCTCATGGAAATTGATAAGAACCGCAAATGTTATTGCGGCTATTCCTACGGCGGCCGCCTTGTTGGCCTTGCGGAATTAAGGGGCCTTGAAATCGGAATAAAATACATGCTTAAAAAGAAAGGAACGAAATGAAACAACTTAAACAATCAAGAAGGTCGTTCATCAAGGGCGCCGCATCGATTGGTGCGTTCAACCTTGTTCCGGCCAAGGTTTTGTGGGGAGCGACCGCTCCGTCCAACCAGCTTACGCGTGCGTTGATAGGTTTCGGTAGCATCGCGCAGAGCCACAACCATCTTCCTTACAAGGGCTCTCGCCTTATCGGTCTTTGCGATCCTGATCAGCTTCACGTAGCTCAGGGTCTTGAAGCGGCCAAGAAGGAAGGTTGGGGTGATATCAAGGCGTATGCCGATTTCACCAAGCTTCTTGAAGATCCTTCCGTTGATATCGTCCATATCTGCACTCCGCCTCATTGGCACGGCGTGCAGTCGGTCATGGCGGCCCGCGCAGGCAAGGATATCTGGTGCGAAAAGCCGATGACCCGCACAGTGGGCGAAGGCAAGCGCGTCATGGAATACGTCAAGGCTAAGGGCAGAATGTTCCGCCTTAACACGTGGTTCCGTTTCTCGGGCGGCTTCTACGGCATGGGCACGACGGTAAAGCCCATCCGCCAGGTAGTTGAAAACGGGATTTTGGGCAAGGGCCCCATCAAGTGCGTCTTCGGCGCCGGTCAGGGTTTTAGCTGGAAGTTCTACTGGTCTGGTAAGATTAACCTCGCGCCGGAAGTCTGCCCCAAGACATTCGACTGGGATATGTGGCTCGGCCCTGCGCCGTGGAAGCCCTACAACAAGCACCGCACGCATGGTACGTTCCGCGGATATTGGGATTATGACGCAGGCGGCCTCGGCGATATGGCTCAGCATTATCTCGACCCCGTGCAGTATCTTCTCTGCAAGGATGAGACAAGCCCCGTCAAGATTGATTACGTCGGCCCGAAACAGCACCCCGAGTCCGTCGGCCGCTTCGACCGCATTACTCTTACATATGCGGACGGCACGGAAGTTATTCTCGACGGCGACGAATCTCTCAAGAACGAGCCATTCCTCCGCGGTTCTAACGGCGTTACGCTCTGGCCCTTCGGCAAACTCGACGGCAAGGAGATCAACGGCGGCTGGACGAATGAAAGCGACGCTCAGAAGCAGCACTTCGGGCTTCTTGACGCCAACGGCAAGCGTATGGATACGGCGGCAATCCTCAAGGAGCTTCCCGAGCCTGCGCCCCAGCAGACCGACTTCATGGACAGCGTCCGCAACCGCAAGAAATTCGCGCTCAACGAAGAGAACGGTTTCCGCAGCTCGACGATGTTCAACCTCGCCATTGCCGCGGAGCGTCTCGGCCATGGTTTCGAGTTCGACCCCGACAAGCTCGTGGCGAAGAACGATGAGGCGGCAAACCGTTTCCTCTATCAGGAACTTCGCGGAAGATGGTCTGATGAAATGTTCCGCGATTGATAACGGCGGCAACACGAAATAAAGAAAGGATGAAAATGAAAACAAGATTTCTTACATCTGCGATTCTCGCCGCCGCCTTCGCGCTTTCAGTAAGCGCCAAGGACGTGTATGATATTCGCCCTGATGCGAACGTTCAAGGTGCGCCTACCGCTGCCGAATGGCAGGAGGTCAAGGAAAACGCTGCGGCGCTCGCGGCAGCAACGGCAGAAGACAAGCTTGCTGCGCACGTGGCGAGTGACGCATCTGCCGAGGCTCTCGCGGCGAAAGTATGCGGGGCATATTACATCAACGTGATCGACGCGCATGTCATTGCGGCCGTCACGCAGTATGTGATGATAGGCAACACCCCGTGGTGGAAGTTCTGGGCTCCTCAGGTTTCCGCCGAACGCGCGCGCTGGATTGCAGCTCTCGTGAAGACGGCGAAGAACGCTAAGGACGCCTACGTCGCACAGTTCTGCATCGATCAGCTCCGCTGGTGCGCCACCAAGGATCAGATCGCCGATATCAAGGCTATTGCCGCGAAGTTCTCCGACAAGGGTGTTTCCAGCATAGCGGAAATGGCAGTTAAGGAACTGGCCAGGTAATATGCGCGTCGTATTCATGGGTTCGTCGTCGGCTTCGGTCGAGTGCCTTCGCGCCATACTGCGCGAGAAGGAGCTGGAGGTTGTCGGCGTCGTAACCCAGCCGGACCGCCCCGCTGGGCGAGGCAAATCTCTTACCCCCTGTGCTCTTGCGCGTTTTGCGGAGGAGAGGGGGATAGAAGATGTAATAAAGCCCGAGCGGGTCAACGATCCTGAACCGATGGAATGGATTAAGGAGAAAAAGCCTGATGTGGTGGCGGTTGTAGCCTTTGGGCATATTTTGAAAAAGCCGCTTCTCGACCTTCCTCTGTTCGGTTGCATCAACTGCCATTTTTCTCTCCTCCCAAAGTACAGGGGCGCAGCCCCCGTTGTGGCGGCGCTTGAGGCAGGAGAGAGGCTTACCGGGGTTACGGTGATGCGTATGGGAGTTGGGCTTGACGACGGCCCTATTATGCTCCAGAGTTTTGAACCGATATATCCTGATACAACGGGCGGCGAATTGATGGCCGATCTTTCCATTGCGGGCGGAGTTGCCCTTGCAAAGGTTCTCAAGCTATTGAACCGCAATGCTCTTCCAGTAGAAGTTGAGCAGGACGATAGCGCCGCAACGTATGTGAAGAAGTTGAAGAAGACGGATGGTCTTATTGATTGGGATCTTCCCGTCATTGTCATTGAAAGGCGTATTCGCGCCTACAACCCGTGGCCTTTTGCTTATACCTTCATGCCTCAGCGTTTCAGGCGCAAAGGAAACACAGGCAGGCTTTTGGTATTGAAGTCGAAGGTGGTGAAATTAGAGCCTGGGTGGGAAGCTTACGCTCCAGGCACTGTCGTCAAGATTGATAAAGCAGGGCCTGTCGTTAAATGTCATGATACGGCGCTTATCCTTCTTGAGCTTAAGCCTGAAGGTTCATCGGCTATGAGCGGCGCCGCCTTTGCGCGCGGGCGACAGCTTATTCCTTTCGAGGATGTGTTTCTCTCTTCTTGATGCAGCGTAACGGCTCTGTCGCTTTTCCTTTTAAAGGGGTATGACTTATGAAATTGACTGAAATAGGATGGAATGAATTCAAGGCGCTTTCTCTTGATGAGAAGCGCCCGTATCTTGAGCGTGAGGAGAAGGATTCTCTTCCGTACCACACGCTTTTTGCGCAGCAGTTCGATAGGGGAGTTCTTGAAAGGCTTTGCGCACTGGCCAACCGCATCCGTTTCATAAACAAATCTCGCGAAGGAGCTCTTTATCTAAAAAGCATTCTCGCTCATAAGCGCGCGATGCTTTATTTCTCCCAGCCTTCCTCAAGAACGTTTCTTTCACATCTTGCGGCGTGCCAGATTCTCGGCGTAACAACCGGCTCCGTGAGAGACGCGGCGACATCGTCGGAATTTAAGGGCGAGTCGAAAGAAGATTCCATCCGCACGTTCTCATCCTATTTCGATATGATAATCATGCGCTCGCCTGAGCAGGGGCTTGCGGAGAAAATGGCGTGGGAGCTTTCAAATTCCTCGCGTTCTATCCCTATTATAAACGCAGGCTCGGGCAAGGATCAGCATCCGACGCAGGCGCTGCTTGATATCTATACGCTCGTAAGATCGTTTGAGAACAATGGCGGGCTTGACGGCAGAACTGTCGTTTTCTGCGGCGATCTTTTGCGCGGGCGCACGGTGCGCTCGCTCTCATATCTGCTTACTAGATTTAAATCGGTAAAGCAGATTTTTGTTGCGCCAGATGAGTTGCAGGTTCCCTCCGATGTGACGGCGACGCTCGAGGAAAATTCAGTTGAGTTTGAAATTTCTTCCGATCTCAAGGATGCCGTCAAAAAGGCTGATGCCGTTTACATGACGCGCATACAGGACGAATGGGACGCATCTAAGGGCGCGTCGGCAAGAATTGATACATCTGCCTTCAAGTTCAACGAGGAGCACTTGGCGCTCTTGAAAAAGGAAGGCTGCCTCCTTCATCCGCTTCCTCGCCGCGACGAGATTTCCACTTCGTGCGACCGCGACCCGCGCGCGATGTACTGGCGGCAGATGCGCAACGGAATGTGGATTAGAGCCGCTCTCATAGCTGCCACATTTGGATATGAGCGCGAGATTATGACATGCGGCTACTAAATTTTCTTCGGCGGAAATTTTAAGAACAGGTAGATTTTAAAACTGATTGGGAATATATGATTGTGAACTCATCTTTGTCTCATATTTGGGGCTGCACCTTGATGGCGCTTGCATTCTTTGCTTCGCTTGACATTTCAGCTGCGGAAAATTCGACTCCGATGTTGCGCTCCGCCGTCGAGGCTCTTAGAGATGGAGAAACTCTTTCCTTGCCGACGGCTACTTATCGCCTCTCTGTCAAAGGCGCGCGTGAAATAGAACTTGCCCCTTCGAATAACCGCACAGGCCTTAAATCTGTGGCATTCCCGATTTTCGGGAAGAAGAATGTGACTATCGATGGCAATGGTTCTACGTTCGTCTGCGAGTTTGGAGTATCTCCTTTTGCTTCACTGAGCAGCCAAGGCGTCACACTGAAGAATTTTACGATTACGATGCCTTATAAGCCGGTCGTCGCTTTTAAAGTGATGGAGAAGAACGATAAATTCTTCCGCATAAAGCTTGAGAAGGGGTGCTGCCAGGTGCGCATTAAAGGCGATGAAATTATAATTGATGCTGGCGAGCGGATTTGCTCTTCAAAGGAGGGGCGGCTTTCGATGCATCCCGAGAAGCGTCAATTGACGCACATTATTATGACGCCTTCATCCCCGGGAAATAAAGACGAGTTCCCATCTCCCTTCTGTTCAGTTCTTCCAAAGGCGGTCGGCGAAGACGAAATCATTTTCACTTACGTTCCCGATTCGCACAAGAAATGCTGCGCTCTTCCGTATGAAGTGAATGAGCGCGTGAACATTCTTCTCGACCAGACCCGTTCCACACTCGCGTTCTTTTTTCAGGATTCAACAGACATCTGCCTTGAGAATGTGACGTTGCGCCGCTTCCCTGGCATGGGGCTCGTTGCGCAGCGCTGCGAGAATATTACCGTAAGAGGCCTTACCGCCGCCCCGTGCAAAAACGAGGATGTTTCGCTTACCGCCGACATCATGCAGTTTATCAACTGCGGAAAATCTGTGCGCGTGGAACAATGCTTCTGCGCCAATTCGGCCGACGATATCATAAACGTCCATGGCAATTACATGAGTGTGGTGTCCGTTTCAGGAAACAAGGCAGTTCTCTCTTTGCATCACGAATCCCATCGCGGTTTCTTTCCGTACAGAGCAGGCGATAAGGTCGAGTTTTCCGATTTCTACTCGCATGAAATCCTCGGCTCGGCGAAGGTGGTTTCTCTTCAGGCAAATCCCACGAACGCCTATTCCTGCACTGTGGTTTTTGATTCTTCTCTTCCATCCTTCAAGAAGGGTACTTTAGTTGAGAATGTGACGCTCTCCCCCGATGTCACACTCAAGGGGAATAAATTTTTCAATTATTCGCATATCAGAATCTCAGGGCGCGGAAAGATTCTCGTCGAGAACAACAGGTTTGAGCATTGCCAGGGGCTTATCTTTATGGATCTGGCGGGTTACTGGATGGAGTCCGGGCGCATTTCCGATGTTACGATACGGAACAACGACTTTGTCAACTGCAATGCCAGAGGAGGCAACTCTTTCGTGACTATCGGCATAGAAAACCGCCGCCACGATGACGCGAATGTTCCGCTTATCCACGGGCGCGTCCTTTTTGAAGGCAATCGCTATTCTGGCATCAAAGCCAATAAGTATGTCGCGTGGGGAGTGCGCGAGGTGATTGATCGCGATAAGAAGATGAAAAGGGTTCTCATTCTCGGAGATTCCATATCCGACAAATGTCATGTCGGGTGCACGAAGAACTATTGGGGCTTTCTTGCGGAGAACCTCTTTTTTACGCCTTACGTATATGCGGTGAACGGTGCGCAGATGTTGCGCCTTCCGGGGCAGCTCAAGGCGTTCGCAAAGGATCACAAGTTCGCGCCGGATGTCGTGTTAGCCTTTGCAGGTACAAATGACTATAATGCAAACATTCCGCTCGGTGAGTGGTACAGCGTGAAGGACGCTACCGTCAACAGAAACGGGAGGAAAGCGAATGTGAAGAAGCGTTCTTTCAATTTTGACGAGTCTACGTTCCGCGGCAGAATAAATATTCTCATGAAGCTTATCAAAGAAACGTATCCCAATGCTAAGGTGTTGGTAGTAACTCCATTGCACCGCGGCTACGCATGGTTCGGAGACGCAAATGTTCAGCCCGATGAATCGTACTCCAACGAGAGGGGGCTCTTTATCGATGATTACGCTTCAGTCATCAGGGAGGCTGGCGGAGTGTGGTCGGTGAAGGTGGTCGACCTTTTTGCAGACAGTGGCATCCTTCCCAACCTTCGTTCTCAAGATCCGTTTATACACAATGTCAATTCCGACAGGTTGCATCCGTCTGCCAAGGGGCATAAGATTGTAGCTGATGCAGTCGAGCTGTCGGTCGGCAAATGGCTTGAGCCTGGCGAATGACGATAGCGAATTGCCTCGCGCGCGATTTTAAACAGAAAGGGAAAAATGAAAACGATAATGAAAAAATCCATCCTTGCGGTGGCGATGGCCGCTCTCGCGGGCGCCTGTCAAATGAAAAACCAAGAGCCTGAGAAGCGTCCGGTAAGAACGATAACGCTTAATCTCAACGCCAAGCCCATACGCGATATCTCGCAGTCGTCGAGTTCGCCGATTCTCGGCTATGCTGGCGCCGGCGTTGGTGGCGGAGAAGATTCGAAATGGCTTTTTGAAACGCACCGCAAAGAGGCGGCCGCCGTGTTCCGCAAATGCGGTGCGAGGTTTGTTCGTCAGTGGGACGCCGTCCGCCTGTGGCAACGCGGCGCGGGATCGTATTTTTTTCTCGACAGTAAAACTGGCAAGGCAAAGAACAGGTTTCCTCACATGACAACTGACATGTATAATGCATTTTCCTTCTACAAGGAGTATGGCATTAAAGTCGTGTTGACGCTTGAGAATTACGGATCGATCACAAACTTTGAAACGCTCGCCTCAACACCTGACATCAATTATGTTAAGAAAGACATTTGTGATTACGTCAAATGGATTGTAGACAATGGCTTTAAAGAGGTTGTTGCAGGTTTCGAACTCGGCAATGAGCCGTATTGGGCAGGTAATGAGATGTATACCAATCCGAACTGCAGCCCCGAGCGCTATGCCGAGCGCTGGTGCGCAATCATTCCTGAAATTAAGAAAATATTCCCTGAGTGCAAAATCGGTATGCCGATTGCAGAATATTTCAGCGCCGATCCAGATATCGCAGCTGTCCGCGCGAGAACTGAACAGGCCGAAAAGCTTGAAGCCAAGGGTTATTTCGATGCAAACAGCATGAATCAGTGGTCTGCGAGATTTATCAAGGCGATGGAGAGTCAGCTTCACAATGTATCTCATGTTATTTATCATACCTACGGCGCGGACGCCCCATTTTCCGCAACGTATTGGGGGATTCGCCGCTATCGCCTCTTTACAGATGCATACCCCCAGCTTAAAGGTAAGAAATTCTGGATAACGGAATGGCGCGATCGCTCCGACGAGGAAGTTCCCTCACACATGCGCTTCCGCGAGACGCTCAACAAGTCCGCATTCATGCTTATGATGATTGCACAGCCTGAAATCGACGGAATGAATCTTCATGAGTTCCGCTGCCAAACGGGTTCTCTCGCTTGGTCGTTCTGGAACGATAAGGACAAGACGGGCAACTGGTCGGTGCAGTGGATGAACGGCGGGCCTGATCGCCCCGATTACGATTCTGTCGGCGAGAGCCGCGTTCATATCGGGAGTATGGGGCCTGCTATGCAGCTTATGGTTGAATCGCTCCGCAGGAATCCGCTTGTTATGGATTTCGGAAGCGACAACTACGGCGCATATTCCGAGGGATGCTCGAACGCCGTCTGGGCGTGCTCTGATTACTACGCAAGCGTCATAGACTATCGCCAGGGGATTCGCAAAGGGCTTCCGCCTGAAAAGATGCCCAAGATCAAGGGCGATTGCCAGTATCTTGTCACGTGCGATAAGTCAAAAAACATCTGGGCGCTGCATTACGTAAACATGAATCCCGAGGATGTTGAGTTTGATATCGTTTTCAACGGTCACTGCGACCCTGGCGCCCCTGATATTCGCGTCACCTGCTGTGATGAGCGTTTTGCAGATGCGCATGAAATCGCTGGCTTTGGGCGTCTTTCCCGCGAATACGCTTATCAGCCTTACGCAGTTGAAGCCGGCAAGTATCGCATCAAGATACCTGGCAATTCAGTTACGACCGTCACCATTCCCGTGCGCCGCGGCTGGATGTATAATTCTGCTCACAGGCTTCTTGAAGCGGCCGCCATCCATGACGAGCCGTTCCCTCAGCGCCCTAAATGCGGAGCCGAGCAGAAGGCGGAGGATTTCCGCTATTACGGGGCGCTTGATCGCTATGCGAAACTCAAGGTTGTCAAGAACGGAGGACTCGTCTGCAATGTGTCTGTCGGGAATCTCACCGACGGGGCTGCTATTAAAGTGTTCAAGGGTGAAGATGCAAAGGAAAATAAGCAGGCCACTCTTGTCACCGATATTGAGAACCCTGAAATTTTAGAGAATCTCAGGAAGGATGCAGGCAAGCTTTGCGGAGTAGAGCTTCGCTGATCGAGATGGCCGGGATGCCAGATGTATTTTCAAGTGCGCCGGGCGGTACGATAGTTACCGTCCGCGCGTCTCCGCGCTCTTCAAAGAGCGGCATCGATGGAATTTTCGGGGATGCTCTGCGAGTGAGGATACGTTGCGCGCCCGTTGATGGGAAGGCCAATAAAGAATTGATTGAGACGCTTGCCGACGCGTTCTCCATTCCGAAAAGCCGCGTGAAACTCGTAGGCGGCGAAACTTCGAAGAACAAGCGCGTTCTTCTCGCGGGAGTGCCTCTTGAAGAAGCGAAGAAGGTGATTGATGAGTGAGATGACTTTAGATGGGCTTATTGCAGAATTGAAGGCGGGATCTCGTGTGGCGCTGCAGCTTCGCCATGCGGAGCGCCCGAAGCTTGATCCGAACGATCCTTCCTTTGGCGATATGCTCCCGCTTACAAAGGAAGGCGTGCGAACGGCTCTTCAGTTAGGTTCACGCCTTTCTGAATTCAAGGATGTGGTAAGTTTCGTTTCAAGCCCCCTTAAGCGCACGCGGATGACGGCGGCGTCAGTTGCCGAAGGGATGGGTTTGGATGTGGCGGAGATTCCCACGGACGAACTTCTTGGCAACGGTTCGTTTTACTACACCGATCCTGAGAAGGTGCTTGAGGTGATGAATGCGCGGGAGTTTTTTTCAGCGTGCACTGAATATTTCAGGAGTGGGATTCTTCCTGGTTTTGCTCCTCTTGGTAAAGCGGCAGATTCATGTGAAAGATGGCTTCTTGAAAAACTAGATAAGCAGCTTCTTGTGGCAACGACGCATGATGTCTACATTGCCGCGTTCCTTGTGGCGCGAGGGGTAGTTGAGAGTTTTTCCCGCGATAATTGGCCATGCTTTCTTGATGCAGCGGCAATAATTATCAGACCCGACGGTTCATGCCGCTATGAATTTGTGCGCACAGGCTTTTCAACGGGCATAGTTGGGGTGGCCGAGGAATAAGACTGAGTGGGAGAATATCTCAAGATTGCGCGCCTCGTTTGGCCGCTTGCTCTTGGCATGATGAATAATGCCATCATGCAATTTGTCGACCGCGCCTATCTTTCCGGCTATTCGCTTTCTGCGCTTGAAGCGGTGCTTCCCGCTGGGATGCTCATGTGGATTTTCGCAGGCTTCTTCCAGGCGGTAGTGGGATATTCTTCCGTTTTTGTGGGCTTAAGCCACGGGGCTGGCGACAAGCGAGGGTCTACAACGGCTTACCGCGCTGCACTTTGGCTTGCTCTTGCGGCATCTATCGTTTCAATTCCTCTAATTCCCGTGGGCGAATGGGCGTTATCATTCTCCTCAATATCAGGCGAGGGTCTTGCCTTCGCGAAGGATTATTACGCCATTGTGATGGGCGGCACATTTGCAATTTACGGGCAGATGGCGGCCTCTGCGTATTTTACGGGGCTTGGGCGCACGAGAGTTGTTTTATGGGTGAATGTTCTCGGAAATATTTTCAACATAGCTCTCGATCCCATTTTAATTTTTGTTTTAGATATGGGTATAGCGGGCGCTGCGTGGGCGACAGTCGTTGCGGCTGTGATGCAAATGCTATTTCTCTACGGTTTAGCGGAGTTTGATGTACGCAAGCGCGGCAGAGGTTCAATCGGCTGCAAGGCGGTCATGGTAAAGATTCTTCGTTTTGGCACTCCTTCTGGGCTTTATTCCGTAGTCAACTGCCTTTCCTTCACGATATTCGTATTTGTCACTGGCGGAGTCGGTGAGTTTGAGCTTGCGGTGTCGAACGCGTGTTTTACGGTAAATTATTTTCTTTTCGCTCCGATGGAAGGCTTTGCGCTTGGAGCATCTACGCTCGTTGCGCAGGCGATAGGAGCTAAGGACATACCGCTTGCGCGGCGTTCAGCGAGAAAGACGGTCTTTATGGGCGTTGCGTTGGCGGCCATCTGTTCGCTCGCCGCCGTCGTTTTCGCCCATCCCATCCTTTCTGTTTTCGCAATGAAAGCGGGCGAGCGCGCAGAGGATTTCATTGCGCTTGGCAAGGTCCTTTTTCTGGTGATGGCGGCATGGCAGATTTTTGACGCGGCGGACATTGTTCTTTCAGGCGCGCTGAAAGGAGCGGGTGATACGAAATTTGTCATGGGATGGATGTGCGTATGCGTCCTTCTGTGGCTGCCGATGGTTTTTGTCGTAAAGCAAGTTCATAACACGATGCCTGCCCTTTGGTCTACACAGATAGTGTACGTTGTTCTCATCTTCGTAGGCTCCCTTGTCAGGTGGCATCGCGGCTCGTGGGAACGGCGTTTGACAGGTTGATTTTTGATATAATACGCAACAATTATGGCTAAAGCATACGGAGAGAAAGATATAGTAACCCTTGACCCGGTGGCTCACATCCGGATGAGGCCTGGCATGTACGTGGGTGAGCCGGGCACGGGGGCGATGTACCATGACTGCATTTACATCCTTCTGAAGGAGGTAATCGATAATTCCATCGATGAATTTGTGATGGGCGAAGGCAAGCGCATCGATGTTTCTGTAGATTATGCGACAGGCGAGACGAGTGTTCGCGATTACGGGCGCGGCATCCCGCTTGGCAAAGTCGTCGAATGCGTAAGCGAAATGAATACAGGCGGCAAGTTCGATTCCGATGCATTCCAGTTTTCTGCCGGTATGAACGGAGTAGGAACGAAAGCCGTCAATGCGCTTTCCGAATTTTTCGAGGTAAGGTCGGTTCGCGACGGAGAGTTTTCCGAGGCTAAATTCGTTGAAGGGCGCTTTAAATCAAAAAAGCGCGGCAAGGCGACGTCCTCCGAGCAGCGCGGTACATTCATCCGCTATAAACCCGATGTTAAGGTGTTGAAGAATTTCAAGGTCCGCGAGGATCATGTTCTAAGGCGCATGAAGATGTATTGCTATGTCAATGCAGGCCTTACCATAACCCTTAACGGTCAGGAGATACGTTCTTCAAAGGGGCTTGAAGATTTGATTGCAGACGAAGCCCAGTTTGAAAAGCTTTACCGCCCGTTCCATCTCAAGACAAAAGATTTCGAAATAATCTTTACCCACACTAACAGATTTGGCGAGGAATATTATTCATTCGTCAACGGCCAGTACACGACAGACGGCGGCACACATCTGACTGCGTTCAAGGAAGCGCTTACGAAAGCGCTCAACGAGTACGACACGAAAAAGAAATTCGATGGCGACGATATCCGCGATGGCCTTGTGGGGGCGGTGTCGCTGAGGATAATGAATCCCGTATTCGAAGGGCAGACGAAAATCAAGCTTGTGATGAACGATATCCGTGCAGATCTCGTCCAACAAATGAAGAAGGAGATTCTTGCAACTCTTCACAGGTCTCCGTCTGAAACGGAAAAGCTCATTTCAAAGATTGAGGAAACGGGTAAAATCCGTTCGCAGCTTAATACCATCAAAAAGCAGGCGAGGGAGAGGACGCAAGCCGTATCGGTGCGCGTTCCTCAGCTGAAGGATTCGAAGAACCATCTGAGGCTTGATAAGATTTCAAAGAAGACGGGCAAGCCGGAAGGCTCCGATACGATGATTTTTCTTACGGAGGGAAAATCCGCAGGAGGTACTCTCGGCAACGCGCGTGACGCTTTGAATCAGGCCGTGTTCTTCTTGCGCGGCAAGCCGCTAAACACGTGTGGTCTCAACAAAGATGTTCTTTATAAGAACGAAGAGTTCTTCAATCTCATAAAGACTCTTGATGTGGATGAGTCTCTTGAAAGGCTGCGTTACGGTAAAATCATTTTTGCGACCGATGCCGATGTTGATGGTCTTCATATCCGCATGTTGCTTTCCACGTTCTTTATGCGTTTTTATCGTCAGCTCATCATTGATGGACGGGTATTCATTCTAGAAACACCACTTTACCGCGTGAGAAACAAGAAGGAGCAGCACTACTGCTTCACGGAGGAGGAGCGTGAAAAGGCAATTCGCGCCTGTGGTCCCCGTTGTGAGATTACTCGTTTCAAGGGGCTTGGTGAGCTTAATGCAAAGGAGTTTAAGGATTTCATTGGTCCCGATATGCGTCTTACGCCAGTGACGTGCACTGATGATACGGATGTAGAGAAGACTATAAAATTCTATATGGGCGCCAACACTCCCGAACGAAAGAATTACATAATGGATTCTCTCGTTTGTGACGCGAGTGATTTCTAAGATAGTAGCCGCGTAATTTTTTATTCTCTCTAATTCTTTTTTGAAGATGCGCCCGTTCGAAAATGGGTAAGGGTGTGATTTTTCCGAATTTTGAAATCCTTAAAGGGGAGTGGATGTTACACGGAAGAATCACACCCAATGGGTAAGCTCTAGACTTTAGTGCGTTGTGCCACGGACTGATTTTTGATACAATACTTATTATGAAAAAATCAACAAACTTCCGTTGGATTATCTGTTCGTTGCTTTTCTTTGCAACAACGGTAAATTACCTTGATCGTCAAGTCCTTTCTCTTACTTATAAGGACTTTATAGCTCCGGTGTTTGGATGGACCGATAATGATTACGGCACGATTACTGGAGTCTTTTCCATTATATATGCGCTGAGCAATCTTTTTGCCGGTAGGTTCATAGATTGGCTCGGCACGAGGAAGGGGTATCTTTGGGCGATTTTCATCTGGTCGCTCGGCGCGTGTCTTCATGCGGCGTGCGGAGCTGGCTCTTCCGCGCTTGCGGCTGTTGGCTTCCTCGGCATGATGGGCATGACCACTTCCGTATGGCTCTTCCTCGCTTGCCGCTCAGTCCTTGCCGTCGGTGAGGCGGGCAACTTCCCTGCGGCAATTAAGGTGACGGCCGAATACTTCCCCAAGAAGGATCGCGCTTTTGCCACCTCGATTTTTAATTCAGGCTCTTCCGTCGGTGCGCTTGCCGCTCCTCTTACCATTCCGCTTATTGCGAAGTTCTGGGGCTGGGAGATGTCGTTTATCATCGTTGGCGCAGCAGGCTTTGTGTGGATGGGCTTTTGGATGTGGCTTTACAAAAAGCCTTCCGTCAACCCTCACGTCAATGCGGCGGAACTTGAGTATATCAACAGCGATGAAGATGCCTCTGATGCCTCGGCGGCGGTGAAGGAGGATGAAGGGCCGAAAATCAACTATCTCAAGGCCTTTTCGCTTCGTCAGACATGGGCGCTTGTTCTCGGGCGTTTCCTTACAGACGGCGTTTGGTGGTTCTTCCTCTTTTGGACACCCGTCTATCTTTCCGATCAGTTTGGTTACAAGACTTCCGACGGAATGGGGATGGCGCTTATCTTCACTCTCTACGCGATCGTGACGTTCGTTTCTATCTACCTTTGCAAGATTCCCACCTTCATGGTCGATAAGCGCGGCATGAATCCTTACGAGGGGCGCATGATTGCGATGTTCCTCTTTGCCTGCTTCCCGCTTCTTGCTCTCGGCGCGCAGCCCCTCGGCGCGTATTCGGCGTGGTTCCCGGCCGTTCTCATCGGCCTTGCCTGCGCAGGCCATCAGGCGTGGAGCGCAAATATTTATTCTGTAGTCGGCGATATGTTCCCGAAGTCCACAATCGGCACTTTGACGGGCATCGCGCAATTCGCCGCCGGTTGCGGAAGCTTTATCGTAAACAAGGGAGCCGGCAAGCTTTTCTCGTATGCTGCGGGCACAACGTTTGTTGACGGCAAGGAAGTTGAAATGACAAAAGAGCTTCTTGAAAAGGGCGCTGAATACGCTACTCCCGCGCTTGAGTTTTTGGGCTATACGGGCAAGCCCGCAGGCTACTCAATCGTGTTCGGCTACTGCGCCGTTGCCTACCTTGTAGGCTGGCTTTGCATGAAAACGCTCGTTCCGAAGTATAAAAAAGTGGAGCTTTAAGAATGAAACTTAATCTTGATTCAATCAGAAATGAAAAGGCCGCCTGGGAAAAGGCCAATGTAAAACTGCCCACATTCGATATAGCTGCCGTACGCGAGCGCACGGCAGCGCATCCTGAATGGGTTCATTTCGGCGCGGGCAATATCTTTCGCGGGTTTATCGGGTCGCTCAATCAGCGTCTTCTTGAAAAAGGGCTTGTCGATACGGGCATCGTTGCCTGCGATACTTTCGACTACGAGGTGATTGAGAAGATTTACGATGCGCATGATTCTTTGACGTTAAATGTTCTTCTTAATCCCGACGGCACGACGACGCGAGAGGTGCTCGCAGGTGTTGCGGAAGGCGTCAAAGTTGATTTCTCCTCTGCCGAATCCGCCGCGAAAATGCGCTCTCTTTTTACCGCGCAGTCGTTGAAGCTCGTTTCGTTTACGATTACCGAGAAGGGCTATCGCCTGCGTTCACCCGACGGCGAGTATCTGCCTGTTGTCGCTTCCGACATTAAGGCTGGGCCTTCCGCCCCGTGCCACGTGATGTCGATCGTCGCGTCGCTCCTCCTTGAGCGTTTTAAAGCCAACGCCGCGCCCATCGCCGTAGTTTCAATGGATAACTGTGCGCATAACGGCGATAAGCTGCGCGAGAGCGTTGTTGAAATTGCCCACGCATGGGTCGAGAATTCTTTTGCTCCTTCGGAATTTCTCAATTACATAGAGGATGAGAAGAAAGTCTCCTTCCCGTGGACGATGATAGATAAGATAACTCCCCGCCCTCACCCGCAGGTGCGCAAGTCGCTGGAGGATGACGGCATAGAGGGAATGGAGCCAATCATAACTTCAAGGAAGACTTTTATTGCGGCATTCGTCAATGCAGAAAAGCCGCAGTATCTCGTTGTGGAGGATTCGTTCCCGAATGGGAGGCCTCAGCTTGAAGAATCTGGGGTTGTTTTCTGCGACCGCGAAAGCGTTGACAAGTGCGAGAAGATGAAGGTTACCACATGCCTTAATCCTCTTCACACGGCGATGTCGATGTACGGTTGCCTCCTCGGCTACACGCTTATTTGCGAAGAGATGAAGGATGAGGATATCGTCCGCCTCATTCGCACTCTCGGGTACAAGGAGGGGTTGCCCGTGGTTGTTGACCCGGGCATCATCTCGCCTAAGGCATTCATCGACGAGGTCGTTTGCGAGCGCCTGCCCAATCCGTTCATGCCTGATGATCCTCGCAGAATCGCCACCGACACATCGCAGAAACTTGGGCCGCGTTTCGGAGAAACGATCAAAAGCTATATTCGGAAGGGCCTCTCTCTCGATTCTCTCGTCGCCATCCCCATGGCCATTGCAGGTTGGCTTCGTTATCTTCAAGGAACTTTTGACGACGGAACGCCGATGGAGGTTTCTCCCGATCCTCTCAAGGACGAGTTGATGGCGAAGGTTGCCGCAGGTGAAATCAGAAGCATACTTTCAAATGCGTCGATTTTCGGGCTTGATCTTACTCAAACATCTCTTGCCTCAAGGATTGAAGGGTATTACGAGCGTCTTTCCGCGGGGGCCGGTTCTGTAAGAAAGTTCTTGAAGGAAGAGCTGGAAGGGTGAGTTTGGGCAGATGAAGCAAAGTCCGGCACCTGGGGAGTATCTTCTTAAATGGCGCGGTGATTTTATTGAAGTTACATTGGCTCTTCCTTCGCCGCGCAAGGGAAGGGCTCTTTTGCGCACCGATATCGGCGGCGCAAAAGAGCGGCGCGCAGAAATTATCGCGGAGGCGGAGCAGGATATATCTCCCCAGTCCATAGGCTGGAGAGATATTCCTCTTAAAGAAGTTTCTCCTGGAGTTTTTTCCTCTTCTATCGCGCTTGACGAGATAGGTGTTTTTTCAGGGAAGGTATGTTTCTTCCCTGAGGGAGTGGATGTTCCCGAATGGCCGGAAGGCGATAATTTCCGCATAAAGGTTCAAAGCTCGCAGACGAGGGCGAGCAATTCGATATATACCGTTTTCCCGCGTCAGTTCGGCTCGTTCCGCGAGGTTGTTCGCCGGCTTGACCATATTATGGGAAATATGGGTTTTAAAATAATCCAGACTCTTCCGCCTTTCCCTGTGCCTACGACTTATGCCGTGATGGGTGAATACGGTTGCCCATTCGCGGCGACTGATTTCTATTCTGTCGACCCTGCGATGGCGGAGTTTGATTCCGCGACGACTCCTCTTGATCAATATGAGGAACTTATCGGAGCTGTGCATGCCCGAGGCGGGCTTTTGTTTCTCGACCTTCCCGCGAATCATACAGGCTGGGGTTCGACGTTGCAGTTGCATCATCCTGAATGGTTTAAAAGAGAAGCGGACGGCAAGTTCAAGTCTCCTGGAGCGTGGGGCGTTGTCTGGGAAGATCTTGTGGAGTTGGATTACTCCCATAAAGAGCTTTGGCATTATATGGCCGATGTATTCCTTTACTGGTGCCGCCGCGGTGTTGACGGTTTTAGGTGCGACGCGGGGTATATGATTCCAGAAAAAGTGTGGGCGTACATCGTTTCGAAAGTGCGCGAGGAACATCCCGACACCGTATTTATGCTTGAAGGTCTTGGCGGCGATCTTGCTGTCACGGATAATCTTCTTTCGCGCGCAGGGATAGATTGGGCGTATTCCGAGCTTTTTCAGACATATGACCGCGGTGCCTTCGAATGGTATCTGCCGCAGGCCGACACCCGTGCGGCTAAATTCGGCGCACTCGTTCATTTCGCCGAGACGCACGACAATTCCAGGCTTGCCGAGAAAGGTCAGACGTATGCCCGGCTTAGAGTGATTCTTTCCTCGCTTCTTTCGTGGCAGGGCGCGTGGGGGATTACGAACGGAGTTGAGTTTTTTGCATCGGAAAAAATCGATGTGCACGGCAAGAACGATCTTAATTGGGGCGCCACTCCAAATATGGTCGATCTTATCTCTCGCCTTAATTTGATATTGAAGAATGAGCCTCTTTTTAGAGGGTGCTCGTCTGTTTCGCCGATAACCAGAGGCGATGGCAATACTCTTGCCGTACTTAAATATAAGGCGTCGAGCGGAAACCTTCCCGAAAGAAAACTTCTCGTTCTCGCAAACCTCGATTGCGCCTCTTCTGCTGAAATTGATTGGGACAGGAATAAGTTTGCGCATACTGAAGCTTTCGATCTTCTTACGGAGCGCAAGGTTTCTCTCGCAGGGCGCGTACATCTCGAGCCTGGGCAGGTTATGTGCCTTTCAGCATCTCCTGCGCCGGCTGTCGAGAAGAGAAAAGAGAGCCTTGAGATAGCCGCGTTCAATATAGATCTTTCGTCAGATTTTACACGCGATGTTGTGATCCCCGCAGGCGTTGCGGTTGAAGTTTCAGATTCAGGCGAATTTAATCTCCGCGTTTCATGCAGAAAAACGAATCGCACGCTATCTGCCGTAAGAAGCGAGAAATGCAGGGGAAGAATGTTTTCGCCTCCTTATGAAGGCGACGGAACGCATTGCGCTTTCTATGATGTTTCCGCCGAGCGTTACAGCGGCGGCAGTGTGAAGAGGGTGAAGTTCTCGCTCGCAGTTCCTCCTCCGTGGGAGAAGGCGGCTTTTCAGCTTCAGTTTGAAGGCGCTAAGGTGCGCAAGGAGCCGCTGTGGAGAAGTATTCTCGCAAATGGCGCAGGAGCGGTGGCGCAGATGCGCCTCGGCTGGGGACGTATAGCGTCGCAATACGATGCGCTTTTATCGGCGAATCCCGATAAGGAAGTTCCGTCTGACCGCATCAATGTATGGGCGCGCATGAGGTGCTGGTTGCAGTGCGAAGGGTACGTCAGGGAGTTTGACGAGAAATACGTAACGCTCTTTCAAGCCGATCCCGCCGGCCGTTTCGCCAAGTGGAGTTTCTCCGTTCCTTGCGGCATGGGGCGCAGAGCGGATTTTGTTTTTACGCATCGTCTCGTGCCTGGCGAGAATACAGCCGTTCTTACCGTCGAGCGTGTCAGTGCGAGAGGAAGCTCGTTCTCTGGCGAGGTGCGCCTTGTTTTCAGGCCTGATATCGAATGGCGCAGTTTCCACACTCCGATGAAAGCCTTCCTCGGCGCGGAAAAAGCGTTTCCGGCGGCGGTCAAGAAAATTTCAGACGAGCATGGCGAAGGCTTTGATTTCACTCCTGAAAAAGGCGCGTTCTCAATGCGTGTAAAGGGAGGAAGCTATCATAGCGAACCCGAGTGGGCGTACAACATCGCCCATTCCGAGGAAGCCGAGCGCGGCCTTGATCCTTCAGGCGATTTATTCTCGCCAGGGTGGATTTCCGCAGATTTCGCAATTGGCTCGTCCGTCGAGGTTATCGGCGCATATCTGCGGCAAGGTGAAAAGTTTTCTTCGCCGCTTCCCGCTACCGAGGAGGAGAGAGCTGCGCTGATGCCGCTTGAGCAGGCGCTTCCAGAAGCGATGAGGCTTTTTATCGTAAAGCGCAACGAGCTTAAAACTGTCATTGCCGGCTACCCATGGTTTCTCGACTGGGGGCGCGATACGTTCATCTTTATGCGTGGTATGATTGCCGCGGGAATGATGAAAGAGTCAGTTGAGATATTGCGCGCTTTCGCGGCGTTTGAAGAAAACGGCACGCTTCCGAACATAATTTACGGCTCCACGGCAGGAAATCGCGATACGACCGACGCTCAGCTTTGGTTTATCCGCTGCGTCATGGAGGCGGAGGAAAAAGGGATAGACGCTTCAAGTTTGAAGTTTCTTAAGAAGACTTGCCGCTCGATCGTTGAAAATTACATCAAGGGTACGCCCAATTCAATCCGTATGGACGAAGAGAGCGCTCTTGTTTGGTCGCCTTCGCATTTTACGTGGATGGATACGAATTATCCTGCATGCACGCCGCGTGAGGGCTATCCTGTTGAGATACAGGCTCTCTGGATTTCCGCTCTTAAGTATCTTGGATTGGCGGAGTTGGCCGAAAAGGCGCTTAAGTCTCTCAAAGAGCTTTTCAAAACTTCTTGCGGGTACGCAGATTGTCTTTCGGCTCCAAAGGGGGTAAGCGCTTGCAATGCCGTAAAGGATGAGGCAGTTCGCCCAAACCAGCTCTTTCTTCTGACGCTCGGCGTGGTGGACGATACATCCATTCTGCGCGCGACGGAGAAGCTTCTCATTCCAGGAGGTGTGCGCTCTCTTTCGCCCGTCCATCCGTTGTACCGCGGCGTTTACACGGGTGACGAGAACACGTCGCGCAAGCAATCGTATCATAATGGAACTGCGTGGATGTGGCCGTTCCCGCTTTATGCGGAATCGCTCTTTTTGACGCGTTCCGCCTCGCGCAAGGAAGCTCTTTCGCTTCTCGCCTCAGCGGTTGAAAATATCAACGCCGGCTGCGTGTGCCACATGAGTGAAATAGCCGATGGCGACGCACCTCATTCGCAGAAGGGGTGCGCGGCGCAGGCGTGGAGCATTTCAGAGCTCTTTAGAGTATATTTGAGGCTCAAGGAGGGGCAATGAAGAAATCGAAGATGAGGATCGCGCTTCTCGGTGCGGGCGGAATGGCGCGTTATCACATCGAGGGCTTTCGTGAAGGCGGCGCGGATGTCGTTGCCGTCTGCGATGTAAATCCTGACGCGGCGGAAAAATGCGCCAGCGACTTTTCCATTCCTGCCGTCTATTCTTCGGCCGATGAAATGATCGCCGCAGAAAAGCTTGATGCAGTTTCAGTTATCGTGCCAAACGCTTTTCACGCGCCGTTGGCTCTCAAGGCGTTGAAAAATTCTCTTCACGTCTATTGCGAAAAGCCGCCCGCACTCAACGCGCGTGAGACTATGGCAATGGCAAAGGCTGCGGAGCGCGCCAAAAAGCGTCTAATGTTCGGCTTCTGCAACCGTGCGCGTCCTGAGGCTGCGGCGCTTCGCAAGGAGATCAGATCCGGGCGATTTGGAAAGATAGATTCAGCGCAGGCCATGTGGATTCGCAGAACGGGAATCCCTGGCTACGGCGGGTGGTTCACAACGAAAGCAGTTTCAGGGGGAGGGCCGTTGATAGATCTTCTTCACGGAGTGGATCTTGCGCTTTGGTTTATGGGCTATCCGAAGGGAGAATATGCCCTTGCGCGAACGTTCGATACTCTTGTTAGAGATAAGAAATTCCGCGGCCCGTGGGGGATGCCGACATTCAAGGATGGGACTTGCGATGTGGAGTCGGCGGCTCACGCATTTGTTACGCTCGAGGGCGGAGCGTGTCTTTCTCTGCGCTGTTCGTGGGCGGAGATGGTTGAGCGCGAGATGATGTCGGTCTCGCTTCAAGGCGCCAAAGAGGGTGCGGATATCACGCGGAAGTTCGGTGTCGATGGCGATGACGCAACGGCAGAGGATTCGTGCGGCCTTTACAGTATGTCTTCTTCAGGCAAGCGGATTGATAAGCCTCTTACGGATAAGCGCGATGAAAAGATGGGACGAGTCAGATGCGCCGCGAATTTCGTGAGAACCGTCCTCGGCAAAGAAGAGCCGCTCTCGACTCCGGAGGAGGCGGTTGAGCTTATGAAGATAATCGACGCGGTGTATAAATCTGCGCGGACGGGGGCTCCCGTAAAAATTTGAAATGGCAACGAAGAAAACATCTCAACGGATAAAAAGGTAAAACAAAAATGAAGTATATTTTTTCAGCGGCATCGCTTCTTATCTACGCCTTCTCGACATTCGCAAAGGAGATTCCGAAGGAGATTGCCATCTCATCTCCCGATAGGCGTGTTAGCTGCGTTTTCTCACTGGAAGACGGAGTGCCGCTTGCAGAAGTCGCTTTTGAGAATAAGAGAGTGTTTACGTCGCACCTCGGAAGAGTGTGCGAAAAGGGGAAAGTGTCCGACTTTAAAATAACTTCCGTCAATAGAGAATGGAAACCTGTTTGGGGTTTTAAGGAGAAGTATCCGGAGAATTACACTCAACTTGAGGTTGTTCTTGTAAGAGACCAGGCTAAAGATTCTGAGCGTTCGCTGCAGACGCTTCTTCTGCGCTGCTACAATGAGGGCTTTGCAGTTCGCTCAAAATTCATGATGGAGCCGTATGGGCTTACGGCATTCTCGAAAGAGCGTACGGATTGGAGATTTGAGAAGGGGACGGCCGCCTGGCCGATAGAATGGGCTGAATCAACATTCCCTGCGGACCCCATCCCTCTTGAGAAGCTTTCGCCAGAGCCCGCGTGGAGAATGCCGCTTACAATGCGCGTCGCAAACGACTGCTATGCAAGCCTTTTCGAGGCGCATGCCGAAAATTACCCGCGCAGTTTTCTCCAAGCGGAAGGAGGAGTTCTTTCGCCGCGTTTCGCTGTCGGCGTAAAGGAAGGGCGCGGCGAGATTTTTACTCCGTGGCGGGCCGTTGCGCTTGCGTCGTCTCCGGCAGAGCTTATCGAGAGGGCGTATTTTGTCGAGAACTTAAATCCTCCGTGCGCGATTGCCGACACATCCTGGATCAAGCCCGGGTATTGCATTTCAGATCACGGGAATTTCAAGCTCAAGACGGATGATGTCATATCTTCGGCGAAGTATGCAAAAGCGATAGGAGTAAAATATATTCAGATAGACTGGGGCTGGTACGGCACGGAGTATGAATGGACGGATGAGGATCGCGCTTCATATCTTTCGCGTCATCCCGAGCTTAAAAACGAAAAGACATGGATTGAAAACACGAAGGCCAATCCTTACACCACGGCGTTTGGTGTAGTGCCGTATCATCCTTACTGGCCGTATTCCGGGCATAGCCATGTGGAGTTGGATATTCCAGCCATCGTCGCCGAATTCAGAAAGCATGATATCGGGCTCTGTCTTTATATCCACGGCAGCATTTTGGAGAAGTATGATATGGATGAGCTTTTTGCAACTTATGCCAAGTGGGGAGTCGTTGGGCTTAAGCCTGGCTTTGTCGCGTACGGCTCTCAGGCGTCAACCGATTTTATCCGCAAGTTGTGCGCGACCGCCGCGAAGCACCGTCTTTGGCTCGATATCCACGATGCGTACGTTCCTGACGGCATGGAACGCACATGGCCTAATCTTATGATTTCAGAGGGCGGCGGCGGCGAGGAGGGGAATCATCCTGTCCGTCAGGATGTCGCGCTTCCTTTTACGCGTTGCCTCGTAGGCCCGTTTGATTATACTCCAGGCCTTTTCTATTATCGCAAGGCACGTGCGACGAAACTTCATAAGGCGGCGATGCTTTTAGCTTATCCTGGGCCCACCGCCATCATGCGCGGCTCGGCGAAGGAGCTTGTGGAGAAAAACGCTTCGATTGTGGAATTTCTTTCAGCGCTTCCATGGAATTACGACGACACTCGCGTTTACGATGCCGAGATTTCGCGGCATTTGACGGTAGTGAGAAGGAAGGGGCGGGATTATTTCATCGCGTCTCTTACTGGAGATGAAGCGCATGAGACATCACTCTCTCTTTCGTTTTTGGAGGAAAACAAAAAATATAAACTCACTCTCTGGAGAGATGATGAGAAATGTGCCGGCACGCCGCGCGGTTTCGTCAGAGAGGAAAGATTTGTCACGAAGGGCGGCGTTCTTAAGATCGCGATGTCCGCCTCGGGTGGTTTTTGCGCTCTTGTGCGCGAGGAAAAAGAATAAAAAATATGAAGAAAATTACGATGGAATACCGCGTTCCGTACGCGGATACCGATATGATGGGGGTTGTTTATTACGCCAACTATCTCGTCTTTTTCGAACGTGCGCGCAATGAGCTGATGCGCTCGTGCGGTTATGCGTATAAGCAATGCGAAAGCGAAGGGTGGGGGTTGCCCGTAACCCATGCCGAATTGAGTTACCGCGGCAGCGCAAAGTATGATGACCTTCTTGAGATAACGGCGTATGTTCAATCGCACAAGGGGGTGCGCATTGAAATCGCATGCGAAATCCGCAGAAAGGGCGAAGAGAAAATTCTCGTCAGCGGTTTTACGCGCCATGCTTTTATCGATTTGAAAACATTTCGCCCGTGTCCTCCTCCCGAGCGGTTCATAGAGATGCTCTCAGAATGAGAAACTCCTCTTAATTCATAAAAGTTATATGCTATAATACGAAAACAATGAAGGCTAAAAATTCGAAAAAGACGATCACTGATTCGACAGTCGATCAGGATGTTTTAACTTATACGGTAGGCGAAGACACAATCCTCGACAAAGCTCTTATTAAGTGGGATTGTATGGGGACCGCGGCGCATGTGACGATGCTCAGTGAAATAAAAGGTCTTAAAAGGCCCATTGTCACAAAGAAGGAAAGCGCACTTGTGCGCAAGGAGCTGGCGAGAGTCGTCTCCCTCGCGGAAAAAGGCGCTTTTACGATTCGCGAAGACGACCAGGATGTCCACATGGCCGTTGAAAGGGCGCTCACCGAACGCCTTGGCGATCTCGGAAAGAAGATTCACACTGGCCGCTCCCGCAACGATCAAGTTGCTGTAGATGTAAGGCTTCACATTAAAAGCGAGATTCTTTCTCTTGAAAAGGAATTGTGCGCGCTTTCCGCCGCGCTCTGCTCGTTCGGGGCGAAGGCCGGAGCCGTTCCTCTCGTAGGGCGTACGCATCTGCAGCCCGCTATGCCCTCGACGGTTGAAATGTGGGCCACGGGGCATGCTGAAATGGTGCTTGATCAGCTTGAGAATTTCGAGGCGGCGTATCGCCTTGCCGATTTAAACCCATTGGGTTCCGCAGCCGGCTACGGAGTTCCTCTTCCGCTCGATCGCTCGCGTACAACAGAGCTTCTCGGTTTTTCGCGCACGATCCACAATTGCTTCGGCGCTTCGATGGCGCGCGGCGAATGTGAAGCTTCGTTTCTTTCCGCTCTCGCCCAGCTGATGTGCGTCCTGTCGCGTCTTGCCGAGGATATGATAATTTTCTCAATGCCTGAATTTGCATATTTCCGCCTTCCCCGCGAATACTGCACAGGCTCGTCGATCATGCCGCAGAAATATAATCCCGACGTCCTTGAATTGGTTCGCGGCAAAACTGCGCAGGTGGTGGGATGGCAGACGGCGGCGCTTACGCTTCTCCACGCGATGCCCGGAGGCTACAACCGCGATTTGCAGGATGCGAAGCTTCTTTATATGAAGGGGCTTGAGACGGTGCGCACCACTCTGCGCATTCTTGCGAAACTCGTCGCCGGGATGACGGTAGATGCCGATGCTTGCCGCGCCGCGTTTTCGCCCGGTGTGTTCGCAACCGACGTTGCCCTTCGCAAGGTTGCCGCGGGAGTTCCGTGGCGCGATGCATACCATGACGTGCGCGACCATCTTGAGATGCTGGAAAGCGAGGATGCCGATGCGGCAGTGAAGGCGAAGAGCCACGAAGGAACTTGCCTCGGCATCGATCTTGGAATTTATCTCAAGCGTATTTCTGATGCAACGGCGTCGGCTGAAAAGCGCCTTGATGCGCTTGAAGGCTGCTGCAGAAAATTGCTGCGATAAGCCAAAGTGAAAAGGGATTGCAGAGCAGGAATGTGAACTAGCCCAAACGCTGCACGCATAGGGTGCAAGGCGACATTTGATGTAAGGGAAACGCGAAGTTATTGCAGGGGGGAAGGTGTTCAGGGGCTATAAGTTTGTGGTATAATATTCAGTATGAAGGAAGATTTTCGTAAAACTTTAATGTTATGGTTCACAGTCATAGCGGTAGTATCCGTTATTGGCGTGGGGGTTTTTACTCTCGTGCCGCAGTGCGAACGTAGAAGTTTCTTTCGTAAAAAAGAGGCGGAGCTTAGAGCGCAAATAGAAGCAAAGAAGCGCGAAATTGCCAAGCTTTCGGAAAATCAGCGGCGGTTTCGCGAAGATTCTGATTTTGTAGAGTCTATTGCAAGGCAGAATCGGCGAGTGTTTCCCGGCGAGCTTGTGTTCATTTTTGAAGACTAATGGCTGCATTCCTGAGATTTCTCCTTGGCGTCTGTCTGCTCCCAATGTGCTGGGCGTTTCTGCGCGTTTTTCTCGATGCGGTAAGCATTGCTGGTGAAACGAGCGCGTTTAGCGCGGAGGTCATCGCGCTCCTCGGGGGAATCGCCGCGTTTATTTTATGCTGGGCTGCGATAACGCGGCCCGTAAGGGCGTATGTTCTTGGACATGAGCTTACTCACGCACTGTGGGGGCTTGTATTCGGGGCTCGTCCGAGCGATTTGAAAGTAGGCGCAAATGGAGGCAGCGTCAGGCTTACAAAGACGAATGTCCTCATAACTTTAGCTCCGTATTTCTTTCCTTTTTACACGTTTATTGTTATTGTGGTCGGGCTTATAACGTACGCTTTTCTGCGTCCTCTGCCATACCTGCCTTTGTGGATGTTTCTCATTGGCTTTACATGGGCGTTTCATATCCTCTTTACGATGCAGACTCTCTGTGAGCGCCAGCCTGATGTGAAAATTTACGGCCGCGTTTTTTCATGGAGTATAATTTTTCTCGCCAATCTCATTATTGTTCTCGTATGGCTCGCATGCGCCACTTCTTATACGTTCAGCGCGATGTATTCCTCGTCGATTTCACACATCTCAAATTCGTACGTATGCGTCGGCTCTTCGATATGGAGCGCGGTTAAATTCATTTATATAAAAATCAAAGGAGAATGAAATTATGAATATTGCGATATTGGCGGCGGCAGCCGTTGCGGCGGCATCGCCAAACTGGGAAAATCTTGCCGTAAATTCAGAAGGCAGAATGCCTCCGCGCACATACTCGGTGCCGTTAGCGGACGAGCAGGCGGCCTTTTCGAAAGAGTTGCGCATTCCTTCTCCTTATGTTAAATCTCTCAATGGCAAATGGAAAATCTCGTGGGTGGGCGATCCCGCGCAGAGAGTGATGGATTTTTGGAAGAACGGTTACGACGATTCCGATTGGCTTGAGGTCAACGTTCCCGGATGTGTCGAGCTGCAAGGCTTTGGCTCGCCAGGTTACGTGAATATCCGTTACCCCCACGCTTGGGATCCTAAGCGCGATATCGCCAATCCAACCATCCGCAACCGCGATACCGACAAGCCCGACTACAACCCGGTGTCGAGCTACCGCACTTCCTTTACCGTCCCGGCTGACTGGAAGGGGCGCGATGTATTCATCCGTTTCGACGGCGTCTATTCAGCCTACACGCTTTGGGTGAACGGAGTTAAGGTAGGCTATGCGGAAGATTCTAAGCTTCCGAGCGAATTTAATATTTCAGACTACATTAACGCTGATTTATCGCGCCCGAACGTCTTGGCGGTTGAAGTCTTCCGCTGGTGTGACGGCAGCTTCTTAGAAGATCAGGATATGTTCAGATATTCCGGCATTTTCCGCGATGTTACAATCTGGTCCATGCCGAAGGGCGGCGTCTGGGATTTCCACGTCGCGACTGAGCTTAAGGACGACTATAAGAATGCGATTTTGTCTGTTACTGGTTGCGATGGCGCAGAGGCGCGTCTTTACGATGCAAGCGGCTCGCTCGTAGGCGCTTTTACCGCAGGTCCCGTAGCGCTGGAGGTTAAGAACGTGCGTCTCTGGTCTGCCGAAGATCCGTACCTCTATACGCTCGTTCTTAAAAAAGGCGGCGATATCCGCTCAAAGAAAATCGGCTTCAAGGAGCAGAAGATTGTAGGCAATACGTTTTTCGTAAACGGTAAGGCCATCAAACTCAAAGGCGTAAATCGCCACGAATGCAGTGTTGATGGTGGCCGCACGGTTTCGCTCGCCGATATGATTGCCGATATTGAACTGTTTAAGAAATACAACATCAATACCGTCCGCACAAGTCACTACCCCAATCATCATCTTTGGTACGACCTTTGCGATCTCTACGGCGTTTATGTCGTAGCGGAGGCTAATGTCGAGGGTCATGAGCCGGGGTACGACAAAGATGGCCTTGGCCGTCATCCTGAGTGGGATCATTCAATTATTGAGCGGAATGAGCGCCATGTTGTTTTCTACCGCAATAACGTTTCTGTGACGCTTTGGTCTCTTGGCAATGAAACTGGCCACGGCAACGGCTTTCGCCGCGCAGCTGCCGCCGTCCGCGCGGCAGACCCCACCCGTCCGATTCACTGGGAGCGCGGCAATGAAGATGTTGATGTAGATTCTTCAATGTATCCGGGAGTTGAATGGCTTATCCAACGCGGCAAACTCGGCAATGAAAAGCCAGGCGCTAAGGGCGGACTTAAAAGCGAGGCGGGCGGCCTTGGTTTCGCGATTTCTGGGCATACTGCCGGCAAGCCGTTCTTCCTCTGCGAATACGCTCACGCGATGGGGAATGCCGTTGGCAACCTTCAGGAGTATTGGGATGTATTCTATGAATATCCTTCGCTTATCGGCGGATGCATCTGGGACTGGGTTGACCAGGCCGTCTGGAAGTATTCCGGCCGGGTTGATCCTGTCACAGGCAAGAAGGAGCGTTTCCTTGCCTACGGCGGAGATTGGGATGAAGAGCCAAATGACGGCCCGTTCTGCTGCAACGGTGTTGTCGATCCGTTTCGCAATGTAAGCGCGAAGCTTATTGAGGTGGGGCATGTCTACCGCAATATCGTTGTGTCGCGTTCAAAGGATGAAAAAGATAATCCTCATGCAGTCGTCCTTGAGCTTTGGAACAGGTTCGGCTTTACATCTCCTTCCTCCTTTGATGGGCTTTGGCGCCTTCGCGTCGATGGAGTCGTGAGCGCCACCGGCGCGTTCGTGCCTCCTGCGCTTGCTCCCTTGAGCCGTTGCAGGTTCACGATTCCTGGGCTTGCGGAGGCTCTCTCGCGCACATCCGCCGATTCCGAGGTTTATCTGGAAGTTGAATTCCTTACTAAGGCGGATACAATCTGGGCTAAGAAGGGTTGGGCTGTTTCGCGCAACCAGATTGATCTTTCGGCTAAAGGCGTGAAGTCGTTTCTTGCCGAGGCGAAGGAGCCTTTCATGCCTAAGATCACAGAGTCTTCAAGAAGCGTCACTGTTGTTGCAGGCACTACAAAGGCGGAGTTTTGCAGGAAGAGCGGCACCTTGAGCTCCCTTGAAATGGACGGGCGTGTGATTCTTCGCGATCCTATTCCCGGTGTAGTAAGAGGCCCTCGCCTTACTTGCGCCCGCGCATTTACGGATAACGACCGTAGGATGAGAGACGGCGGTTCATGGCGCGACCGCAGGCATGGAGGCTTTTATTCAAAGGGTCTCTCCCAGCTTTCCTATCATGCAAGGCCTATCAAAATCGAAGGCGGCAAGATTAAGACGGTTGTGGAGGTTACGGGCTCTAAGTCGGCAGGCTTTACCCACGAGGCAGTCTGGAGTTTTACGGCCGAGGGGGCGATTATTGTTGAAAACAAGTCTCTTCCCCATGGTGATTTCCCACACAACATCCCGCGCATAGGTCTTTCGCTCGTTCTCGATCCCGCGCTTGAGCGCATGGCATATTACGGGCGCGGCCCGAGGGAGAACTACATCGACCGCTGCACAGGCTCGTTCCTTGGCCTTTGGGAGTCTACTGTGACTGAGCAGTACGAGCCTTATGTAAGGCCGCAGGATAACGGCGGAAAGACGGCTGTAAGATATGTCGACTTCAAAGATGGCGCAGGCCGCGGCGTGCGTTTTGCCGCATCCGAGCCGATGTCAGTCCAGGCGCTTCACTGCTGCTGGGAAGATCTTGAGTTTGCGCGTCACCGCAACAATCAGAAGCGTTTCCGTTCCATCGTGGCGGCAAGAGATGAGGTTTATCTCAATCTCGATGTGCGCCAGGTTGGCCTTGGCGGCGGGAGCTGCGGACCGGATCCGATGAAAAAATATCTCTTCGATCCCAAGTCTCCCGTCAGTTGGACGCTCTCAATCGCGCCTCTTAACGCGGGGAAATGATATAATACGCATTTATGAATCTTATAGAAGAACTTAAGGCAAGAGGCCTTGTAGAAGCGTTGACCGACCCTGAGGTTGAAAAATCTCTTGAAAAGCTTTCTACTGTCTATTGTGGTTTTGATCCGAGTGCCAAGTCTCTTCAGGCGGGCAATCTCGTTTCCATAATGGTTTTACGCCGCTTTCAGCTTGCAGGCCACAAAGTGATCGCCCTCGTCGGGGGTGCTACGGGGCTTATTGGCGATCCGTCCGGCAAATCGGCAGAGCGCAATATGCTTACAGTCGCTCAAGTTGAGGAGAATAAGCGCGGCATCCGTGAAAACCTTTCGAGAATTCTCGATTTCGAAGGTCCTAACGCGGCAGTCCTCGTCGACAACTACGATTGGTATCGCAACACTTCTGCGATCGAGTTTCTGCGTGATATCGCCGTAAACTTCCGAGTCCCTCAGATGCTTGCGAAGGAGTCGGTGAAGAAGCGTCTTGAAGCGAGCGACGGAGCGCTTACATTCACGGAATTTTCGTATCAGATTCTTCAAGGCAACGACTTCCTGCATCTCTACGACAATTTCGGCTGCACGGTCGAGGTCGGCGGGGCAGACCAGTGGGGCAACATTACGGCAGGAACAGATCTTGTCCACCGCATGAGGGGTAAGTCGGTCTACGGCCTCACGTTCCCGCTTCTTCTCGATTCCTCCGGGCGCAAGTTCGGAAAAAGCGAAGGCAATGCGCTCTATCTTGATTCGTCGATGACTTCCGTCTTCGACTGGTATCAGTACTTCCTCCGCACGCCTGATGCGGATGTCATCAGGTATCTTAAAGTTTTCTCAATGAAATCTCTCGAGGAGATTAAAGCGCTTGAAGAGGAAATGAAGGCAAAGCCCGAGTCACGCATTCCGCAGCGCGCTCTCGCCGAGGAAATTACGCTTCTCGTTCACGGTGAGGAGGCTCTCCGCAAGGCTCAGGAGGCTACGGAGGCTCTCTATGCGAAAAAGACGGCCGCCGATGTCGCCAAGGCCGAGAATGTGCCGAGCGCAAGCGCCGTTCTTTCCGAGTGCGTCGGCAAGCCTGTTTTCGCAGTCGCATCTCAAGCCGGAATGTTTAAATCCAACGGCGAGGCCAGGCGCATGGCCCAGCAGGGTGGGCTTTCCATCAATGATGAAAAGGCGGGGCCTGATAGAATTTTTGCCGAGAGCGATGTTCGCGATTCTGTCGTCGTTCTTCGCTCGGGCAAGAAGAATTACTTCGTTCTGAAATTCTGAGGCGGCAGATTCTTATGCGGAATAAAGCTACAACGGAGACGAGAGCGTGAAGACGATCGAACGCTATGTTTTCGGCTCGTTTCTTTCGAGCTTTATTCTCGCATTTGTCGTGCTTTCGTTCGTGCTGACGATTGGGCTTCTCGTTCAGATCGTCGGCTTTATCATGGACGGCGTTCCTATGTCGCTGGTTGGCGAGTTCTGCATGGTTTCTCTTCCCGAAACTTTGCAATGGTCGGTGCCGCTTGCGCTTTTGGTAAGTTCCGTTCTTGTTTTTTCGCGTCTTAGCGCCGATAGTGAAATTGCCGCGATGCGCGCATGCGGAGTGAATCTCTTCACGGTCGTGAAGTGGCCGATTGTTTTCGCTTTTCTTTGCACGCTCCTCGGCTTTTATGTGAACAATGAGGTTGTGACGAGAGGTCATGAGATCCGACGCACGCTTAAAACGCGCGTTTCCGTAGGGGCGGGGCTGAGTGTTCTTGAGCCCGGGCGAGTGATTGACGAGTTTCCGAAGGTGAAACTTTACATTGGGTCGAAGGAAGGCAATTGGCTCTACGACTTCGTGGCTTTAGATCAGTCAAACACGAATCTTTCCCGCATGATCACCGCCGACAAGGCTCTTGTTACGCAGCGCGGGCGAGATGTCAATCTTGAGCTCTATGGCATGACGGTAGACCCTCTCGATGAAAAACATCCGGGAATGGCGCGCTTCAGCCGCTTTTCGTATGTGCTTGAGGATGTATTGAAAGATTCCAAGTACCGCCGCCGTCCGAAGGATTACAGTTTCTTCCAGATGATGCGCCATATCGCCGACTGCGAAAAGGAAGTGGACGAGATTATTGCGCGCTCAGGTAAAGATAAAAAGGGGCTGGAGATGGCGAAAAAGATGCGCCGCTTCTGCAGCTCTCTTAAAGTTGAGTTTATGAAGCGTTTCGCTTTTGCTCTCGCATCCGTCTGTTTTGTTCTTGTGGGCGTGCCGCTTGGCATTCGTTCCCACCGGAAGGAAAGTTCCATCGGCATGGCAATATCGCTCGCAGTTGCTCTCGGCTACTACATGGTCATCATCCTTATGCTTTCCTGCGATGAACTGTATGCGATTCGTCCGGAGCTGCTGATTTTCGCTCCCGCGCTCGTATGCTGTGCTTTTGGATGCTGGCTTTTGCGTCGCAACACGTGAGAGAAAGGGGGAAGAAGTGAGGTTTGCAGAGCCTGTCTTTCTTGTTTTTGCGGCATTAGTTCCCTTCGCAGGTGTTTTCTGGGCGTTTCTCCGCGCCCGCAGGGAGAAGGCTCTCGAGCGCATGGTAGCTCCGCCTTTGAAGGCGAATCTTATTCCTTCATCTTACGGTTTTAGTTCTATTCAGGCGTGGTGCATTACGCTTGGTCTTTTTCTTGCTCTTTTTTCCGCCGCCCGTCCTCAGTGGGGCAAGGTGACTGAAAAATACATAGAGCGCAGCCGCAATGTCGTTGTGGCGGTGGATGTGTCGCGCTCAATGCTTGCGGAGGATGTGCGCCCTAACAGGCTTGAGCGCACAAAGGCGGACGTGGCGGATTTGATAGACTCTCTTGCGGGCGACCGCTGCGCGCTCGTCGCGTTTCGCCGCACTGGCGTTGCCGTATGTCCGTTGACTTCAGATCATGCGTTTTTGAGAAGTTCTCTTGAGCAGCTTGGGCCTGATTCCGCCCCTCGCGGCGAGACTGACCTTGGCTCCGCAATACGCGCTTCGCTCGACGCGCTCGACCCTGCCGCCGACGATCACAATGCAATAATTCTTATTTCAGACGGTGGAGATTTGCGCGGCGAGGCGTTGCAGAATGCGGAGCTTGCAAAGAAGCGCGGAGTGCCTATTTTCACTGTCGGCATAGGAGACCCAAAGCGTGGCGCGGAGATACCTTCCGCCGATGGGCGCGGCAGCGAGAAATATAAAGGCGAGAAGGTGCTGGTGAAGCTTGAGGAGGATGCGCTTAAGGCAATTGCCCGCGCATCAAACGGGAGATATGTTCCGCTCGCCACCGCAGGCACCGTCGAGACGACGCTCGGGGCGATTTACAGAAATTTTCTGAGGCATGTTGCGGCGAAGGAACAGAATGAGGCGGCAGAGCGCACAGCCGACCGCTATCAAGTATTTCTCATTCCGTCGCTTGTGCTGCTCATTGCGGGAGCGTGCCTTTCGAGAGGCCGTTTCGCCGCCCGCGGGAAGGGGAAGGCGTGATCTCGCCAGAGACAATCGCAAGGATTGTCTCTCTTATGAACGAGGCTTCCGTTTTTGAGGAAGATCTCGAAGAGACTTTTATCCTTGGCGGCGGGCCGGGAGGCCAGAAAACCAACAAGACATCAAATGTCGTAAGGCTCATTCACTTGCCGAGCGGCATTCAGATGCGTTGCGGAGAGACGCGAAGCCGCGAAACAAACCGTTGGATCGCCCGTAGAATGATAGCCGAGACGATCTTGGAAAACGAGCACAAGCGCAAGTCGTCGGCTCGTGCGGCGGCAGAGAAGATCCGCCGTCAGAAACGCCGTAGGAGCAGGAGACAAAAGCAGAAGATGCTTGCGGAAAAGCACGCTCATTCCGAGATTAAAGCGATGCGCAGGAAAGTGACTGTCGATGAGTGAACAGAGCAAGGAAGAATCGGTAGCCCTTCATACTTGCTGCGGGCCTTGCGCGTCGGCTTGCGTGCCGAGGCTTCTGGAATGTGCAGATAAGGTTGTGATGGTCTTCGCCAATTCGAACATTGATTCCGCCGAGGAGTTCGAGCGCCGGCGTGCCGCCGCGCAAAAGCTCGCTGAGAGAGATGGAGTTGATTTTGTGGCGATTGAATACAATCATGAAGAGTGGCTCTCAGAGGTTGCTTCAGGGTTTGAAGGCGAAGCGGAGGGGGGAGCTCGCTGTGAAAGATGCTTTCTGTATTCGCTCAGGAAAACGGCGGAATATGCAGCGGCGGTGGGAATAAAAAAGTTCACTTCCTCGCTGACCGTCTCGCCTCACAAGAATTCAAAGAAGGTTTTTGCGGCAGGGGCTGCGGCAGGGGAGGGTTTTCTTGAGATGGACTTTAAGAAGAAAGACGGTTTTCTTCTTTCGGTGCGCAGGGCCGCCGAACTTGGGCTTTACAGGCAGAACTATTGCGGGTGCGAGTTCTCGAGGAATATGGTATAATACGTTCATTAGAAGTCGTAATAAGGAGAAAATAAATGAGACCTGGACTTTGGCAGATATTAATCGTAGTCGCTATAATCGCGATTCTTTTCGGCGCTAAGAAGATTCCTGAGCTGGCCCGTTCAATCGGCAAGGCTAAGGGAGAGTTCAAGAAAGGCCTTGTTGAAGGCGAGCAGGAAGAGGCTGCCGCTGAAAAAGAGCAGGAGAAAAAGGAAGAACCCGCCAAGGAAATCGCTTGACGGACCTTATCAGACAGCGGCTTAAGACCGTTCCTGACCGCCCCGGTTGTTATCTCATGCGAGATCGCCGGGGTACGATTATTTATATAGGCAAGGCGAAAAATCTCCGTAAAAGAGTTCAGTCGTATTTTCGCCCTGGCGCAAAGCATGCGCCGAAAGTGCGCTCGATGGTGCGTCTCGTTTATGACTTCGAGTTTATGACGGTCAAGAACGAGGCTGAATCTCTTCTGACGGAGTCGGCGCTCATAAAGCGTTATAAGCCTCACTTTAATATTTTGATGCGCGATGATAAACGCTATCTTTCATTGCGTGCCGATGGAGCGGAGAAGTGGCCGCGCTTTACATGTTGTCGGATTGTCCGTGATGATGGAGCGCGTTATTTCGGACCGTTTCCTTCGGCTCCTGTGGTGCGAGCCGCAAAGGATTTTGTCGAGAAGCGTTGGGGAATACGTGAATGCAAATGTATCATTCCCGATGAGCGTGCGCATAAACATTGCCTTGCAAATGTGATTCGTCGCTGCAGTGCGCCGTGTCTTGGGAAGATTTCAGAGGAGGATTACCGCGCGAATTTTGAGAAGGCATGCGCATTCCTTGATGGCAAGGCGCCTGAAGCGCTTGAGGAAGTTGAGCGGCAGATGCGTGAAAAGGCGGCGGCGGGAGATTACGAGGAAGCTGCGCGCTTAAGAGATACAGTTTCTGCTTTGAAGCAGATGACAAAAGCGCATTTCGTCAGAAAGACGCCGCAGATGCGTAGGGAGAGCGCCGAGAAGGCTCTTGAAGAGCTTGCGGAGGCAGTGGGGCTTAAGGCGCCGCCGCGCATTATTGAGTGCGTTGATATTTCAAATCTTTTCGGAGAGCATAATGTTGCCTCGCTCGTCGTGGCGCGTGACGGCCTTCCCGACGGCAGGCTTTACAGGCATTTTAAGATAAAGTCGTTTTCCGGAGCTGACGATCCCCGTGCGATGGCGGAGATTGTTATGCGCAGGTATTCTCCCGAATCGTCTATCTCCGCGTCTCTTCCGCGGGCAGATCTTTTTGTATGCGACGGCGGAATTACTCAGCTGCGTGCGGCCCGTGAGGTTTTTGCCTCGCTGGGCCTAAGCGATATTCCGACGATTGCGCTTGCGGAGAAGCAGGAAGAGATAGTGTTTGATGATGGCAGAGAGAATCTTCTACTTCCGCGGGATTCTGAGGCGCTGTTTGTGTTGACGCGCCTAAGGGACGAGGCTCATCGTTTTGCGCTCTCGTACCACAGGAAGCTGCGGCAGAAAGCGATACGCGAGTCGGTGCTTGACGAGGTGCCTGGAATAGGTGAGGCTAAGAAGTTGAAACTTCTGCGACGTTTTCGTTCAGTCCGTGGGATAGCGCGCGCTTCTGTGGATGAGATTGCTGAATGCGCCGGCGTTTCATCTGAAATTGCAGAAGAGGTTAGAAAGCGATGCTCGCCGCTACCGCTATGAACATCCACGCGCATCTCGTCTCTGCGTGAGACATTCAACTGCCGAATCTAGGTTAAACATCGGGGGAGATAGATATCTCAATAAACGCATGGATGAAAAATTGCGATGCGCCAAGTCAAAGAAAATGGCCGCAAGTCAAAGAAAAGAGGGCTTATGCGTGAGTGTGGAAGGTGAATTATGGTATAATACGCGCCTGAAAAACAGGAAAAAAGAAGATGAAAGTCTGCAAATTCGGAGGTTCGTCGCTTGCTGACGCGACGCAGTTGAACAAAGTCATGGATATCGTTCTGGCCGATCCCGCCAGAAGGATTGTTGTGGTGTCGGCTCCAGGCAAACGCCATTCGGGAGATACTAAGGTTACGGATCTTCTTATAACGCTTGCACAAAAGGCTATTGACGGAGAAAATACCGATCTTGCGTTCGGAGATGTCGTTGAGCGTTACGCTTCTATAGCGGACGAACTTAAGTTGGGTGATGGAATAACTAAAAAAATCGAGGCCGATCTTAAAGAGCGTCTTCAGCAAGTCTCCGCACTTGCAAACGAAGAGTTTCTCGATCTTATGAAAGCCGCAGGCGAGGATAACAACGCAAAGTTAGTTGCCGAGGCTTTTGCAGCGCGCGGCAAGGCGTCGCGATATGTTTCGCCGAAAGATACGGGGCTTGTTCTCAAGGGCGGTTTTGGCGATGCGCAGCTTGATCCCGATAGCTACGCACGTCTTTCTAGGGCGTTCTCCAATTTCGAGGGGCTCGTTATCTACCCTGGCTTTTTCGGCTATACGAAGGAAGGTAAGGTTGCCACGTTCCCGCGCGGAGGCTCCGATATCACAGGCTCGATTCTCGCAGCAGCAGTTTGCGCTGATGTGTATGAAAACTTTACCGATGTTGATTCAGTCTATCCTTGCGATCCGCGCATTGTAGAAGATGTTAAGAAGGGTGAAGGCATCCCCACGATGACTTATCGTGAAATGCGCGAGCTTTCGTATGCCGGCTTCGGTGTCTTTAATGATGATGCCGTAATCCCGGCCGTTAAAGCGCGTATCCCGATTAATATTCGCAACACTAACCATCCGAGCGCGCCGGGCACTATGATTCAGCAGTCGCGCCGCGTCATTCCCGGCACGGTTGTGGGCATTGCTTCCGCCGACGGTTTTTGCAATATCGTCGTTGAGAAATATTTGATGAATCGCCAGATCGGCTTTGGCCGCAGGCTTCTTCAGGTTCTTGAAAATGAAGGCATTTCCTATGAACATATGCCTTCCGGCGTAGATTCGCAATGTGTCGTTGTGAAGGAACAGTTCCTTCCAAAGGAGAAAGAGCACAAGATTATTCAGCATCTCCGTAAGGAGCTCGAGCCTGATTACATTACAATCGAGCGCGATCTTACGATGCTGATGGTAGTGGGCGAGGGCATGTGCTATACGCCGGGAATGCTTGCAAAAGCATGCTTGGCCCTTGCCTCTGCCGGCATTTCCATGTCGATGGTCAATCAAGGCTCTTCGGAAGTGTCGTTTATGATAGCCATCCGCAAGCAAGATAGAGACGCTGCGGTAAAAGCGCTGTATAAGGTGTTTTTCGGCTGAAGGATGCGGCGTCAATTTTAATGCGTAAAACTATGGACGGCATGCGCTCGTGTTGTTTGACGATTGCGGGCAGCGACAGCGGCGGAAACGCTGGAGTGCAGGCCGACCTGCGCACCTTTCATGCTTATTCTTTGCATGGGTGCACTGTCTTTACCGCGCTCACAGCGCAGAATCCAAACGGAGTTTATGCGATAGAGCAAATTCCGGCTGATTTTGTCGCCGCCCAGTTGGATGCCGTTTTGGGAACTTATAAGATAGCGGCTTTGAAAACTGGTATGCTCGGCTCCGCCGAAGTCGTTTACGCCGTTGCTGAGAAAATAAAGGGCTACGGCGCAATCGCGAAGGTTGTGGATCCAGTTATGATTGCGACGAGCGGCGCTCCACTCGCGGGCGAAGAGACTCGTCAAGCGATGGAAAAGGTTCTGCTTCCGCTTGCAACTCTGATAACGCCGAATATTCCTGAAGCAGAAGTGCTCGCCGGAATACAGATAAGAACTTTGGATGATATGCGCCGCGCCGCGAAATATCTGCATGGAAAGTTTGGTGCGGCAGTCCTTATAAAAGGCGGGCATCAGGCGAGGAATGCGTCTGAGGCGGAAGATATCCTTTTTGACGGCGTGGAATATTCGTCGTTTGTTCTCCCGTGGATTGAGAAGCCAGTTTCAACTCATGGAACTGGTTGCACGCTTTCTGCGGCAATCGCATCGGAGCTTGCGCTCGGGCGCAGTTTGAAAGAAGCGGTAAAAGGAGCGAAGGAATATGTCCACAAGGCGATTTCAAATTCATATCTCGTAGGAGTCGATTGTGGAGTTTTGAAATAGGCCGTAGCGCCGTAACGATCTTCTCAAAAAGCCGGAATAAGCAGGTCAAGACGAAAATGCGCTTAAGAGAAAGGAAGGCGTATTAAGGCGGCAGCGAAGAGCGGACCGGGCGGGCGGTTCTTGCCGGTTACGGGAGAGGAGATGCGCAAGCTCGGCTGGAGCCAGGCGGATATTATTCTCGTAAGTGGTGATGCGTACATCGATTCTCCGTATTCTGGCGTGGCAGTCATCGGGCAGGTGCTATCTCGCGCTGGATATCGCGTAGCGATTTTAAGTCAGCCTGATATGACGGATCCGGATTCCTTTCGTTTGCTTGGTGAGCCTTCGCTTTTTGGGGGAATCAGTCCTGGATGTGTTGATTCTATGGTCGCCAATTATACGGCATTGGGGAAAAGAAGGCGTCAGGACGATTTTACTCCTGGAGGAGAAAACAATCGCCGCCCCGATAGGGCTGCTATAGCCTATGCCAATGCAATCCGCGCATCTTGGAAGGCGACGCGGCCGATAATTCTCGGTGGTATCGAAGCGAGCTTAAGACGAATATCGCATTATGATTTTTGGAGCGACAAGGTTCGCAGGCCCATTGTCTGCGACGCAAAGGCTGATGCGCTTTGTTACGGGATGGGTGAGCGAACGATGCTGGCGTTTGCAGAGGCGCTGGAAAAAGGCGAAGATTGGCGAAACATTCCCGGGCTTTGCTGGATGGCGGGTGAAAAGAATTTTGTTCCGCCGAAGGGGGCGATTGAGCTTCCATCGTATGCCGCGGTTAGTGCTAAGACTGCAGAAGGTAAAAAGGCTTTTACGGAAGCGTTCCTGCAATTTTACCGTAATCAGGATTATGTAACTGCCCGTCCGCTTGTTCAGAAGGTCGATAATCGCTACCTTGTGCATAATCCGCCGGCAGCTCCGCTTGAGCGAGACGAGTTAGATTCTGTTCATTCCATAAAATGGATGCTTGATGCGCCTCCGTCCATCCGTGCGCTCGGAAAGATTCGTGCGCTTGATACAATTCGTTTCGGCGTCACAACCCATCGAGGGTGCTACGGCGAATGCAGGTTTTGCGCGATTGCAGTTCATCAGGGGCGGCGGATTGTAAGCCGCTCGCAAGAGAGCGTCGTCAATGAAGTTGAGGGTTTTTTAAGTCATCCTCTTTTTCGCGGAGTCGTTTCCGATGTGGGTGGCCCCACTGCGAATATGTATGGGTTTGATTGCGCGAGAAAATCTTCTTCTGGGGCATGTCGCGAGCGCAGCTGCCTTTTCCCGAGCCTTTGCCCCGCGCTCAAGCCCGATCACCGGCCGCAGCTTAATCTTTTGCGCCGTCTCAGGTCGTTATCAGGCGTTAAACATGTTTTCGTTGCGAGCGGGATAAGGCCCGATATTGTTTCGGCGGACAAGTCATGTGGAGACGAGTATATTTCCACCATTGCCAGGCACCACGTTTCTGGACAGCCGAAGCTCGCGCCCGAGCATGTGGTAGGGCATGTTCTTGAGTGTATGGGCAAGCCGAGCGTAAAAAGTCTTCTTGAGTTCAAGAGGAAGTTCGACGCCGCAAGCCAAAAATGTGCGAAGAAGCAGTTTCTTACGTATTACTTTATCGCGGCGCATCCGGGCTGCAGCGAAGCAGATATGCGTGAGCTTAAGGTTTTCGCCGAGCGCAGTTTGAATTTGCGCCCTGAGCAGGTCCAAATTTTCACGCCTACTCCTATGACGGCTGCTACATGTATGTATTATACGGGAATCGATCCTTTCACAGGGAAAAACGTTTATGTAGCGCGCGGACTTGGTGAAAAGCAGCGCCAAAAAGACATTCTAATGAAGCGCTATGCAAGTGTCGCATCGCGGAAAATAAAGTGATTTTTATCTTCACACAAAATGTGTGGAATATGTTATAATAAACTTGTGATTCAGATGAGGATGTATGAGAGGTTGATTAAATATCCCATATGAGGGTAAAAATTTTAAATCGGTAACACGGAGCAAGAATGCGCCCTATTCTTGTGACGTGAAAATTAATAAGGGCAAAAAAAGGAACAATGAAAATGAAAAAGTTATTGATTGGAATGGTTATTGCAGCTGTTGGCGCAGGATGTATCACTGCTAACAAGAATGACGGTGGCAATAGCTCTCTTAAGCCTGAACAGATTAAGGATGCTCTTCACCTCAAGTATGCTGTTGAAAAGAATACGGTTTCTGCTAAGGACCAGATGCATTGCCTCTTCGGCTTTATCTGCTGGGGCAGCACGGCTTCTCACGCGGCTGACCAGGGTGAGGCAGGCCTTTCCCTCCTTAGCAAGGTCAAGAACGGTGCATACGCTAATGCTTGCGAAGCGGCAAATTGCGATCAGATTGCTGCCGCACGTTATAAAGTAACTACCAAGGATTATTTCGTATATCAGAAGAGTCAGGCTGAAATCACGGGTTATCCTGTTAAGGTTGTTGACGTAGAGACTGTTGATGTAATCAAGAATCCTACGTTTTACGCCCCTGATGCTGGCGCGTCCATGGGTGCAGCCGCCGATCCTTTTGGTGCGATAAAAGGGCTCCTTAAGTAATTCGAGCTTCTTTTAATTAAAAAGTGCCTTCCGTAAGGAGGGCACTTTTAGTTTTATTTTTAGCCTAGTTGATTTTAAACAGGCAATTTTGGTATACTATGCGCCGAACATTCCCATAAACAGTTCAAGGATTAAAGAAAATGGCTAATATCAAGGGCGGCCGCGCCGCCAGAAAACGCGATCGCCAGAACGAAAAGGCTCGCAAGCGCAACTCCGTGTGCAAGGCTAAATTGCACGACGCACATAAGAAGCTCTTCAAGAACGCCGATGCAGGCAAGCGTGAAGATGCTGAGAAGAAATTCAAAGAATTTGTCTCTGGTCTCGATAAGGCCGTTAAGAAGGGGATCATCTCGAAGAACACGGCTGACCGCAAGAAATCTCGCGCTCAGCTCAAGCTCAACAAGATGGCCAAGTAACAAAAGGGCGGATTCGGGAATGTGAAGTGCTAAGGGGCATCGGAATGTAGGGCATTCTGGTGCCCCTTGCGACAATAAAAAAACGATTTTTACGAAAGGATAAAAAAATGGATAAGAAAACTCTTCGTGATGTTGATTTGGCGGGCAAGCGCGTTCTTATGCGCGTAGATTTCAACGTGCCCATGGCGAAGGATGGCAGCGGCAAGATTACTGACGATACGCGTATCGTTGCGGCTCTTCCTTCGATCAAGTATGTGCTCGAGCAGGGCGGTTCGCTTGTTCTTATGAGCCACCTTGGCCGCCCGAAAGGCGTCAAGCTCGGCGCAGAGGCGAATCCCGACAATGCGGCATTCACGCTTAAGCCTGTTGCCGAAGCTCTCTCCGAGAAGCTTGGCATCAAGGTGAAGTTCGTTGCCGACTGCATGGCCGCCGACGATGTTGTTTCCGCTCTTAAGCCCGGCGAAGTGGCGCTTCTTGAAAATACCCGTTTCTACAAGGCTGAAGATGGCAAGGTTAAGAAGGATGACGAGAAGAAGGGCATCCATCTTACCGATGAAGAATTTGCTGAGAAGAAGGCGGAGCTTAAAAAGAGCCGTCAGGAAATGGCCAAGAAGCTCGCCTCCTACGGCGAGATCTACTGCAATGACGCATTCGGCACGGCCCACCGCGCTCACGCCTCGACGGCAGTCGTGGCCGATTATATTCAGCCTGCCGTCTCTGGCTTCCTCCTTGAAAAGGAAATTCAGTTCCTCGGCGACGCCGTTGAAAAGCCTGTTCGTCCGTTTGTCGCCATTCTCGGTGGCGCGAAGGTCTCCGACAAGCTCGCGGTTGTCAAGGCGCTTCTCGACAAGGTCGACACTCTTATCATCGGCGGCGGCATGGCCTACACATTCAAGAAGGCTCAGGGCATGAAGATCGGCGCCTCTCTTTGCGAGGACGATCAGGTTGCTTACTGCGCCGAAATGCTTGCTGCGGCCGCGGCGAAGGGCATTAAGATCCTTCTCCCCGTTGACAATGTCATCGCCGACAAGTTCCCTGCCACGAAGGATGCTTCCGATGTCGAGCTTAAGACGATCGAGGGCGATATCCCCGACGGCTGGATGGGGCTTGATATCGGGCCTAAGTCGGTCGCGCTCTTCGCCGAGGCACTTCGCGATGCGAAGACGGTTGTCTGGAACGGGCCTATGGGCTGCTTTGAGTTCGCTCCTCTTTCGAAGGGCACTTACGGCGTTTGCGATGCAGTTGCCAGGGTCAAGGCCGCGGGCGGCATCTCGATTATCGGCGGCGGAGACTCTGTCAGCGCCGTTAAGAAGTCTGGCAAGGCTGGCGAAATGAGCCACGTCTCCACAGGCGGCGGCGCTTCGCTCGAGTTCCTCGAAGGCAAGACGCTTCCTGGCGTTGCCGCACTTACCGACAAGTAATACTTTGCGGTAAGCGTGAAGAGGGGGTGTTTTACGGAGAAAATTCCGCAAAATACCCCCTTGCGCGTTAAGGCGCATTTTTGATATACTACACATAATTCTCTCAAGAGAAGGGTCGCGATACGGGCAGGTAAATCCCGTCGCGTCGTGACCGCAAAGCTAGAAATGCTCGCGGTCATGATGATGGCCGCGTGATTTTTTTGAGAGAACTGCTGGGCCGGAACCCAGTTGCGAGCGAGGTGCCAAAGGGGCCTCCCGCGCCAACGCCAAAAGCCGCAAATGCGGCGGGCGAACGCGGATGTCGCAACCGTCGAGGCACAGGAAACTGAGGGATGACGGAGTTAAAACACTCCTGAATCGAAACGAAAAAGTAAGGAAATAAGACAAATGCAGCAGCAAAGAGTCCGCATCCGCCTTCAGGCATACGATCATCGTGTGCTCGATCAGGCCGTCGGTGGTATTATCGACACGGCCAGAGGGACGGGTGCGCAGGTTGTGGGGCCCATCCCCCTGCCTACGCGTGTCGAGCGTTTTACGGTGAACCGTTCACCGAACGTCGACAAGAAGTCCATGGATCAGTTCGAGATGCGCACACATAAGCGCCTTCTCGATATCGTCAACCCGACGGCTCAGACGATCGACGAGCTCAAGAAGCTCAATCTTCCAGCTGGCGTAGACATCACCATCAAGGTCTGAGGAGGGTGCTATGGAAGGTTTGATAGGTAAGAAGGTTGGAATGACCCAGGTGTACGACTCCGAGGGCAACCGTACCTGCGTGACCGTTATTGAGTGCGGTCCGTGCCCCGTTGTTCAGCTCAAGACCCTTGAAAAGGATGGTTATGAGGCCGCCCAGCTCGGTTTCGGTCCTCAGAAGCCCCAGCGCCTTGCTAAGGCCCAGCGCGTCCGTTTTGAGAAGGCTGGCGTCGGCGCAGTCAAGGTTCTCAAGGAATTTGCTCTTGACGAGGGCGAGAAGCTTGAAGTCGGCCAGGCTTTGACGGTTTCGAATTTCGAAGGCGTCAAGTACGTCGATGTTTCCGGTATGACCAAAGGTAAGGGTTTTGCCGGCGTTATCAAGAAGTGGGGTTTTGCCGGCGGCAACATGACGCACGGCGGCCACTCCAAGCGTCGTACAGGCGGCCTCGCCGCGCGTGACCTCCCCGGTTGGATCGAAAAGGGCAAGAAGATGCCTGGAGATATGGGTGATGTCAGCCGCAAGGCCATGAACCTCGAGGTTGTTGCGATTCGTCCCGAAGACAATGCGCTTCTCGTCAAGGGTTCCGTCCCTGGCGCGCGCAACGGGATCGTTATAATCCGCAAGTCCCTCAAGAACAACGCGCTCGCTTACAAGGCGGCTCAGGGAGGGAAGTAAGCCATGCAGAAGATAGAAATTACGTTTGACGAATCGCAGTTGACGCTCGACAAGGGCGAACAGGCGGTTAAGGACGCTGTCACTGCCATCCGCAACGCTTTGCGCGCAGGCACCGCTTGCACGAAGGGCAAGGGTGAAGTGGCCGGCTCCAACAAGAAGCCCTGGAAGCAGAAGGGTACAGGCAATGCTCGCGCCGGTTTTCGTCAGTCGCCCGTGTGGCGCGGCGGTGGCGTAGTCCACGGTCCGAAGCCTCGCAGCTATGAGCAGAAGATTAACAAGAAGGTGATGAAGCTCGCTTTCGCGCGCGCATTCTCCGACAAGCTCAAAGCCGGCGATGTCATCGTCGTCGACGAGTTCAAGTTCGAGGCGCCCAAGACGAAGCTTATGGCCGGCTTCCTCAAGACTCTCGGCATTGATCGCACCGCCGTCGTCGTCCAGAAGGATGTTGATGATACGGTCGTTTTGGTCACGTCCAACCTGCCTCGCATTGATTACTCAACTGCGCAGGCTCTTGACGTCTACACCGTTCTTGCCAACCGCAAGCTCGTTTGTGACAAGGCCGCATTCGAGGCTCTCATGGCCAGGATCGCCAAGTAAGGAGACTTAAAGTCATGACGAAGAAAGAACTTAAGGAAAAGACAGGCGGCGTCATTCTTGACGTGCTTATCACCGAGAAGAGCTCAATGCTTTCCGTTGAGAACCGCTATGCGCTCAAGGTTGCGCGTGATGCTCGCAAGCCGCAGATTGCCAAGATGGCGGAAGCCGCTTTTGGCGTGCACGTTCTCGCTGTGCGTACAGCCAACATGAAGGGCGGGCTTAGGTACATCCGCGGCACGCGCCGCGTTGAGACGGAAGCTACCTGGAAGAAGGCGATCGTTACCGTTAAGGCCGGCGAGCGCGTTGAACTCGCGTAAGGAGATCTAAAACTATGGCACTTAAAAAGTATAAAGCCCGTTCGTGCGGCATGCGCTTCCGCGAGTCCGTCACGTTCGAGGAAATCACCGAGAAAAAGCCGGTGAAGAGCCTGACGCGTGCGGTTCGCAAGACTGCAGGCCGCAACAACCAGGGCCGTATCACCACTCGTCATCACGGCGGTGGCGTCAAGCAGCGTTTGAGAATCGTTGATTTCAAGCGTCGCAAAGAGGGTGTCGAGGCTACTGTTCTCGATATCGCTTACGATCCTACCCGTAGCGCCTACCTCGCGCTTCTCGAGTATGCCGATGGAGTCAAGAGCTATGTTCTCGCTCCTGAAGGGCTCAAGCAGGGTATGAAGGTTATGAACGGTCCGACGGCCGAGGCTACGGTTGGCAACTGCCTCCCCCTCGCGCAGATTCCTCTCGGAATGTCGGTTCACGCGATCGAACTCGTTCCCGGTCAGGGCGCCAAGATTGGCCGCAGCGCCGGTAATGCTTGCCAGGTAATGGCTCGTGACGGCAACCGCGTCACATTGAAGATGCCTTCTGGCGAAGTTCGTATTTTCGACGGCCGTTGCCGTGCGTGCATCGGATCTGTAGGAAACAAGGATTGGGGTTCAATCAAGCTCGGTAAGGCCGGACGCAAGCGTCTCATGGGCGTTCGTCCTACTGTTCGCGGTGTTGCTATGAACCCTGTAGACCACCCGATGGGCGGCGGTGAAGGCCGTACGTCCGGCGGCAGCCATCCGCGTTCGCCTTGGGGTCAGCTCGCAAAGGGCGGCAAGACCCGCGCGAAGAGGAAGGCGTCCAACAAGGTTATCGTCAAGAGGAGGAAATAAGCCATGAGTCGTTCTCTCAAGAAGGGGCCTTATGTCGAGGAAAGCCTCCTCCGCAAGGTCGAAAAGATGCAGGCGAGCGGTAAGAAGCAGCCGATTAAAACGTGGAGCCGTCGTTCGATGGTCCTCCCCGATTTCGTCGGTCTGACGTTCGCGATTCACAATGGCCGTCAGCATATGCCGGTCTTCATCACGGAAAACATGGTCGGTCACAGACTCGGTGAGTTCGCCCCCACGCGTACGTTCAAGTCGCACGGCAACTCCGCCAAGGCCGACAAGTAAGGGAGCTGAAAGATGGAAGTGACAGCCATTACCCGCAACGCGCGTATGTCGGCATTCAAGGGCCGTCCCTTGGCGCGCGCATGTCAGGGGTTGAAGGCCTCTGAAGCGCTTAAGGTGGTCGAGTTCTCGCCTAAGAAGGCGGCGATCATCATCAAGAAGACGCTTCTTTCCGCCATTGCCAACGCCAAGAACAACAACGGTGTTGAGCAGCCTGGCGAAATGACGGTCAAGCTTTGCGTTCTCGACGAGTCCGTCAGAATGCGTCGCTATTGGCCCACCGCTCGTGGATCGGCCCATCCGATCGCACGCCGCATGTGCCATTGCAAGGTGGTTCTTACGGACGATAAGAAGGGAGCTAAGTAATATGGGACAGAAAGTCAATCCTATCGGCTTCCGTGTCGGCGTAAACCACGCCTGGGGCAGCCGTTGGTTCGCGCCTAAGAAAACGTTCAGCGCGTTCCTTATTGAGGATCAGAAGATCCGTGAGGTTTGCAAGAAGAAACTCGCAGAAGCGGGCATTTCTAGCATCCTCATCGAGCGCTACGCCAGCAGCGTTCGCGTGACGCTCTTCACCGCCCGTCCGGGAGTCGTTCTCGGCCGCAAGGGCGATGATGTTGAAGCGATCCGCCTCAGCCTCGAGAAGATGACCAAGAAGGAAGTCTATCTTGATGTTAAGGAAGTTCAGGGCGCCGACGCCGATGCGCAGCTCGTCGCTGAGTCTATCGCTCAGCAGCTCGAGCGCCGCATCATGCTTAAGCGTGCGATGAAGCGCGCTCAGAAGGTCGCCATGGATATGGGTGTTGAAGGAATCAAGATTCACGCCGGCGGCCGTATCAACGGCGCTGAAATCGCCCGCGTTGAGTGGTCCCGCGAGGGCAAGGTTCCGCTTCACACTCTCAGAGCGAATATTGATTACGGTTTTGCGGAAGCCAACACCACTGCTGGAAAGATCGGCATCAAGGTTTGGATCTGCAAGAAGGAAGGTTTCCAGGTTAAGGCACCCCGCAACGAAGGTCGCGGCGGCCGTCGTGAGCGTGGAGACCGCAAGGAGAGGAGCTAAGTCATGCCGCTGATGCCCAAAAGAGTAAAATTCCGCAAGGTTTCGAAGGGTAACCGCGCAGGTTACGCTACATCCGGTGCGGAGCTCGCTTACGGCGAGTTCGGTCTCAAGGCGCTTACACGCGGTCTTCTCACGGCCACGCAGATTGAAGCTTGCCGCGTCGCGATCAACCGCGAAATGAAGCGTAAAGGTAAGCTTTGGATCCGCGTGTTCCCCGATAAGCCCGTCACCCGTAAGCCTATCGAAGTGCGTATGGGAGGAGGAAAGGGTAACCCCGAATTCTGGGCTGCCGTCATTCTTCCCGGCAAGGTCCTTTTCGAGGTTGGCGGTGTCAGCGAGGAGGTCGCTAAGGAGTGCCTCCGTCTCGCCGCTACCAAGATTGGCATTCACACGAAGTTTATCACCCGCGCAGGAGTCAAGATCTAATGAGCACGGAAAACACAAAACGCGGTGCCCGTAAGGCAAGGAAAGGCGTCGTCGTCTCCAAGTCCGGAGCGAAGACTGTCAAGGTCGCGGTTTCGTACCGCGAGCGCCATCCCGTGTACGGCAAGACCGTCACCCGCACCAAGAATTACCACGTGCATGACGAAGCGGACACGGCAAAGGTCGGCGATGTCGTCGCCATAATGGAAACGCGTCCGCTCTCCGCGACAAAGCGTTGGCGGATCGTGAAGTAAGGAGTCAGGCCATGTTGCAGGAACTGTCTAATCTCGTAGTTGCGGATAACACCGGCGCCAAGCGCGCCATGTGCTTCCGCATCCTGAAACAGCGCAAGGAATATGCGCACCTCGGCGACATCATCCGTGTCGCCATCAAGGAAGCGTCGCCCACTTCTTCAATCAAGAAGGGGTCCGTCGCTACGGCCGTCATCGTCCGCACCGGCAATCCTATTCGCCGCGCCGATGGCTCGACCGTCCACTTCGACCAGAATGCATGCGTTCTCGTCGACTCGAAGCTCAATCCTATCGGCACCCGCGTCTTCGGGCCGGTTGCTCGTGAGCTGCGCGACAGGAACTACATGAAGATCCTCTCGATGGCCCCGGAAGTGGTCTGAGGCAAAGGAGCTGAAAAATGTCTATCGCAAGAATCAAAAAGAATGATACCGTAATCGTTACCTGCGGCGTTGACGCAGGTAAGACGGGCACGGTTCTCAAGGTAGACCCCAAGAAGGGGGTTGCTGTTGTCGGTAAGCTCAACATGCACACCAAGGCGATGCGTCGCACGGAGAAAACTCCCGGCGGTCTCGTCAAGATTGAGCTTCCGATCCGTCTTTCCAAGTTGATGCCCTATGATGCCGACAAGAAGTGCGGCACGCGCGTCAAGACTGGCGAGAAAGACGGAAAGAAGGCCCGCGTATCCGTCAAGAGCGGAAAGGCTCTCTAAGGAAGGGAACATAAAACATGTCAAGACTCAAAGATGAATATGTGAGCCGCATGGTTCCCGAGCTGGAGAAGAAGCTCGGAACGACGAACAAGATGCTTGTTCCGCGTCTCCAGAAAATCGTCCTCAATATGGGTTTCGGCATCGTCTCTAAGGACGAGCAGAAGACTCTTGTCGACGATCTCACCGCCATTACCGGCCAGAAGCCCATGCTTTGCCGCGCTAAGAAGTCCATCTCGAACTTCAAGCTCCGCGAAGGAATGGTAATTGGAGCTAAGGTTACTCTCCGCGGCGAGCGTATGTGGGAATTTACGGACAGGCTCATTTCTGCAGCCCTCCCCCGTATCCGCGACTTCCGCGGCGTTCCCAATCGCGGCTTCGACGGTGCAGGCAACTACACCCTCGGCGTCAAGGAACATACAATCTTCCCCGAACTCATCGATTCTTCCGCCCATTCCGGGATGGATATCACGTTCGTGACGAGTTCGAAAGACAACAAGGCTTGCAAGGAGCTTCTCGTCTCTCTCGGCATGCCGTTCGCAGGAAGGAACTAAGCTATGGCTAAACAGTGTCTTATCGAAAAGCAGAAGAGGACGCCCAAGTTCAAGGTGCGCGCCTACAACCGCTGCCAGCGTTGCGGCCGCAGGCACGCGTATCTGCGTAAGTTTGGAGTTTGCCGTCTTTGCTTCCGCGAATTGGCTGTCGCCGGCTTGATCCCCGGTGTGACAAAGGCTTCGTGGTAACGAAAGGAAAGGAATCGACAAAATGACTATGGATCCCATTTCCGATATGCTCACGACGATCCGCAACGGTCTGAAGGCGCGCCTTTATTCCGTCGAGACCCCGGCGAGCAATCTCAAGGGCGAAATCGCCCGCGTCATGAAGGAAGCCGGTTACATTACCGACGCCGTCACGACAACGGAGTTCCCGAAGAAACTCGTGATTACGCTCAAGTACACCGCGAAGGCGAAACCCGCCATTACGGAGCTCAAGCGCATCTCGAAGCCCGGGCTTCGCCAGTATGTTAACACCGCTAAGATTCCCGCCGTTCTCGGTGGTATGGGTCTTGCAATCCTCTCCACCTCGCGCGGAGTTATGTCTGGCGTGCAGGCGAAGAAGGAGAAGCTCGGCGGCGAAGTCATTTGCACTGTTGCTTAATCAGGAGTGAAAGACAATGTCTCGAATCGGTAAAGAACCAGTCAAACTCGCAGAAGGCGTAACAGCCGCCTTCGCGGGCCAGACGATTACGGTAAAGGGTGCGCTCGGGGAGCTCTCGCACACGATGCATGAAGGCATCTCTGCGGAGGTTAAAGAGGGCAACATCATCGTCTCCTGTGCTGACGACAAGGCTTTCGGAGCTTTTCACGGGTTGTCCCGTTCTCTGATCAACAATATGGTGATCGGCGTTTCCAAGGGCTTCCAGAAGCAGCTTTCAATCGAGGGAACCGGTTTCAAGGCCGTTCTCAAGGGTTCGGAGCTTTTGCTTTCGCTCGGTTTCGCATCTCCCAAGGTGTATGTCATTCCTGCTGGATTGACGGTCACCGTTGAGAACGACGGGCTTCAGGTTACGATTAAAGGCTGCGATAAGCAGATGGTAGGCGAGGCTGCCGCCCGCATTCGTTCGTACTATCCTGCCGAACCCTACAAGGGCAAGGGCATCAAGTACGTCGGCGAGCACATCCGTCGCAAACAGGGCAAGAAGGTCGCCTAATCGCGCCGTTAAGGAGAGCAACTTATGTTCAATCGGAAGGTACAGCGTCAGAAGAGGCATCTTCGCCTCCGTCAGCGCATCATCGGCACGGCGGCTCGTCCGCGCATGTCCATTTGCGTCACGAACAAGAATATCTACGTTCAGTTCATCGACGACGACGCAGGTAAAACTCTCGCCCAGGCCAACACACTCAAGGACGAGAAGATCAATATCGAAACGGCGAAGGCTCTCGGAGCCAAGGCTGCGGAAGCGGCCAAGAGCGCCGGCATTTCTCTCGTGGTCGTCGACCGCGGTGGAAACAAATACACCGGTCGCGTAGCAGCAGTCGTCGAGGCTGTTGTCGCCGGCGGCGTGGCTATCTCTGTCAAGAAGGAGGAGAACTAAGTCATGGCATACAATCGTGACAAGCGTCAGGAACAGGAAGATACGCTCGACGAGCACACAGTCTTCGTAAACCGTTGCGCCAAGACCGTCAAGGGCGGTCGTCGCATGAGCTTTTCCGCCGTCATCGTGGTTGGTGACAAGGAAGGCCAGGTTGGCGTTGGTTTTGGCAAGGCTAACGAGGTTGCTGATGCAATCCGTAAGGGCGGTGAAGCCGCCCGCAAGTCGATGCACAAGATTGTCATGAAGGACACGACTATCCCGCACGAGGTTGAGGGCGTCTGCGACGGCGGCCGCATCATCCTCAAGCCGGCTCCCGCTGGTACGGGCCTTATCGTCGGCGGCGGCATGCGCCCCGTCCTCGAGGCCGCGGGCATCCGTGATGCTGTCGGCAAGTCTCTCGGCTCCAAGAATCGTCTTAATGTGGTCAAGGCCACGCTCAATGCGCTTGCTAAGCTCCGCTCCGCGGAAGAGCTTGCTGCGATCAGGGCTTAATGTGGCAAGAAGCATCGGAAGGAGTTATCATGGAACTGAGCAATCTTACCAATACACCTGGAGCGCGTGAGCGCCGTAAGCGTGTCGGCCGCGGCTGCGGCTCCGGCATGGGCAAGACTTCCTGCAAGGGCCAGAAGGGTCAGCAGAGCCGTAAGGGTCATAAGCACAAACTCGTGTTCGAAGGCGGTCAGATGCCTCTCGTTCGCCGTTTGCCGAAGCGTGGCTTTAACAATGCCGCCTTCAATGCCAAGGCTCTCGGCGTGAATCTCTCCTCGCTCGAGGCGAAGTTCGAGAATGGCGCAGAGATTACCGTCTCCGCTCTTGCAAAGGCTGGCTTCAGCGACAACAAGCGTCCGAAAATCAAAATCCTCGGCGTCGGTGAAGTTACCAAGAAGTTCACGATCAAGGGCATTCCTTGCTCGGCCACCGCGAAGCAGAAAATCGAGGCGGCCGGCGGTTCTGTCGCTTGAGATTTATCTTCAGCATGAAAAGGTATGCCGCATCCGAAAAGATGCGGCATTCTTTTTTTGTTCGCTGGAGTTTACCCTTTTTTTTGAACGTGAAAGCGCATTTTATCCCGATAAATAAAAGTGAAGTGTATCTTGCGAAGTGTATTTTATGGTTTTACATTTATGAAAGGCTATCCGTAGCGTCATCTCCTGTCCTTACGATCCTTGACCGTGAAGAGCGGTTTTGATATATTACTTCAGCATATGAGGAAAGGGTTCGGGCAATTGGACTTTGAATCGACCGTTGGCGTGGCCAATGGCCTGATGGGTGATAACTTTGGATTCACCCCCTCGCTGATTTCACTCACATACCACAATATAACTCAAGAAAGGTCAATACCATGAGCGCATGGCGTAAGGTCTGTTGTTGTCTCACAATGGTCGCGGGGCTTTCGTTTGGGGCGTCGGCGGCGCTGACGATCGGTACGACGGACGATCCGAAGGCGACAGAGGTTGACCTCGGCAACGACGTCTACCTGCTTGAGTTCAAGAACGGCAACGCGGAGCCGTGGACGTTCACGCCGATGGCTCCGGTGCGCGTCGAGAAGATGCTGGTCGTGGGCGGCGGCGGCTCGGGCGGCTGCGATTGCGGCGCGGGTGGCGGCGGCGGCGCGGTGCTGTACACGAACTACACCGAACTTGCCGAGGCGGACCGTCCGATGCTCAGTGAACCCGTGTCCATCCTCGTCGGCGCGGGCGGGATTGCGGCGACTAGCACGTCCAGAAGCGGCAAGCTTGGCGGAATGTCCGAGATCACGGTCGGCGGCGTGACCTTCTCCGCTTACGGCGGCGGTGGCGGCGGACATTGGAGCGGGCCCGGTTCGCTGGCCGCCGAAGAGGGAAAGATCGCGTCCGGCGGCGGCAAGGGCAACGGTGGTTTCGCCAATTTCCAGACGGACGGCAAGGGTTATAATTCGCTTTACGGACACAAGGGCGGGACTAATTTCGATGCCTTGAATGCGGGTGGCGGCGGCGGCGCGGGCGGCGACGGAGAGGACGGGGCGGATGCGCTTGGCGGCAAGGGCGGCATTGGTTTTTCGTGCGACATTACGGGGGAGCCGCATCTCTATGGTTCGGGTGGTTGCGCGGCGCGCGAGAATCCGAAGGAGCCCTACGAAGGCGGCGGCAGCCGTGCGGCGGGTTACAGCATGAACGGCACGGACGGGCTTGGCGGCGGCGGCTCGGGCAGTTACTCGAGCACGAGCAGCAGTGGTGCGGGTGGCTGCGGTACGGTCATTCTCGTCGTCAAGTACATCGGTGACGGCAAGATCCATGCGGAGATCGATAAGGTGTTTTCGGCATATGACGGGGCCTCGCATACCAATACGCTGACGGTTTACTCGCGCGGCGTGACAGTGAAATGGGCTCTTGCGGAGGACGGGCCGTTCGACCTTGATGAGCAGCCGGGCTTCACCGAGATCGGTATCCATTCCTGCTGGTGCCGGCTGACGGCATCGGACTGCGAACCGGTGGTCCTGAAGGGCATGGTGTACATCCGCGGCGATGCGGAGCCCTTGAGCGTTGGCGTCGCGGACGATCCGGGAGTGGTGCAGTATTCCTTTGGAGATGGCCATTATGTGCTCGGATTCACCAATTTTGAAATGGCGGCGATTTCCGTTTCGCCTCTCTCCTGCCTGCGTATTGAGCGGATGCTGGTCGTGGGGGGCGGCGGTTCGGGCGGCAACAACTGCGGTGGCGGCGGCGGTGGTGGCGGCGTGATCTGGCAGGACTACCGCTCGTTGCCCGAGGCGGAGCGTCCGACGATCACCAATGAATTTGGCGTGACAATCGGGCGCGGCGGCAGTTCCGCGCTGAAGCAGGGGGTCGGGCAGAACGGCAATCCGACGACGCTTACCGTCGAAGGCGTGTCGACCTCGGCCTGGGGCGGTGGAGGCGGCGGCTCGTTCACGACGGTTCCCGCGGTTGCCGCGGTCACGGGTCAGATTGGCTCGGGCGGTGGCGCGAGCTTTAAGGGCGGCGGCAGTATGGGCATTGACGGCATAGGCTACAATTCGAAGCAAGGTAAGATGGGTGGCGCGATGAACGGTGCCCAGGGTGCGGGCGGTGGTGGCGCGGGATCTGTCGGCGGCGCTGCTTCGGCGACGGCTGCGGGACGTGGCGGCGATGGCTTTGCATGCAAAATCACGGGCGAAACGCATCTTTACGGTTCAGGCGGCGGTGGCGGCAACGGAACGATTCCTGATCCGCCGGAAGGCGGCGGGCGCGGCGGAAACGGTTCGATCGCCGTGACCGGCGGCACGGACGGTCTGGGTGGCGGTGGCGGTGGCTCGAAGGGCGGAACGGGCGACTGGCCGTCCGGTTCGGGCGGTGCGGGCTGCGTCTACCTGCATGTCACCGCGATTGAGAATCCTTATGTCAGTGCGGTCCTGTCCGACTGCTGGGGCTCCACGGCCGGCGAGGCGCATTCAAACGAACTGATCGTCGCGACGGCGGGGGTGACGACGAAGTGGTCTCTGACGGGCGCGGAGGGTCCGTTCGACCTCGACGTGCAGCCGAGCTTTGCGACGCCGGGTATTTACACCAACTGGTGCGAGCTGACGGCCGCCGGCAAGGAGACGCTGGTCCTACGGGGCATCGTCGGACTTCGCGCGGCGGACGGCGACTATTATGTCGCGGCGGACGGCGATGACAAGACCGGGCTTGGTACGGCGGACCGTCCGTTCGCGACGCCGGAAAAGGCGCTGGCGAATGTCCGCGACGGTTATGGGGTCCGAATCGGCGCGGGCAAGTACAAGACGTTCGGTCTTGTCCTTGACCGCGCCGTTGCGCTGGTCGGTGACGAGTCGGATCCGTCGCGCGTCGTGCTAGATGCGGGGCAGCTTGGTCGGACGCTGAAGATTGCCGACGAAGCGGTGCGCGTCAGCGGCGTGACGATAAAGGGCGGATTCGCGTCCAGCGGCGCAAACGTCTATATGACGGCCGGCGTCGTCTCGAACTGCGTGCTGACTGGCGGCAACGGATCCGACAATGGCGGCAACGCCTATGTCGGCGGCGGACAGATCGTCGATTCGCAGATCTTGAACGGCTCGGCGCGTCGCGGCGGCGGTGCGGCGGTGTCTGGCCGCGGCCGGATTTTGCGCTGTCTCTTCAAGGGCAACAGCGTCACCGATTCCGGCGGCGGCGTGTCAATAAACGGCAACGGCGTGGTGGAGAACTCCCTCTTCACTGGCAACAGCGGAAGGTACGGCAGCGGTGTGCAGTTGGATTCGATGGACGCCTGGCTGGTCAACTGCACGGTTGCCGGCAATGCGGCAGGATATGGTAGCGCTTCCCAAGTCTGGAACGAGACTAATGGCGGCAATGCGCTCAACTGCGTTGTGCTTGGCGGCTATTACATCAAGAAGGGTACGATCTCGTACTGTGCGCTTGATCTGACGCCCAGGGAGGAGACCACGGGCACGAAGTTCTACGATCACAACGTTACCGTCGATTCGAGCATCTTCGAGGACACGACGGCCTATCGTCCGAAGAAGGGCACTGATCTTCAGGGCAAGGGGTCCAACCTGGGCTATTCCGCGCATGCGGTCTCAACAACCGACTACGAGGGCAGTCCGCGTCGGCAGGGAGCTCGCATCGACATCGGCCACATCGAGCTGCCGCCGAAGGACGGCACGCTACTGTTCGTCAGGTAATGTGGCGGGCGGGCAACAGCCCGGCATTTTGGTATAATATCGGCTATGAGATACCAGACAATTCTGCTGGCGGCGGCCGTCGGGCTCCTCGCCTTTGAAACTGGCGCCACGGCCAGATGGATTTCGGATCGCGCCGACGGGGGAGTTGACGTGGCGCGGCCGATGGTCGGGGTCGGCGTCGCGGCGACGCTGCCGAAAGACGTCATCGCCGTGCGCAAGCGCTTCGTGCTGAAGGACGCGCCGGCCTCCGCGCACGCGAAGGTCACGGGTCTCGGCTTCTACCGTCTGGTCGTCAACGGCGTGGATGTCGATCCGACGCGGATGATGATGCCCGGGTGGACGAATCCGGGGTGGAGGGTCCTTTACGACGAATACGACGTGGCGCGGTGGCTGCGGGAGGGGACGAACGAGGTACGCATCCTCCTCGCGCCCGGGTATGCGGATGACATGAATCCGTGGACGTGGCGGTGGATGCGCCCCAAGCGCGCGTGGATGGAGATGGAGGTCGCGGACGGCGACGCGCCGCGACGGATCGTGACGGACGGTACATGGGAGTTCACAGACGACCTGCCGTTCGTCTCGGCTTCGATCTACCACGGCGAGACGTACGATGCGACGCGCGGCGGAAACGCGCGGTGGCGTCCGGTCGTGGAACTGGCCGACGATTCGCTCCGTCTCGAGCTGAACGAGGGCCCGGCGGTCCGTCTCTTCGATCCGATCAGGCCAGTGAAGGTCATCCGCTGTCCGTACGGACGCCTCATCCTCGACTTCGGCGTGAACCGCGCGGGCGTCGTCGAACTGCGGGCGAAACTGCCGCGGGGGGCTCGGGTTATTTTGCGGCACGCGGAGGAGATCTCGGGCGACCGGCTCGACACGCGAACGCAGAAGGAGGCGCGGCAGACGGACGTCTTCATCGCGGCGGGCACGGGCGAGGCCGAGACGTACCGTCCCCGCTTCACCTACCACGGCTTCCGCTACGTTGAAGTGGAGGGGCTTCCCGCGGACCAGGCGAAGGCGGAGAACTTCACGGGGTGGGGCGTCTCCGCCGACGTGCGCGAGAAGGCGACGTTTCGGTGTTCCGACGAGACGCTAAACTGGCTCTGGGACACGGCGCGGCGGTCGATGCGCTCGAACTTCGTCAGCTATCCGAGCGACTGCTGCATCCGTCACGAGCGCACGCCGTGCCTCATGGACTCGCAGGCGTACGAGGACACGGCCTTCCAGGTCTACGACATCCGCACGTTCTACTCGAAGTGGCTGTACGACGCGGCGCGGTACGAGCGCGCGGTCGACCCGAGGATCGGCAACAACGACAATCCCGACTGGGCGAGCGACCCGATCACGCTGTCTGGGCGCTTCCTCACCTACCTCGCGGCGACCAACCTCGCCGTGCGTGAGTACGCGGAGCTGAAGCGCGCGGCGGAGTCCTTCGCGGCGCGGTCGCCGGACGGACTCTGGGAGAAGGGCTTCGGCGACTGGTGCTCGCCGGCGGGCTGGGACTTCTTCGACCCCGCGCTCGTCAACTCGGCGTTCCTGGTCGAGGCCTACCGCGCGATGGCGCATCTCGCGGAGGTGAAGGGCGCGCGGGCGGACGCGGCGCGCTTCGCGGACCTTCGGCGGAAGGCCCACGCGGCGTTCCTCCGGAAGCATTACGACTCGAAGACGCACGTCTTCGGCGCGGGGCGCCAGGTGTGCTACATTCTGCCGCTGGCGCTCGGGCTCGTGCCCGAGGGCGACGTTCCGGCGGTGGTCGCGAATCTGCGCCAGCGGCTGGTTGGGACGGACGGCGGGCATATCGGCACTGGCATCTACGGGACGCGCTACTTCGGCGACGTGCTGATGGACCATGGGCTCGAGGACGAGTGGCTGACGGCGATGACGCGCAAGGACTTCCCCGGCTTCGGCTTCATGCGGGCGTCGGGCGCGACGTCGCTCTGGGAGCAGTGGACGCGCGACGGGGAGATGAACTCGCACAACCACGCGATGTTCGCGGGGGCGGTCAGTTGCTTCTTCACGCATCTCGCGGGGATACGTCCCGCGGCGGACGGCTACTCGCGCGTTCTCGTGAAGCCTTGCTTCCCGAAGGGACTTGATTCCGTCGAGGCGACGATCGAGCTGCCGTGCGGACGCTTCGCCGTCTCGTGGAGGCGTCGGGGGAAGGACGTGGACTACAGGCTGTCCGCGCCGGAGGATGCCCGGATCGAGTTCGACCTCCCGCAGGGGTGCAACCTTATTCGCGAGGTCGCGGCCGGGCTCGTCAACAGGTCTGGCGTTCCCCGTCATTGCAGGCTTAAATCCGCGGATGTCTCGTCCGAAGGCGAGATTCCCGCGCGTACCTGGAGGGCCGTTCGGTGAACCTCGCCGGGGGGATAAGCGGGCGTCTTGAAGAAACTAAAGTACAAGTTAAAAAGGAAAGGACACTGAAATCATGAAAAGGAAAAAAGGTCAGCAACTGTATTTTTTAAATACTGAAAATTGTCTCATTTTCGCGTCAGCGGAGGGAGAGGGTTAATGTTTGAATGTTCGAATGTTAGAATGTTGGAATGTTTGAATGAGGGTTTAGAAGGTTTGGGAGGTTTAGAAGGTTTAGGAGGTTTAGAAAGTTTAGAAAGTTTAGAGTTTAGAGTTTAGAGTTTTATCCTCTCTACCGCTAACCACTAAGCACTAACTACTAGCCACTAACCACTAACTACTAAACACGTCTTCGCTGCGGAGCTTATGTTCGGTCTCGTCGCTATTTTATTCAAACATTCGAACATTCTAACATTCAAACATTTTCTCAATT
>JAHBAE010000108.1 GCA_018384485.1 Kiritimatiellia bacterium
GTGTAAGCCCCTCCGACGAAGCCATACCAAAAGAGACGAAAAAGTCTTGCAGAATAGAAGGAAGCCAACTGAAAAGCCATTCCTTCATGCGCAGGTAGCCGAGATAGCACGCCTGCAGCCACCCGTCAGGATGGAGCATCGTCTTCCACGCGAAAACGCGCACGACGAAACTCGTCCAAAACGGCAACATGATCGAACCTGCGACAATCGCCCTCCACTTGCGGTTCATGCGCGCAATTGCGTACGCACAAGGGATGGCGGGGATGATCGACCACAATGTGATTTCGAAAGAAATGCGAATCGTATTCCAGACGATTGCAGGATAATCAGGGTCGACTAAATCGCGCCAAGTGGAAAATGACCACTCGCCCACTCCGCCGGAAGCGTCATGGCCGTGAAACGTAAAGGCCAGAACGATGACAGCAGGAACGGCAAAGAAGAGAGCGAGCCAGACAAAACCTGGTATCGTAACCAGGCACTCGGCTTTTTTTGAATGCAGAGGATTGTTCACGGACTTGCTTCCACCATGTAGCCATCGTCAGGATGCCACCAAACGAACACTTCATCGTTCCAGGTTATAGGCTCCTGGTCGAGAAGGAAGCGGGAATGGGGCTTTAAGGACTGAATGCGCAACTGACCGGACGTTACCCAGAATTTAGTGTATACACCCTGATAGACGATATCGCCTACCTTTGAGGGGAATACATTGATTGAGGCGCCCTTCTCAGGCTGAGGCGGCGCGAGAGTAACGCGGATTTTTTCCGGGCGCACCGAAAGATCGACGCGCTGACCGATTTTAAGCTGCTTGTCGTTATAAGCCTTGATCTGAGGAAACCCATCGACTTTAATAAGGCAGTAATCTCCATCAACAGATTCAATCACGCCGGAGAAGAAGTTTGTATCTCCGATGAACGAAGCGACAAAGCGGCTTGAAGGCGCTTCGTAAATCTTCGCAGGCACATCGAGCTGCTCGATCTTGCCGACATTCACAACGGCGATACGGTCGGAAAGAGACATCGCCTCGCCTTGGTCGTGAGTGACGTAAATGAAGGTAATGCCCACCTGATCGTGAATCGCATCAAGCTCGATAAGCATGTGCTGGCGAAGCTTGAGATCAAGCGCGGCAAGAGGCTCGTCAAGGAGCAACACTTGAGGTCTGTCCACAAGAGCTCTTGCAATGGCAACGCGCTGCTTCTGACCGCCCGAAAGCTGGTTTGGATATTTCCAAGCCTGATCGGAAAGTTGAATCATCCTGAGGATGTCGTCAACGCGGTCTTCAATCTCATCTTTGGGCCGCTTTGCGAGTTTTAGGGAAAAGGCGATATTATCCCATACTGTCATCGTAGGGAAGAGCGCATAGTTCTGGAAAACGGTATGAACTCTGCGCTGGTTCGGAGGAAGGTCGGTTATGTCGCTCCCTTCGAGATATATGCGCCCGGAATCGGGCCTTTCAAAGCCTCCAAGCATGCGCAAAAGAGTCGTCTTGCCGCAGCCTGACGGACCGAGAAGCGAAAAGAATTCGCCACGTTTGATCTTGAGCGAAACGTTGTCCACGGCGGTCAATGCGCCGAAGCGTTTCGTTACTTGATCGAATACGAGAAAGTCATTACTCATTAGAGCGGATTATACCATAAAATCACACATCTATGCGTATGATCTTGCGTATAAAAAACCATCCCAGTCCAATGAGGCCGAACATTACAAGAATGCAGACGGCGCCGGTTGCGCTAAAAATAAACGGCATCATCATTTTCGGTTTAATCGCAATCATTGCGGCTCCAAGAGCGATGGGCATCAAAGAGACTATCGCACCCTGCAGCCTACCCTGCGCCGTGAGCGACCGAATCTTTCTTTCAATACGCATGCGTCCGCGGATTGTCTCGGATATTCTATCGAAAATTTCAGTGACGTTTCCGCCTGTTTTGCGCGCTATGAGAATTGAAGTCGTCACAAGCGTTAGATCATCTGAACCGACTCTTTGGGAAAGCGATTCAAGAGCGTCTTCAAAACTCATGCCGATTTGAATCTGCTGGCGGAGAATCGCAAACTCCTCGCTCATCGGTTTCTCGCCGCTGTCAACAACGGAATCAAACGCCTGCGAAATGGAAAAGCCCGCCCTCAAAGCGTTCGACATCGTAGCGAGCGCTTCGGGAAGCTGGCTGTTAAACGCTTCCCTTCTGCGCGCGTCGAGATAACGCGCAAGAGGGCTAGTGCCGTTCTGCCAGCCCGCTTTTATTTTTATGCCGGAGATAAAAAACCAAACTATGCCTCCCGCTGAAACGGCGAAGAGCAAAGATACGATATACGGAAGATAATCCATCAGCATCGTTTTCCCTTCCCGTTAGTTTGCCGAGAACATCGACATGTTAATATCAAGCCCCCTGCTCTTTACCTGATCAATCCAGGTAGGCACAGCGCCCGTCGGCATGAACGAGCCGAGAATGTGACCGTCGGAGGCGACGCCCGTTTGAACGAACGTGAAAATATCCTGCATAACAATCTGGTTTCCTTCAAGCCCCGTAACTTCCGTAATAGCATCCACCTTGCGCGTTCCGTCAGACATTCGCGACTCGTGAATTATAATATCAACGGCGCTTGCAATCTGTTCACGGATAGCGCGTGAAGGAAGATCCATGCCGCTCATGAGAACCATCGTTTCAAGACGCGAGACAACATCGCGCGGAGAGTTTGCGTGAACGGTTGTAAGCGAGCCGTCATGACCAGTGTTCATGGCCTGAAGCATATCGAGAGCCTCTCCGCCGCGACATTCGCCTACGATAATTCGATCAGGACGCATACGCAGGCAATTCTTGACGAGATCGCGAATCGTCACAGCACCCTTCCCTTCAATGTTCGGCGGTCGCGCTTCAAGGCGCACTACATGAGGCTGCTGAAGACGAAGTTCGGCCGCATCTTCAACTGTTACTATGCGTTCAGTTGTCGGAATGAAACCTGAAAGAAGGTTAAGAAGCGTCGTTTTACCTGAGCCGGTGCCTCCTGCAACGACGATATTCTTTCTCAACATCACTGCAAGGCGCATAAACTCTGCCGCATCGGCCGTCCATGTGCCGAAGCGGATGAAATCCTCGGTAGTCAGCGCCTTTTTCGAAAATTTGCGGATTGTGATTGTCGGCCCGGAAAGAGCGAGCGGCGCGATAATCGCGTTAACACGGCTACCATCAGGAAGACGTGCGTCGACATACGGCTGCGATTCGTCGATGCGCCTTCCGAGAGGCGAGACAATACGCTCGATTACGGAAAGGACGCTTGCATCATCGGAAAACTGGCAGTCGGAAAGAACAAGTTTGCCGCGGCGTTCCACATAAACCTGCGATGGGCCGTTGACCATAATTTCAGCTACGGAGTCATCGGCAAGAAGCTCTTCAAGAGGCCCTAAACGCATTGCCTCGTTGAAAACATCGTTTTCAAGGCGCTCAGAATCTATACCTTCCGGGAGGCGCCCTTTCGCGACGACTTCGTCAATTATCTCAGAAATTTTGCAGCGGGCCATTTCCTCAAGCCCTTCCGCATCTACGCCGTCCATCGTAAGGCGCTTGAGATCAAGACGCTTCAAAAGCTCTTTATGGATCTGCTCTTGAACATTGCGCCGCAATTCGCGCATGGGATCAACCTCTTCTTCGGCAATCTCGCTTTCAGGCTCGCTCTCTTTAGGCTCTTGTGCTGGAGTCTCTTCAGCCTCGTCATCATTGAAGACTCGAAGCATGGCAGAGCCAATTTGGATTATCATCGTCTTATCGAGCTTTACAGGACCCGATATAGGTGAATTGTTGACGAAAGTGCCGTTTGCGCTGTGCAGGTCTTCAAGAATCGCAGTGCCATCGCGCACAATAAGAATTGCATGACGCTCCGATATATCCGGAAAAGGAATCGATATGCGGCATTTTTCGCCGCGCCCTATCAAATACGTTCCGTCATCAAGCTGGAGCGTATTGCGCACATTGTTGATAAGGGTGGCAAGGCGCATTTTCATCCCCTCTTTTCAGCGTATCGCAAGACGGCTTGTCTGGCGTTTAATGTTAAGTTCCTCGATTTCGCCTTGAATTTTTGCGAAGTCGACCTTGGGAAGCTCTTTCTCGTAGGAGGTATCTTTGCGGTTGCGCAGCGAAAGAATGATGCGGCCTTTAAGCTGCTCTGCGAAAGCAAGCATCTCGGCTTCACGGGGAGTTACCTCAAGAGTAACGGTCGAATAGTTCCTTGTAAGCCCCGCTGCGCGGCCGCCGCCTTTTGCCGTCTCAGTGCCGGTAGCCAAGACGAGCACATTCTGAAGCATCGTGCAAGTTACGAAATCGCGCTTGCCTGATTTGCCTTCGAAGTCAAATGTGCCGATTACATCGACATGATCATTAGGCCTTACCATGCCGGAGACGCTCGCAGCTCCAGAACAGTTCACTGAAACTGCGCGCATATTCTTCTTTATGTCGGCGGAAATTCCGACTTCCAAAGGATTGCCCCCTTCCACATCAGACCAGAAAAGGACTTCGCCTTCGCGGTGAGCTGCAAGAATCTTGCGCCCGATTATATCGCGATACGATGTGGTCTCGACAGCTTGCCCGCGCAAACCGGCGGCAGGCATCGTAAGATAGCCGAGATCGTCTTTCGAAATAATCGTGCCGGCAGGAACGTCAGTTGCAAAAACGACAACTTGAAGAGTGCCGTAGCGCGACTCAAGCTGTTTTTTTGCCTTTGCAATTTCACCGTCTTTCAGCGAAAACGCCCAGCGTGTTGTAAACGCGGCAATGATGCCCGCCGCAAGAGCGATTGCAAGAATTATCTGTCTATTCCTGTCTTTCTTCATATTCTTTCAGCACTTTCTTTTTTTAATGCCTCAGTCAGCAGAAAGCCCGCCGCCGAGAGCCTTGTAAAGATCAATGAGATAAAGCGTTATCTGACCGCGCGAAATCACAAGCTCCTCTTCAAGCTGCAGGCGGCTGCGCTGTGCGTCGAGAACGTTATTGAAGTCTTTAAGCCCGTTCTTGTAGAGATCGTTGGAAATCGTAACAGCGTCGCTCGCCGCCTTGACGGCCGCTTTGAGGGCCTGGTAGCGGTGGTACTCCTGAGTGTAGGCGCAATACGAATTGCGAACTTCCGCATATGCCTTTTCAATGATAAGAGCATATTCAAGCGCCGCCTGATCCATACGCGCTTCAGCGGCCTTCACGTTCGCATAGATTGCGCCGCCCTGGAAAATCGGCCAGCTGACCGAAGGACCGATTGACGCTAAAAATGATTTCTTGTCGAAGAGATTGACGCTATCGCGCGTTTGCAAACCGACAGAGCCGCTGATGAAGAGCATAGGGAACCAAAGCGCCTTGGCAACTCCAATACTGGCGGTTTCCGCGGCGAGACGGCGCTCGGCGATTTTCACGTCGGGACGCGCGCGCATCATATCAAGGGGCATGGTGGAGATCTTTTGGGGAACGACAATCCAATCTCTCGAGACTTCAGGCGGATCGAGGAGCTCGTGAAGAGCGCCGGGAATTTCACCTGCAAGCACTGCAAGAGCGTTCTTGTAAGCCTCCTCGCCTGCCATCATCTGTGGTATGCGCGCACGCGTCTGCTCAACGATGTAGGCGCATTGGTTTACCGCCAGCTCATCACCGATGCCGGAATCGAACCTTGACTTGAGAATCTGGTATGTTTCAGTCTGAAGAGCGAGGTTAGTGTGAGCTACAGAAATCCGCTCCTGCATCGTGCGCAAGTTGATGTACTGCTTACCGATTTCAGTTACGAGATTTATCCTCGCATCGGCAACGCCCCATGCAGAAGCTTCGGCAAGGGCGAACTTCGCTTCTGTGTTGCGGCGGTTGCCGCCGAAGATATCAATCTCCCAGTTGCCGTCAAGCCCGATATTGGAAGTGTTGTACGTATTTCTAGAAAATCCTCCTGCGGGAACGTTCTTGTGGAAGTGGGATCGCGTCCAATCGCCACCTACGGTAAACGCAGGCAGGAAAGCCGCGTATGAGCCGAGAAGCTCATAATTCGACTGCTCAAGCCTCTTGAGAGAAGAAAGGTAGCTTAAGTTGTTGGTGACAGCCCCGGAGATGAGATTATCGAGAATGGGGTCATTAAAAAGCTTCCACCAATTCGCCGCCGATGAGGATGTAATTTCAACGCGCGTATCTTCGTTAGTTTCTGCCGGCACGTACAGTAAATCACTTGCCGTATTTTCGGTGGGAAAACCAGCATCTGGAATATAAAACGCCGTGGGCATCACCTTAGGCTCTTCGTAAGAAGGCCCCACAGACGGAAGAACTTGAATACACCCTGAAGAAACGAGCGCGACGGAAGCCGCTTTTAACACATCAATTATCGTGTCCGATACTCTTTTATGCATTTCTATAATCCTTACTTTTTGAAATTGCTCTTTAATTTCCTACGCCGTTTGCTCATGGCGGAGATATATCCAAAGAACCTTTTCACCCTTTCACGCCAGGTCTGGAAGAGCGAATAAAGCCCGGGAACAAGCAAAATGCCGAATGAAACCGACGCGGCCATGCCCCAGAACTCGGTCGTGCCGAGGTGGTTGCGGCTCGCCGCACCCGCGCCGGTGGCGACCATCATCGGCAGGGTGCCGAGCAAGGTCGTCAACGCCGTCATCAAGAGCGCGCGCAACCGCTCGCCCGCGGCGGTGCCGGCCGCATCGACAATCGAATAGCCGTCCGTCTCGCGCTTCTCTTTGGCGAACTCGACAATCAAAATCGCGTTCTTCGACGCCAGACCAATCAGCAACACCAGTCCCAGCTGGGCGTAGATCGACAGCGAATACGGCGCGCCGGTAGCGTGAATCCCCCACCATTTGAGACCAGTAAGCGCTCCGAACACGGCGACGAAAATCGAAAGCATCACCGGCAGCGGAATCGTCCACGATTCATACTGCGCCACGAGGAAGAGATAGCCGAACAAGACCGCGAGCGCCAAGAGCGGCGCCGTGGTGCCGGCGTTCTTCTGCTCCTGGTAGGTGATGCCCGACCATTCGTAGCCGTATCCCTCGGGCAGTGTACGCTTGAGCGCATCCACAATCTGCACCATCACGTCGCTCGACGCGACGCCCGGCTTGGGCATCACGGTGATGCCGGCGGCGAGGAACTTGTTGTAGCAGCTGACGGTGCGCGGACCGATCTCGCGCGAGATCGTGCCCAGCGAGCCGATCGGCACCATCGCGCCTGCGTTGGAGCGCACGTAGAGGTCGGCCACCGCCTCGGGCGTGGCGCGGCCATTCCAGTCGGACTGCACCGTGACGCGGTTGACCTGCGTGCCGAGGTTGACGTCGTTGACGTAGCGCGAACCGAGATAGTTCTGCAAAGTCGCGTACGCTGCCGAAACCTCCACTCCGAGCATTTCCGCCTTGTCGCGGTCAAGGTCGAGCCGCAGCATCGGCGTGTTGGCCGTGTAGCCAGAAAAGGCCGCCATCACTCCAGGCAGCGAATTGAGCTCGCGCAGCACCATCTGGAGCGTTTTGCCCAGACGTTCAGGATCCATATCTTCCTTCGATTGCACGCGCAAGTCGATGCCGTTGTTCATACCGAGCCCCGGAATCGCCGGCGGCACGAAAACGCGGAACGTCGCCTCGGGAATCTCGTTGAGGACCGCGCCAAGGCGCTGCATCATCGGCTCGATCTGCTGGTCCGGGCGAGTGCGCTCCTCCCACTTCTTGAGATCGACGATCATCGTGCCGAGGTTCTCGCCGCTACCGGCGATCATCGACATGCCGACGACCGCGAGCACGTTCGTCACTTCTGGAACCTCGCGCTTCAAGAGCTCGGTCGCGCGAATCATCACCGCTTCGGTTTGCGGACGCGTCATGCCCTCGGGCAGCTCGACCGAGCCGAAAATCACGCCCTGGTCTTCCTGCGGCAAGAACGATGTGCTCGTGCCCATGAACGCCTGCACCGTCAAGAGCACCGTCAGCGCCAGCAACATTCCTGTCAGCAGCAACCGCGCCGCAAGAAACTTCGCACACCGTACGAAAAAGCCCTTGAAGTGGTCGATCGCCCAGTTGAACCACGCCAGCGGCCCGTGCTTGTACGG
>JAHBAE010000020.1 GCA_018384485.1 Kiritimatiellia bacterium
AGTTAGTCATCTCTTCATCCCTTGCTTGTAATCGGAAAGAACAAGTTTCGGTCACCGCGCGAACTCATAATTCTTCGCGCTTGTGAAGATCGACGACTGTGCACAATACGCCACTATCCGAGACGCGCTTAGCGTCTTGTTTTCACATGCCCGAAACTTTTCTTCCCTCTTACAAGCAGCTCCACACGCGGATGGACATCTTTTCCCTCTAAACTTTCTAAACCTCCTAAACCTTCTAAACCCCCATTCCAACATTCCAACATTCTAACATTCAAACATTAACCCTTTTTACCCTACCGATTCCCTTTTGCGCGGTTATGCGTTTTACAGAGCATTTGGCAATTAGATATATCCGTAGTTCCGCCCTTCGACCAGGCAGTTACGTGATCTGCGTCCATTTCATTGAACTTCCAGATTCGCTTTGCGTTTGCCGCGTGACCGAGAGCGCATAAAGGACAATTTGAAACACCCTTCTTCTCAGCTTCTTTAGTCTGCTTTGCGTAAACGGCTTTAGTCTCTTTCGGCTCAAATACTCTCACATCTAAAAGCCTCGTATCCTTTTCGCCGCCTAAGATAAACTCGAAAATCCCCTTACGATTCCTTACAAACCCATCTTCATAAAGTGCTCTCACGCGCGCCCAGACTGCAGCCTTATTGTAGGGATTTTTATGATACGTCTCGTAAAGCCGCCCCCACTCAAGCCCGCACATTTCATCTTCAATGCCGTCAAACACTCCGCTCGCCCAGTCTATCACAGTTTCGAAATATGTTTTAAGTTCCGTTATCTCAGTATCATTGCGATGCGCGCTCATATACTCTTTAATCGCGCCTTTAGAAACCCACGAAAGCGCTTCTGACAATATCTGCTGTCTACGCTCATCACCCTTAATATAACTTTTCCACTTCTGCATTTTCGCATTCTTTGAGTTGCTGAATTCCGCTTTTGCCGCGCTTACGAACGGACCGGAATAGATGGCGTTCCAGATCTCCTGATCATTAAGCGGGATGCCCGCGATATTAATCGTCTTAAACCAATCCTTTATCTCTTCCTCTTCGCCCTCGCAGACATAAATCGTCAATTTAGAATTGAGAATTTTTTCCTGCTTCTCCTTATCAAGTCCGGTAAAATACTGCGGCATTTTATTAGAATCAGCGACCGAAAACTTCTCCTTAACAAATCGCCCGAAACTCGTAATCCTCTGCTGACCGTCGAGAACCTCATACATACCCGAAGCCGTCTTTACAAAATAAAGAAGCCCGAGCGGATAACCCTTTAAGAGCGATTCTACGACGGCTACATCGCGCTTACCGTCGGCATAAATATAATTGCGCTGATATTCTGGCTGAATGACGAGCTTACCGCCCCAGCCGAAAAGGCCCTTGCCTTCAAGTTCGTTATAAACAAAGCCGTCGCAAATGTCGGCGACCGTAAGATCGGTGAGTAGTTGAGTTGTCATAAGGTGTTATTTATTTTTTGTTGTTAAGTTTTAACACAGAGGCTCAAAGGCACAGAGTTTTTTGACAGGATTAACAGGATTTATTTTTTTAACCACTGAATACACTGAATACACGGAACAGAATCTTTTTCAGTGTATTCGGTGTATTCTGTGGTTCATAATTTATTCCTCCGATGGCGAATGAGAATACGAAAATATGGACATATCCCATTTACGATTAAATCTTTATCATCATCACCCTTTCGAAATTTCACTATCTCGAACTGCTCGGGGCAATACTTATCAAGGAATGAGATTGGAACGCCCATTACTCCGTCGTAATCGCTCGGTATCGCGTCAGTAAAAGGAATTTCAATCGCATCATAATTATCATACTTCTGATACTCTTTGCCGCGCAAGTCTTTGTGCCGCGAAAACTTAATATTGTCCGCCATCGTCATCAACTGCAACGGCTGATGGCGCCGCCCATGTTCAAGATTCGTGAACCAACGAACTCCTTTTACTCGAATATAATGATTACCCTCTTCATCAATTCGCCATCCAGATGCATTGAGTGGATATTCTTTGGGGACACCAAACTCTCTATCCCCACTATGAATACTTTCTCCTAACCACATCTTGTTATCTTTGATTAACGGAAACACTTCTTTATACGTAATCGCATTCATATTCCCGATAATCAAAAACTTCTTCTCTGCAGCCTCTGCGCCTTTGCGCCTCTGCGTTAAATTATCCCCTTCCCGAATCCACGCCAAGAACTCTCTAAAAAGCGAGAACGGCGGATTAGTAACAATGATATCCGCATCGTCTCTTAGCCGCTTAACTTCCTCGCTTCTAAAGTCTCCATCTCCCTCAAGATACTTCCACTCCAAATCCTCAATATCTATCTTGCCGTTTTTATTCGTATCATGATCGAGCACAAATATTTTGCCGCGCACTTTCGTTTTCTTCTTATCAAACTGCGGGCTTTCCGCCTCGAAGAGTGTCGGCTGATAAACAGTCTTAAAGTTTTTTGAATCCGCCGCGAAACTCGTCGAGATCAATTTCTTCAAGCCAAAACGCTGAAAGTTCTGTGCGAAGAAACGCGTAAAATTACTCCACTCAGGGTCATCACAAGGGAGCAATACCGTCTTATCCCGAAAAGTATCGGGATTGTAATCGAGATATGCGTTTACCTCGGCTTGAATGTCGGCATATTGCGTATAGAACTCGTCGTTCTTCGCATTCTTAGCCTGTGAAAGATTCTTATTCGCCATGTTCCGTTTTCCTTCGCGCTTTAATTGCAACGAAGTCAGAACATGAAAAAAGGCATAGCCTCTATCACGTCTTGGAAGCGGCCGTAGGAAGCCTGACAAGAAACGTGACGAGGCGTGCCAAGGCATGGCACACCTCTGCTAACACATCGTCTTGTCCGAAATTTCCTACGTTTCTTCCAACGACACGTTGCAGTATGCAACAAATTCTAATGCGGCCGTGGGTGGAGAATCAAAATGTTTCGAATATTCGAACATTAAATAACTCTCAGTTCAGCGACCTATAACCCTGCGAGGAAAGCCTTATCTTAAACTCCCTCGCAAGATGCGAATATTATATCAAAAATTCACCTCATAATGCCGCTTGAAATATATTCGAAAAGAACCACAGTGTCGTATCCGCTAAATTCCACATTCTTCTCTATTCATTGGGAGCGAATTGTAAATCTTTCAAAAGAGCGCGAGCGTGTTAGACCGCGCACCTCTAAAAAGTTGTCTTTACCAGTTGTCCTAGTTGTTTCCAATCTAAACATTCAAACATTCCAACATTCTAACATTAACCCTTTCCCATTTCCCGTTCCCCGCTCGTCTGAGCGGAGGAGTTATGTGAGTGAGGAGCGAGGGCAGGAGTCGCCGTAAGAGGAGTAATATGTGAAGCCAGTAGTTACAATCGCGGTGGCGTGCGTAAGCGTACTTTATTGGCGACGTGCTATAGGCGACGCCCGAGCGACGAGACCGAACATAAGCTCCGCAGCGAAGATGTGTTTAGTAGTTAGTGCTTAGTAGTTAGTGGTTAGTGGTTAGCGGTAGAGAGGATAAAACTCCAAACTCTAAACTCCAAACTCCCAACTCTAAACTCTAAACTTTCTAAACCTCCTAAACCTCCTAAACCCCCATTCCAACATTCAACATTCCAACACTCAAACATTCCAACATTCAAACATTCTAACATTCAAACATTAACCTTCTCCCTCGTACCTTCTACCTTGTACCTCTTATTTTACTTCCATTAGCTCGTCCCAAAATGTCGTCGCACGTTTGCTGAGAAGCGAGCGTTTCATCTTCCATTCACGCTTAATCCCCTCAGATGCAGAAAATACCTTCCCTCGCCCGAAATTTCTGTTCAATCCGTCAACTGTCTTATAAAGTTTTTTTAATTTCCCAGACGATTCATTCGGCATATCGAAAAGTGACATCTGCCGGGCCGCATCCTCTTTTGAAAGACCAAAAAACACGACTCCCGACTTCCTGTATTTGACGGCAGGAATATACAAAGCCCCAACAATCTTAGTGATAGCATTTAAAATTTCGTTCGTCGCGTTAGTCGGAGCTTCAAAAACCACCGTACGCTCAACCCATCGCGAATCACACGCCGTTCCAAACTGCGCGTAGACATTACAACCTTCCGCCACCATCTTATGCCTGCGCATTTTTTCCGCCGCCTGCGAGGCGAAACTCGCCACGCTCTCAGCAAGCGCATCAACCGTAGTCACCGGCGTGCCGAACGAACGCGAACAGCTAACGGAATCAGGATCAGCATCATAGTTTTTGTCGACCACAGCTTCAACACCTCGAAGTTCGCTCGCCGTTCTGACAGTAACGACACTGCCGATGGAGCGGATAAACGAGTCTGGGATATCTCGCAGCTCTGCGGCAGTAGTTATCCCGCGCATCCTAAGGCGCTCCCCCATTCTTCGCCCGATTCCCCAAACCTCCTCCACCGGTAACGACGAAAGTATTTCTGTCGGATCTTCAGGCATGACAAACACACCCTCCGGGAGCTTTTTCCCGATGTGATTGGCAATTTTCGCAAGTGTTTTTGTCGCGGCAAACCCAACGCCGCATGGAATACCAGTCCATTTTAGAATCTTTGCACGCAGACGCTTGCCATATTCCATAAGCTCAACGGATGGCGGACGAATGAACGCTTCATCAATTGAATATTGTTCCACATCGACCGCTTCGTCACGAAGAATGGAAATGATGCGACGGGAAATATCACCGTACAATTCGTAATTGCTGCTGCAAAAAACAAGATTGTTAAAATCGGGCCGCTCTTTCAACTGAAAGTAAGGCGTTCCCATCTGAATGCCAAGCGATTTAAATTCGTTTGAACGCGAGACGCAACACCCGTCATTATTGGAAAGGACAGCAACAGGCTTTCCGACAAGGCGAGGATTGATTACACGCTCGCAAGAAACAAAGAAGTTGTTGCCGTCGACAAGACCAATCATGATTTTGAATGTGGCAAAAGAAATTAAACTTGTATTCCTTTTCTAAATCGATGGATACAAGCCGTGACCTTGCCGAAATAATTCAACTCTTGGCCAGATTTCAAAATGATATCATGGTATTTAGGATTCGCCGCCACCAACTTAATCTCTCCCCCATTCTCGATTCTCCGCGCCCCCTTGCTTAAAGAAAGCGTCTTCACCGTAAACTCGCCGTCAACGGCCGCAATTACCACATCGCCATCGCACGGATCGAGAGAACGATCAACGACTAGAATATCTCCGTCGTAAATTCCTCTGCCGATCATAGAATCGCCTTGGACTCGAACAAAATACGTCGCTGCCGGATGCTTGACGAGAAGTTCGTTCAAATCAAGCGGAGGCTCCAGATACTGCTCTGCCGGGCTCGGAAATCCGGCTACTACAGAGCCTGCTATCTGAGTTTTCTTCATGTGCCTCTTTTTTAAAAATCAATTTGTGAAGAAAATTCCATTTTCTTCGCCGTGGTTGGATGTATGAAAGAAAGACGAGAGGAATGAAGAAAGAGCCTTCTTTCGCGCTTAGCTCCATACTTAACATCGCCTGCAACAGGATGACCGGCTTCAGAAAAATGAACACGAATCTGATTCTTGCGCCCGGATTTGAGAGTAACTTCCACTAAAGTTTTCCCGTCACGCACGGAAAGCTTTTTCCATTCCGTTCTTGCGGCCTTTGCGCGAGGCGTTCCTTCCGCAACAGACCTTACCTTATACCCATCGGCGTCCTCAAGAAGAAAACTTTCAAAAACGCCTTCATCCTCGTTGATTACGCCTTCCACGAGAGCGTGGTAAGTCTTTTCAGTCAACGCATTCCAATTCGCCCTGAATTTTTCAGCGACTTTCTCAGTTTTGGCAAACATCATAACGCCGCTTGTATCACGGTCAAGCCTGTGTACGAGATAGACTTTAAGCGAGCTGCGCCGCTGCCCTTTGCGCAAATAATCGTTGAGCGAATTCTCGACCGTCGCTTGCTCCTCTCTTGCTGCGCGACCGAAAAGTTTTGTATGGGTCGTAAGAAGCCCGGCAGGTTTATCTACCACAATCACGTCCTTATCCTCATAGATAATCCTATTTGAGATAAGTGACGATAGGCGATTTTTGTGCGAAGCTTTCATTTGCTCGTCTTCCTCGTTTTACGCACTATAACAGTACGCGAAGCGCGCGATTGCGAGATATTTTTCCATCCGAACAATGAGCCTGCCATTGTAGGCGGATATACTTCGCATTCTCTCGAATATATTCTTCGGGAAACGGTTAAAACGAGCCTTCCGTCAAGAACATCGGAATGAACTTCCTGTTCCATCCATTTTTTATTATTCTTCTCGGGACCGATATCAAAATTGCCGGGAGAGGCTTCAATCTCGGTATAGCCGTGAGGAAACTTTACGATATACTTATATTCAATATCGTCGCAGGCGGAAACTCGCAACGGCGTCTTACGCCTTATATCTTCAAGTTGAGCAATTGAGCAAGGCAACTGAGGAAGCTCAATGAGAATGGTGTCACCAGAGACTTGAGCAAAATCCTTTGCTTGAAGAGCGAACGTGCGCTTTGCGGGATATCCTTCCGTATCGAATTGAAGCTCACCCTTCGCTACTGCCGCCTGGGAAAAATCGCAAACAAGGCTGCGATAATGACGCTTTAAATCTTCGGGAAGGATCTCCTTGTATCGCTTCCTGAATGAGCCTACTGCGGAGCCATAGATGATGTCTTCGTTTTCAATATCGACAGTGCCGTCGGCGGAAATATCGAAAATGACTTTCGTAATGTTGAAATCTTTGAATTTCTCCTCGCTTACAGCAACCATCCCGAATGTATTTTCCTTGGGATCGTAAAAATCGGCGCCTTGATGCGAAGAAGGCCCGATAGGAGAATATTGATCTTCTGTTCCGATAAAAAGAACGTTTTCTTTCCCGCCAAAACCGAGGAACGAACCTTTTCTTTCTTTAATGCGGCAAAGCGGATATGCAAAGTCAGTTAACTTAGGCTTTATGTTAAAACCTTTTTCTTTCGCCGCGTTATTTGCTGAAAAGACGATGTCGGCATCATAGCCTGCTCCGCGGAGAAGCGCGCACATGGTGCGGATGTAATCAAGGCGAGTCGCATAGCGCTCCTCAAGCACCTTCTCGCATGGCGTAAGCTGCTCATCAATTGGAAGCGCCCACATTCCGGGCCCTGCAACTCTCACGTTTTTAGCCATCCAGTTTCTTATCGATTCAATCGTCGAGCTTTCCATCCCGGGAAGCTTGCGGCAATCTATTTTCTCAATATCGACGGCTTTTCTGAGAGCATCGCGTACAGAATCAAACGACCCTTTTGCAATTATAACAGTATCTCGCCAGATCTTCGCATCAGGCTGAAACGGCTCATCTGGAATTCTGACGGGAGAAACTCTTTCGTGTTTCCAATCATCTACTCTGACGCTGATGCGATCGGTGGGGATTTTCGTATCAAATATAAATTCGCCGCGGAAAGGCGCGGGGGCGTTTGTAACATTGCGTACCTCCGTCCAAGAAACAACGCTTCCAATTTCCACCGAGGGGAGGTTTACGATAAGTGTTTTTGACGGGGAGTAACGCGGCACAAGCGCAACCCAACTCTCGTCCATCACGTTTTTCTCTTTTTCCGAGACATGCGAAACGCGTCCATTGCGGTTGCTTACCCACGCGTCGATTATCTCAAGGGAACACACTGAAGGATTGTAGCTGAACGTAAGCTCAGACGACTCCTTTTTTCCGTAATATGTGAGAATCTTTTTAACGACTTTATTCGTAACGACCCATGCTTTGTCGGAAAATGTAGTAATTTCACGAGAGTGTAAAAGTGTTCTCGTATCGGCGTTCGCTTCTTTATTGTTGTTAAAGAGCGTTTTTCTCTTTTCCATCTTCTCACTCTCTTTAAGAGCGCTCAAGAGGCAGTCGTATTCTGAAGGCGAAAATTCAACTGCCGATATTTTCAAATCGCGTGAAGCGTTAATACGCGAGCCTTTGGAGACGACCGTGCGGACGAGCGAATATTTGCCGTCAACGGAACTTGCGAGATTTTCTTTCGGGCAAAGCGCTTCGCCCGTCGCGTCATCGAGGGCGATTTCTACTGTTTCTGAAATGCCAGCAGTCGAGTCGAGAACGAGCGGATATTTTCTTTTTTCAAGCGATGTGTTGTCTTTGAAGAGGAAATTAGCGATTCCGATTTTCGCTCCTAAAAAAGGAATAGTAAGTTCAGTTTCACTCTTGCCGCGCAATATCGCTTCTGGAAGAATCGCCTTGATGGAAAAAACGAGAGGCTTTTCCGTATCGCTCATATCGGCAGTCTCGAAATCACAAATAAGAACTTCAGCATTAGGAGATATCGCCCTTAAAATCCTCTCGAAAAGTTCCCTGCGTTCTGCCGGAGTTCTTCTAATGAGCGCATGGCGGTAGGCTATGTCGTTTATGCCTCGGCATGAAATCTTCGCTTCCAAGAACATCGAACCTTTCTCGGAAACGGTGCATTTGGAATTTATGAGAAGTGAATTATGCGCACTCGTCGGCACGGGTGAAGTGCGCAGAGTGTCTCCCTCTGGCCGCGCCACCAGATAGCTTTTATCACCGAGATATGAAGGAAACATATCTACCGTGCTCTCATTCGTAGGGTCCATAAGAATGTATTCACCCCCAGGAGTGTCCTCGACAGCTGCGATAGCATGGTTAAAGAATGGTTGCGGCACTTCCTCGTCCATCTTCGCTCCGGCATGAATCAAAACGGGAAACGCGTTAAAGCCTGCCATTCTAAGAAGAGCTACTAACAACGCCGCCTTATCGCGGCAGACGCCATAGCGGTTGTTGAAAGTTATATCTACATCGTGCGGCGCATATCCGGGAGATTTATCCTCCATCGTAAGCCCCATGTAGCGGATCTCCTGCGAAACAAACTTAAACAGGCGCCTCATGAGATCATTGCGCGATGAGCCGCATTCAGCGCGAGCGGAAGATACAAGCGAGGACATCGCGGCATTCGTTTTTGCAAGATGCGATTCGCAAAGATGCCAGTACCATTTCGAAAGTTCCTCCCAGCTTTCCGTGGTAGAAACGGCGACGCGCTGAACTTGCGTGTAAAGCGGCGGCATATCGGGCTCAGGAAAGCAGCGTGGAGAATTCGTGCATACGAATGTGTGGACAACAGAGCCGCAAGGAAGCGTTTTTTTCGAAGTGACTACATTGCCGAGGGGATTGCGCACCACAGCCTTACGGAGCGGAAGCGCCTGAGGCGCGGTCACCTCAAAGACTGATTTTAAGATGGGGCTTGTCCACTCCATCACTGAGATATCTCCCCATGCGCCTTCGCAACGCGGCTTTAGAGCGCGTCGAACGGTTTTTACTTTTAATACATCGCCTATTTTCAGCCCGGGAACGTTACATCTTATCACACGGTCGAGAGGATCGTAGATATTCGACTCGATTGAATCGTTATCGGTAGTTTCCTTTGATGCTGAGGCTATGTCCACCGCCCTTTCTGAACCGTCAGGACTGATCACTCCAACGTATTCTATCTTCGCCTCGCCGTAACGCTTTGAATAATGCAGCGAGATGACTCCCTCGCGCCTGCGACCGCGCTCTGTGAGGATTTTCGTAAGCGATTGCGAATGAGAAACATATGTTCCGTCAGGATTATATTTGACGCGATCCGCCTCTTCAATGATTACGGCGTCGGCATCGGGATACTTTTCCGCCGTTACGGTAGTATCGGCATGGACAACTGCTGCGGCGAGCGCGGCAAGAATTGATATCGCAATCATGTTAATCTTCTTTCTCATTATAACCAATGCTGAAACAAGTGCAATTATCACGGACGGAAAGTTTATTCCTCCATCAGCTGAAAAAAGGCAGGAGCCGGAAAACACGAAAAGAGCAAAAAGCATTAGAGCCGTCGAAGCGGGACGCGCACCCGCCATAACGCCTTTGACAATGCGGCTTTCTTTGAACTTTTCAAGAGAGTGGAATGCGAGAAACGCCATCAATGAGCCAGGCAAAAGAAGCGAGGCTGACGCGAGCAACGCCCCTGGCACGCCGGCAAGAGAAATGCCGAAATACGTTGCCGCATTCAAACCTATCGGCCCTGGCGTCATTTGCGTCAGCGCCATCAGATTTCCAAATTCCTCCTCGGCGATTTTCAGAAACGGCGCAGAGGGGCCAACGAAATCTTCGCAGTACATCGGCACGAGAACAAAGCCGCCTCCAAAACACAAAGCTCCGTACTTAAGAAATATCAAGCATGGAAGAAGCGACGATTTTACTGAAAGAGCGCTTCTCTGACGCTGCAAAAACGACCGGATAAGCCCTGCTGCCATCGCAAGAAGAATCACCGCCCAAACTTCAATGCCGATAAAGAGGCCAAGAAGCGTTGCAATCATTATGCCCGGAAAGAACAAGTCGCCGGAAGGCCTTTTCCATCCGCGCACCAATGTTGCCGATATTATTCCCACAAGTGCCGCGCGAAGGCCTGTAAATGCAGAGACGAGAACGGGCGAATCGAAACTTGCAGCGCCATAGCATAAAGAAACGAACGTAAAAATGATTATACTTGGAAGTGCTACGGCGCTAACGCCTGCAATAACCCCTTTGACGCCCGCAACCTTGCGCCCCACGTAGACAGCGGTGTGCGTCGCAATAAGGCCAGGTATCATCTGAAAGATAGGCAGAGAATCTAAAAGCTCGCCTTCTTTCGTCCATTTCTTTTTTGCGCAGACGTCATCGGCAACAACAATTATCGCATAACCGCCGCCGACGACGAAAAGGGAAATTTTGAACATTTCCCAGAAGAACTGCGCAAGAGTTTTCATGCGCTAAATTCTGCACAGCTGTCGAGTGTCTCCCAGACTTTGACTGCAGAAAGAGAGGGAATGCGCTTGGAAAGCTCAATGAAGAAATGCTTTGCGAGATTCTCAGCCGTCGAGCGGAAAGGAACGGGAACAGTACGCATGCCGTGCCTTTCCACGACCGCGGCGATTTCACACTCACCTTCGGAGGTCGTATTATAGATGAAAGCGTGATCAAACTTCTCGCAGATTACTTCATTCGCGATAGTTTTTATGTCTTTAAAATCCATTACCATATCGCTTTGATCGCCTTCAGCCTGAGCGAGCGAAACATCAACTCTGTACGTGTGGCCGTGGAGATTCTTGCACAAACCTTTATGGTTCGTAAGCACATGCGCAGCATCAAACCTGAGAGTTTTCGTGACGGTAATCATATCTTGAACTTCTTATTTAAGTTTACGCCTTCAGCTCCGGCGCGCTCAAGGCTCTCGACCAGCGCTTCCGCACCTGTGCGAGACTTCTTTACGGCTCTTTTCATCTGCTTCGCCATATCGTCATTCTCAGGAAGGAATACCATTCTGCTTCGCCACGAGCGCATCGGCCCCGTACATCTTGCGAAGGCGCGGCTTTTCGATTTTTCCCGTGGGATTGCGCGGCACTTCTGCAAAAATCACCTTGCGCGGCCTTTTGTAGCGCGGAAGATCGCGGCAGAAATCATTGAACTCGCTTTCTGTAAGCGTCATCCCTTCTTTGACGGAAACGATAGCCGCGGCAATTTCGCCAAGCCTTGAATCTGGGAGGCCTATCACCGCAACATCTTTTACCTTCGGGTTCGTGCGTATAAAATCTTCAATCTGCACGGGATAGAGATTCTCGCCGCCCGTGATGATAACATCCTTCGCCCTGTCGACAAGATAGATGAAGCCATCGCGCTCTTCGGCCATATCGCCGGTAAGAAGCCAACCCGGCTCTTTCATGATTTCTGCCGTTGCCTGAGGGTTGCGGAAATACTCCTTCATAATTCCAGGACCTTTAAGCGCAAGCTCGCCGACTTCGCCCGGCGGAACTGGAGTTATCCCGTCCTTGCCGACAATCTTTGTCTCCCACCCGTATCCTGCAACGCCGATTGCGCCGACATGATCGGTATTCTCAACGCCAAGGTGCACAGCTCCAGGTCCCGTAGATTCCGAAAGCCCGTAATTCGTATCGTAATCATGGTGGGGAAACACTTTTTTCCAACGCTGAATAAGCGCGGGCGGAACTGGCTGCGCACCGATGTGCATTAGGCGCCACCCATCAAGAGAGTATTCGGAAAGATTTACATCACCACGCTCAATGGCATCGAGAATATCTTGCGCCCACGGAACGAGAAGCCATACTATGGTGCACTTCTCCTCACTCACCGCACGAATTATCCATTCCGGCTTTACGCCTTTAAGAAGCACGGCGCGGGAGCCAACGAGGAAACTGCCGAACCAGTGCATTTTAGCTCCTGTATGATAGAGCGGCGGAATGCAGAGAAACGTATCTTCCTTCTTCTGGCCGTGATGATTCTGCTCTACATAGCAGCTGTGAAGAAGGCAGCGGTGCTGAAGAACAATGGCTTTTGGAAAACCTGTTGTTCCCGATGAAAAATATATCGCTGCTTCATCCTCAGGAACGATATCAAGGCTTACCCTCGCGCTGGACGCGCTTTCTAAAAGAGTGCGGAACGAGATTGCGAAACTCGGGCAATCGTCACCGACATAGAAGCGGTCTTTTATCTGCGGTATGCGGTCTATTATCTGCTCCACGCGGCCTGTAAATTCAGGCCCGAACACGAGAGACTTTGCATCGGAAAGCTCAAGGCAGTATTTAATTTCCTCTGCCGTGTACCTGAAATTGAGAGGCACGGCCATGCAACCCGCTTTGAGCACGCCGAAATAAACAGGCAACCACTCAAGGCAGTTCATAAGAAGAATCGCAACCTTATCACCTTTCTGATAACCGCGTGAAATCAGAAGATTCGCAAAACGGTTTGCTTTGTCTTCGAACTCGCGCCATGTAAGCTCTGTGCGGAATGCTTCAACGGGAGAAGCCTCAATCAGCGAATATTCGCGCCACGTCGTATGGTGGGCTTCAAGCTCCTGAGGATTGATTTCAACGAGCGCCACATCATCGGGCCATACATCAGCATTGCGCTCGAGTATCTTCGTAATATTGTCGAATTGTTCGTTCATAACAAGTTATCACATTTCTGCCGCTGCATACGCAAGATCGGCCAGGCAATTCTTCGCCTCTCGTGAGACTACCGGGTTTTCGTGTGTTTTTAAGTCTTCGAATTCTTTTATCTTCTGCATCACTTGCGCTTTGCTTACTTTCTGGCGCTTCTTTGAGCGGTTGCTATCTTTGACGGACGAAGAAAAACTCTCAAGTTTCGCAAGACGGGCAAAAACGGGGTTGCTCTTAAGGGTCTTTTCCAAGGGCTGACGCGCCTTTTTTTCAGTATTTGAAAAAGCGACCTTCTTCAGCTTCTTGTCTTTCGCCGCATCTGCAAGCCGTAAAAGAGCCTTTCCCGGCAATTCCTTTGCCTCAAACTCAAAATACTTCTTCCATGACGAATAATCTGGAGGAACTGCAAGATTTGTAAGGGAGATTACCACTGCCTCAATCGCGTCGGGAATGACGGCACCGTGGTATACAACATCACCGAGCGCGTCTACAACATACATCTGAGCTGCGGGAGCGCCATTGATATTTGCTTCTTTATAAACTGGAAATGTGACGCCTGCGGGCGTTTTATCGTATGAGCCATGAAGGATGAACGGGTTTGATCTATATCTTTCCCATAGTTCCTGCAGGCTGTTTGCGTGAGTTTCATCGGGGCTTACGAGAACAACTTTTCCCGTCATATATGCAGAAGAAAGTTTACGCCCGGAGATTCTCGACGATTGATCAAGATTTTCCCACTCTAAAGCGTGGATAGGAAACACCAATGCGATAGAGAAAAGGAAAAGAAATAAAATCTTCATTTTTTCCCTCCTGCGCTCTTCTCTTCTTCAGGGAGAGTCAACTTCCATGTCGGCATAATTGAAAGAATCGTTTTGCGATAGAACTGAGCGTCGGTGACGCGGTCTTCGCGAAGCGCCTGCACATAAAGCTTCTCCAATGAAGAAACTATCTTATCGCGCGATGCTGTAGCACGATGAGCAAATTCCTCTTTGTCAAGCCGTTGAGCCTTCGCCAAGGCGCGCTCGGCCTTCGGAAGGTTCTTGTCGTTTTCAGGAAGATAAACTTCTTTCTCACGCTTGACGACATTGCCATTCTCATCGAGAACGGAATCGTCCTTGCCGCCTGCCCACGCAAGATCGGTTATGGTTTTTTCAGGCTCGAGCGCTTTCTCACGCTCTTCAAGCTCGCTCTTCCAATCAAGAAGCTGACGCTCGAGATTTATAAAATCGATTTTGCGCAATTCCAAAAGTTTTGCCTCGGCGATCTCACGCTCGCTTTTTAGTTTCTCGAGCTGGAGCTTATCGGCAGCCGCTTTCTCGCGAGAGGCTTCAGCTTCGGCATTGAATTTCGCAGCTTCCTTCTTTTCGCGCTCGGCAGCCAATTTCACCTTTTCCGCATCAGCGCGGCTCTTCGCTTCAAGTGCGCGGCTCTTAGCCTCATCTGCCTGTTCCTTTGCCGCCTTATTGGCATCTTCCTGCGCCTTGGCATTAAGCTCGGCTGTTTCCTTCTCGATTTGAGCCGTCTTTTGAGACGCGATCTTTGCCTCTTTTTCAGCCTCGGCGGCTTTGCGCTTATTCTCCTCTGCCTCAGCTTGCTTGGCGGCTTCTTTCGCCTGCGCTTCGGCTTTATCGGCCGCAGCGCTTTCGGCCTCGGCCGCATAACGCGCCTGGGCGGTGCGATTTGTGCTTGAAACAACAATCGCAATGGCCGAAGCAATCACGGCAGATGATACTAAAATAATGCAAAGCGCTTTCATTTTCAATCGTTGTTTTTGAATGAATTGAGAAGAATATTCAACTGACCTATCAAAGCAGAAAGCGTCGCATCGCCTGAAACGGCAAGTTGCAGGATCGCAGCTTCAAACTGAGAATAAACGAGCGCTGTGGCGCGGTTGGCGTCGAGATTGGATGTGTATTCCCCGCGATGACACGCCTCGACAATCATCGAATGGACGATACGCTTAAAGCCCAACGTGTGGCGCATGATATTCTCGGTGGGAACTTGTTTCAAGCGGCGGAAATTGCAGAGCCTATCGACAATTACGCAGAGGAAATCGCGATTATCGAAAAGAAGAGCAAAAACTGTAACGCACAACTCGCGCAGCTTTGCGTCCGCCGTCTGCTTAGATTTTGCAAGCTCGCGGTATTTATCGGCCACGGCCGTAGTGAGCTCGAAAATAGCTTGGTTGAAAATTGTGCGCTTATCTTTAAAGTACGTATAAACAAGCGTTCGGGAAAGACCGCATTCTTTCGCGATATTCCCGAAGTTTACATCTTCATAACCGCGTTGCGCGAAAAGCTTGATGCATGTCGCGCAGATTTCGCGTTTGCGTTCGTGATGGTTTACCGATTTAGCCATTTTTATGTGACGCTCGTTCCGCCGAAGGCTGCCGATGAAGGAGAAAGGATTCCTCCGTTCTCGCCGGGCACGCCTGCAAAAAGAATCATTCCTTCAGAAACTCCAACCGACATCTTGCGCGGAGCTAAATTGGCGACAAAGACGACTTCCTTGCCGACGAGTTTCTCAGGCTCGGGGTAGGCCTGGCGTATGCCGGAGAAAATCGTGCGTTTGCCGAGAGAACCCGCATCAAGAACGAACTTGAGGAGCTTTGAACTCTTCGGGACGATTTCGCAGCTTTCAATCACACCGATTCGAAGGTCGAGTTTCTCGAAATCAGAAAACGCAATCTCGCTCTTAAGAGGCTCAACTTCGTTCTTCTGGCTGACCTCTTCCTTCTTATTCTTGCTCGCACGAGACTCGTGGCTTACCTCGCCCGACTCTCCCGGTTTAACTTTTGCCGCTTCAACCATCGCCTCGACCTGCTTTATGTCGATGCGGTTTGCGAGATACTCGTATTCGCCGAGCGCGCAATTTTCTTTCGTTTCTTTTACGCTGCTCCACGCCCACTCAGACTCGCCAAAAAGCTTCATCGCCTTCTTTGCGTATTCAGGAAGTATGGGCTTAAGGTAGATGGCGATGATACGAAACGCGTTGAGAGCCGCCGTAAGCTGCGTGCGCGTAGCTTCTTCGTCGGTCTTGATGCTCTTCCACGGCTGGCACTTATCGAAGTATTCGTTCGCAGCATCGGCAAGGCGGCAGATTTCAACGACCACCTGGTTGAACTTGCGCTCTTCGTAATGCTTAGCGATAAGCTCACCCGCATCAATGCATTTTTGAACGAGCGCGCGCCCTTCTTCATCCATCGAGCCGAGCATTCCGCCAAGCTTCTTCTGAAGCATCTGACCGCCGCGTGAGGCGATGTTCGTGATTTTGCCGACGAGATCGGAATTTACCCTCTGGACAAAATCGGAAAGATTAAGATCCATATCGTCAGTCGTTCCACCGAGCTTCGCCGCGTAGTAATAGCGCAGCGCTTCGGCCGGCAGATTCTCCAAATACGTGCGCGCGGAAACGAATGTTCCTTTCGACTTCGACATCTTCTCGCCGTTGACCGTGAGAAAGCCGTGCACGAAAACTTTCGTCGGCCCCTTGAAACCTGCGGCATTGAGCATCCCAGGCCAGAAAAGGCAGTGGAAGCGAATGATGTCTTTGCCGATGAAGTGGTAAAGCTCCACTTCTGGATCGTTCCACATGTCGAACTTCCCGGCGTTTTTAAGGCTGGCTATGTATCCGACGGGCGCATCAACCCAAACATAGAAAAACTTGTCTTTAAAACCGGGAATCTCAAAACCGAAATACGGCGCGTCGCGTGAAATGCACCAGCCGCGCAAGGGCTCCTTGAACCACTCGAGAAGCTTGTTGGAAACGTCGCTTGTAGTGTGGCTCGGAATCCAGTTTTCAAGATATTCATGCTGCGGCTCAAGCTCGTAATAGAGATGCTCCGAATCCTTGACGACAGGCGAAGAGCCGCACGTTGTGCATTTGGGATTGCCAAGCTCCTCTGCCGCGTACGTGGAGCCGCACTTATCGCAGCTGTCACCGTACTGCCCCTCGGCGCCGCATTTGGGACAGACGCCCTTTACAAAACGGTCAGGCAGGAACATTTGGCATTTTTCGCAATAAAGCTGAGGCGTCGTTTTGCGCGTGATATAGCCTTTGCTCTCTGCCGCCTTGTATATCTGCTCGCTCAAGGCCTTGTTCTCAGGCGAGTTCGTAGTGTAGTAATTATCGAAATTAATCTGAAAATCCGTAAAGTCTTTCAGATGTTCGGCATGGCTGCGCGCAATAAGCTCTTCAGGCGTAATCCCCTCCTTGCGCGCGCGGATCATGATGGGCGTTCCGTGAGTGTCGTCGGCACAAACATACACGCATTCGTTTCCACGCATCTTCTGGAACCGCACCCAAAAATCGGTCTGAATATATTCAACAAGATGGCCAATGTGAATATCGCCATTCGCATAGGGAAGTGCGCTTGTGACTACGATTCTTCTTTTCTTCTCTTCCATATTCTTTCTCCTGCCGAAACTTTCTTAAAAGATGTGGCCCATCTTGCATTTTTTCGTGAGCATATACTTTTCGTCGAAATTGTTTGGCGGAATGACGATCGGCACGCGTTCCGTAATTTCAATTCCGTAACCATCCAAACCTTTAACCTTGCAAGGGTTGTTTGTAAGAAGGCGCACTTTGCGGATGCCCAAATCGGCGAGTATCTGCGCGCCTTCGCCGTAATCGCGCAAGTCGGGGGCGAAGCCAAGGGCGATATTCGCCTCAACAGTATCCATCCCCTCTTCCTGCTTGCGGTAGGCGTGCAGCTTGTTAGCTAAACCAATGCCTCTGCCTTCCTGGCGCATATAAACGATAGCGCCGCGCCCTTCCTTCTCGATCGCATCCATGGCCGCGGCAAGCTGAGGACCGCAGTCGCAGCGTTGAGAGCCGAATACGTCTCCGGTGAAACATTCGGAATGAACGCGCACAAGCACGCTCTCGCCGTCATCAACTTTGCCTTTTACAAGAACGAGATGTTCAAGTTGCGTAATGCGGCTGCGGTACATTTTAAGAGTAAAGCGGCCGTGTACTGTGGGAAGATCAACCTCTTCGATTTTCTCGACGAGATTGTCGACTTTGCGGCGATACGCGATAAGGTCGGCAATCGTCATCATCTTAAGGCCGTGCTTCGCGGCAAACGCCCTGACATCATCAAGGCGCGCCATATCGCCATCGTCCTTCATTATCTCGCAGCAAAGACCAACTTCTTTGAGCCCTGCAAGGCGGCAGAGATCGACCGTAGCCTCCGTATGCCCGGCACGCCTTAAGACGCCGCCTTCGCGGGCTTCAAGCGGAAACATGTGACCTGGGCGGCGGAAGTCTTTTGGCGAGGCGCCGGGGCGCACTGTGGCGCGCGCCGTAATGCCGCGCTCAACGGCGGAAATGCCCGTAGTAGTTTCCACCGCATCGATTGAAACTGTAAACGCAGTATGGTGATTATCTGTATTTTCGCTGACCATTTGCGAAAGAGCGAGCTCGCGGCAAATCTTCGCGCTCATCGGCATGCAGATAAGGCCGCGCGCATGCGTCGCCATGAAATTTACATTTTCAGATGTCGCAAATTCCGCAGCGCAGATGCAGTCGCCTTCATTTTCTCTGTCGGCATCATCAGTCACCAAAACAATCTCGCCCGCCCGCAAAGCGGCAAGACAATCTTCTACCGTATCAAAATCACTTTTCATTATCTGTGTATTATACCAAAAAATGGCAGAAACGCGGCTGTAAGCCGACCTCCAAATACGGCCAACGCATCAAAAATTCCTTCTCCCCGCTGACGCGAGGTAGAACGAATTTTTGATGCGTTGGAAGTGTTCCAGCAGCCAGCAGCCAGCGTTC
>JAHBAE010000071.1 GCA_018384485.1 Kiritimatiellia bacterium
ATAGAGCATGTTTTGCGATCGATACCGTTAATCTGCTTCGATGAAAGCTGAAAACCGGGAAGCTTAGCCGTAGCCTCGGCTAAGACTGCCTCTGTGACTCCGCAACTGCGCGCGAAATTGCGGGCGGTTGCCGCAGCAGGACGGTCGATGGGATGCGCCTCGCAGGCGAGAACATCTATCTTACGGCCGGCTAAAATCGCACCGAGCTCTTCAAACGAAAGAACAAAATCAATACCCTTACGGCGGGCCTCACTGCGCTTGGCGACGCACGGCCCGATAAAGACGGTCTTGGCGTGAGGATTAGTTTCACGGACTATTTCGTGAGTATAGACCATCGGACTTGGCGTCAGAGAAACATTATCTATAAGTTCAGGCAGGTGCTTACCAATGAGATTTACGTAAGCGGGGCAGCATGAAGTCGTCATGAACGTCTTTGAATCTTTCTCCATACGCTCAAGAAATTCTGCCGTCTCGTGCTCCGTCGTCTTCTCGGCTCCGCGGGCAACTTCAATCACATCTGAAAATCCCGCCTTTATGCAGGCGGTCAAAAGCTGCTCAACAGTCCCCGGAAACTGACGATCTGCCGCAGGCGCGACCATCGCGACAAGTTTCTCCCCCCGTTTCATCGCCAAAAGGACTGAGACGATTTGAGAGCGCTCCATCACCGCGCCGAACGGACACGACATAAAGCACTTGCCGCAGAAGATGCACTTCGAAAAATCAATTTGGGCGACTCCGCGCTCGTTCTTGCGGATGGCTCCCACAGGGCAGGCCTCCTCACAAGGAACAGTCGTTTTGACGATTGCGTGATAAGGGCAGGCCGAGATGCACTTTCCGCACTTGATGCATTTGGCGGCATCAATCTGAGATCGGCCGTTCGTAACCGTTATCGCGTTTTTAGGGCAACAGTAGACGCAGGGTCTCGCGAAACATCCACGGCAGTTGGATGTAGAGACAACCCGCGCGTCAGGACACCCGCTGCATGCGGGAGAACATACCGAAAGAGGCGCCGTCTTTCGCTCGAATTCGTTATCCTCGTTAATCTCACGGACTTCGCCGTCAATAATCTCATCTAAATATTCGCTAAGCGTTTTGGCCTCATCCGTCTCCTCTTCTGCAGAAATGCCTAAGAGTGCCATGAGCCGATACTTCAATACCGCGCGATCGTGATAAATGCAGCAGCGCGACGCGTCGGAATCTTTAGGACGAAGTTTTATAGGTATTTGATCAATCTCTTCGCGCAAAACGCCATTATCAAAGGCGCGAACCAAGCGAATCAAAAGCTCGCGGCGAATATAAGTAGCGCCATTAACCATGGTTATTTATCACCTTCAATTAAAAGATTGAGACGATCCAAAACTTTCTCTAACGATGCGTTACTCATGATCTCCGTACCGTTAAACATAACAAAGGGAGCTCCGCCAAGATTCTCGCGCTCGCAAAGCCCGAGACAGGTTCTGGCCTGAATATCGACTTTATCTTTCAAGCTCTCATGGAGATGCTCTTCAAGATTCATCAACTTCGCGGCGCCCAAAAGATAGCAAGCCGTTCCGCAGCAGATTTCAACTTTGATTTTTTCCATGACTGATTTTGCTTAATGGAGGTTTGGAATTTCAGTAATAGTATACCACAACTTCCTTACGATAGTTGCGCTCTAATGCTTGTTGCATTCGACGGATTACCGAACGGCGCAACTCAAGCTCTTGAGGAATGCCAGGATCCTGATGCGATTCATTAATCTTTGTGCCTATAACAAACTCAATGCGGTCGTGGCTCATCATGCGCTCAAGTATCATTCTTGCCGCCTGAGGTTCGTTGTCAGGAGGGCGCATCTCTTCGATCGCAGACAATACGCGCGAAAGAGTGAGAATACCTTCTGTTGCGATGCCAATGCCTTCTATGTAACCGACAGGAGGCAATCCGCCGCTCTTGCGGATATCGGCAAGATTGACTTTTACCTTCACGCCTAACTCACGCTCGATGATATTTGTTGATGTTCCGCCGCAAATTACCGTATGCTCGGCTCCCAAGAAAGCCTGTCGCGCATACTCGGCGTCATTCTCGCGATAATAAGGAGGCCCAGTAAGTATGCGCATCACGCGCGGATGACGCAGATACGCGACCACACAACTGATATCATCCTTGCAGCCGCCCGGCGCGATATAACGCGCTTCACGCGCAATCGCCATTGAAAGGTCACGCGCAGAAATTTCACTGTCCGCCTCAATACGGCGCTTGGCAAATTCCATTACTCCCGAGCGGCGCCAGCCGAACTTCATATCGCGCCGCTGGCCAAGCCCCGCCTGCGTGACTCCGTCGGAGCATATGATGATCCTGTCGCCTGGACGGAAATCTGCCTCGCACTCGCGCACCTCACGATCCGGCCAGTGGGCCGAGACGACCATCTCGTCTTTTAGAGGTGTTATCTCCGTGGTGCCGCGCAGATGAATATAGCCGGGATTGCCCATCTCGGTAATCTTGGCGCGACCGCCGAGACGAAAGTCAAAAAGCGAGAACGTAGCGTAACCGATTTTTCTGACTTCACAAACCGGCAGCGAGTCCATGATGATTTCAGCCGCTTCAAGAGTTGGAATATTCGACTCAAGAAACTTGATCGCCATTGATGTTGTCATATTGGCGAGGATGTGCGCCTTCAACCCGCTGCCAAGGCCGTCCGAAAGCGCGGCGAGATGACGGTTCTCGCGTTCAACCGTAAGAAAGCGCACATTATCACCGCACGC
>JAHBAE010000036.1 GCA_018384485.1 Kiritimatiellia bacterium
GAATCAATGTGAGACGGAGCCGAGGGGCGAAGGGGAGCGAAACTGATGAAACCAGTCCCACACGGAGAGCCGTATGCGGGAAAACTGGGCTCTACTGCAAATCGCAGAAAAGCGGGGAGAAGCCGCATATGCCTTTCAGTCGATGGTAAACATCTGAAGGTCGACTGCGGCTTCGGACTCGACCATTCGAAAAAGCTCAGATGCACTTTTGCTCAGATGCTCAAATGCCGAGGTCAGTCAAGACCGCGATAGCGGTGTTGACTGACCGAGTACGGTCTTGCCACCCCGGCAACTTACGGCGCGTCACTTCTTTGTAGGGCTTAAGCTACAGCGCCCAGTACCGGAAATAATCTATGCTGAATACCTGCGGTAGCGAGCTCTTGTCAGGCTCGCCTACCCAGGAATACATTACCTCGCAATCGAATACCACATGCATGGGTCTGTGGAACACATCGTTCGCGCGAGAAAAAACTTCCCTGCCGTCAACAAACCACGCGAGGCGCTCCTTCGTCCATAAAAACCCGTAAACATGAAACTCAGCCGAGGGATCGAAAGAAAGCGACACCTTGCATGATTTGTTTGTAAGAGCCATCACCCCACCATGCACTATCCCCTCAAGATACGGCGTTTTTAAACAATGCACCGTCCCATACCATTCACGGAGCGAGCCGAAAATCTCGAACATATCGATCTCCTCCGAAAAATCGCCTATGCGGAATTTACACTCAGGCTTGTCGGAAAGAGGATCATAGAGCCAGAATGCATTGCATACTTTTGACGCCATGGTCTTTGCCCTGCATTCATAATAACCATAGAAACTCTTTTGCTTGCGGCGAACATACGCCATCGCATACGTATCGAAACCGCGACGCAGATTCTCCTCCGTTTTTTCATCTGCCCGCATTAGGCGGGCCGTGAGATTGAGACTCCCTCCGGAGACGGCTACGTTATCACGCGCAAAAAGGAAGCCTGTTTTTCTTCCCTGAAAGGAGCTGACCCAATCTGTCCAGACGCTATCATCAAGCTTACCGCCGTCAAACTCGTCGGAAAACGTAATCTTCGCGCCTGAAAAGCCCTGCGGCGGCGCACCTACGGCAGATAGAGCCGCAAGCATTGCCGCCGCAAGCATTTGTAACCTCATTATGCGAGACGCTCCATTATCGCATCAACAGCCTTATCGGGAGATACCACCACCGTGGCGGACTTATCATCGCGACGACGCTTGATTTCAACGCCTCCCGAAGAAAGCCCCTTCGTGCCGACAACGACGCGCACAGGGAAGCCGATAAGATCCGCGTCTTTGAACTTGACGCCAGGGCGATCGCTTCTGTCGTCCACGATCGCGTCAACGCCCCTGCTCTCAAGCTTCTTCTCGATCGCTTCCGCTACGGAAACAGCCTCGGGATTATCAGGGTCGAGCAGGCAGATACACACCTGGAATGGCGCTACAGAGGCAGGCCAGATAATACCGTTAGCATCATGACTTTGCTCAATGACTGCCTGAAGCGTTCTCGAAACGCCGATGCCGTAACAACCCATCACCATCACGCGCTCTTCAAGATTATCGTTCTTGTAGACGGCCTTGAACTGCGAGGTGTATTTCACGCCGAGTTTGAACACGTGCCCGACCTCAATGCCGCGGCGCACGGAAAGAACCTTGCCGCAAGTGGCGCAGATGTCGCCCTCGCGGGCAATGACAATATCAGCGTAATCTTCGGCCGCTATCGCGCAGTCGCGATCAAGATCGACATTCTTGATATGATGGTCGTCCTTATTTGCGCCGACGATGCACCCTTTTGCACCCTTGAGATCTTGGTCGCAAATAATTCTGAGCGATGCATCTGCAGGTTTCACGGGCCCGACGGAACCGGCATTAGCGCCGCTTGCCACAAGAATCGCCGCAGGGTCAGCAAGCTCCACTTTCTTCGCGCCGAGGAAATGGCGAAGCTTAACTTCATTTACATCGCGATCGCCAGGCACGCAGACCATGACGCTCTTGCCGTCGACATTATAGATGAGGGACTTTATGAACGCCGAGGCGCTCACGCCCATGAAGCGCGAAACTTCATCAATCGTCTTCGCGCCTGGAGTGGGCACCATCTCCATCTCGCCGCACGGCTCATCGTTGCGCAGCGACGCCTTGCGAGCCGCCTTTTCAAGATTAGCCGCGTATCCGCAGCCCTCGCAGAATGCAATGCCGTCTTCACCGGAATCGGCAAGAACGTGAAACTCATGACTGAACTTGCCGCCGATATCGCCGGTATCGGCCTCAACGGGATACGCTTTAAGACCGCACCTCTCAAAGACGCGCTTATACGCTTCGAACATGGCCTCGTAGCTCGCATCGGCGGCATCCATGGAAACATCGAAGGAATAAGCGTCCTTCATCAAAAATTCCTTCGAACGCATAAGACCGAAGCGCGGGCGGATCTCGTCGCGGAACTTCCACTGAATCTGATAGACGGTAACTGGAAGCTGACGATAAGAATTTATGATGCCTCCAAGAAGCGACGTCACCATCTCTTCCGCAGTAGGCGAAAGCGCGTAGCCGTGACCTCCGCGATCCTCAAGGCGGAACATACCCGGGCCCATGGTCTCCCAGCGGCCTGAAGTTTTCCAAAGCGAGGATGGCTGGAGAATCGGCATGACGATCTCTTGCGCACCAGCGCGATCCATTTCCTCGCGGACTATGCGCTGGACTTTATTAAGAACACGCATGCCGAGAGGCAGGTATGTGTACAAGCCGCCAGAAGCTTTCTTTACAAAGCCTGCGCGGACCATCAGCCTGTGTGAATCGATTTCTGCGTCGCCCGGATCTTCCCTGAGCGTTTGAATAAGGAATTTAGACCATTTCATAATCGTTGTATTATATCAAAAATGACCGTATGGCGGCGGCAGCACGGCGCATATCGGAAATCTTTAATGTCGGATGCACCCAAAAACCGATGGTGGCGCGCTCAAGCTCGGCCGCCTTCGGCAAAGACTTTTCAAGAGGCCAAAGTATGCGATAGACGGGAAGCGACATTTTCTGCAGTTCCTCCGCCATCTTGGCGACAGAGCATGAAATGGCGCTTCTGTTGATGACAACGGGAACGAGCCAGAAACTCGCTTTTCGCTCAGGCGTATCGATAGGCCATATTTCAAAAGGAGAGCTCTTGCCAAGCTTAGCGTCAAGCGCGCGGAGCGATTTTAAAAGCTCATCCGCAAGGCGCCTGCGGCGAGGCATATTCCATGTTTCAAAACGCGCAAGTTCTCCGAGCCCAACGGCGCTCTGAATTTCAGTGAGCCTCGCGTTATATCCCACGCGCTCATACTCCTTCGGAGCGCTGCCGACCTTCCAGCCGTGATCGCGCAGCGATTCAACCGCGCGCGCCGCGCGCATCGAACGGCAAACAACCATCCCTCCTTCGCCGCCCGTGGTAATGTGCTTTGAATGACAGAAAGAAAAACATCCAGCATCCCCAAGCGTGCCCACCTTCTTTCCGCGATACTCGCCGCCAAGACACTGCGCGCAATCTTCAACCACAAGCAATTTCTTTTTCTTCGCCAATGCGAGAATCGGCCCCATATCTGCAACCTGCCCGAAAAGATGGACGACTACAATCGCTTTCGTGCGCGGCGTAAGGACACGGGAAATCGTCGCGGCGTTAAGCATGTGATCAGAGCCGACATCGGCATAAATTGGATTCGCCCCGACATTCGACACGCATGTCGAACTAGCCCTGAACGAATATGCCGTCACAACGACATCATCGCCGCGGCCGACGCCAAGAGCCTCCAGAGCAAGTTGCAGCGCGGCAGTTCCGGAGGAAACGGCAAGAGCCTTCTTTACTCCAAGATAAGACGCGAAGGCCGCCTCGAAAGCCTTCCCACGCGAACCCGTCCAGTAATTGACGCGCCCTGAACGAAGAACGGAAAGCACCTCACGCTCACTCTCGCGCGAGAAGGCGGGCCAAACAAGAGGCGCCTCGTGCGGCCTGCAACCCGGCACGTCTCTTTCACGCTTTAGGCCCATAATCTTACGGCTCCTTCGCCGAGCCCGCGGAAGTTATACCGAACGCACGCTCAAAATCTGCGCGAGGAAGCGAGCCTACAACTTCGCGCACAACCTTGCCGGCGCGAAACATTTTGAACGATGGAATGCTGCGGACCCGATATTCGGCGGCAAGTTCCCTGTTATCATCAATGTTCACCTTGACGACTTTCACTACTCCCGAAGCGGCAAGCTCCTCAAGTATCGGATTCATCCTTCTGCAGGGGCCGCACCATGGAGCCCAGAAATCAACGAGCACATCGCCTTGCGACAGAAGGACCTCCTTCTCAAACTGGTCTTTACCGTCAATATTAACGATACCCCTGTGAGGCGCAGGCTTTTCAGAAACTTCCACGCCACCCGTCTCAGCCCCCGGCGCGGGAGGTTTTTCAGATGAGGAAAACATATTTTCCGGAAGCGCGATAGAGAGGCCGAAAACAAAGAGGACCGCACCGCATACAAAATTGATGAGGCGCATACGTGCGCGGAGAAAACCGAGCGCCACCTTCGCCTTGTCGAGAAGAAGCGCGCTTAAAACCATCGGCACTCCAAGCCCCGCCGAATACGCGGCAAGTTTCGCACCGCCTGAAAACGCGCCGCCTTCGCTTGCCGCTTCAAGAAGCGCCGCCGCGAGAAACGCGCCCACGCAAGGCGAGAGGCATAGCGAAAAAATAATACCGAAAAGAAACGCCGAAAAAATGCCGCGCACCTCGACTGCCTTATTCCCTCCCAAAGATGGAAGACGGAAAACGCCGAAGAAACTGAGTGCGATAACCATCACAATGATGCCGCAGGCAACCTCGATCTCTCTGCGGTGAGCCGAAAGGGCCTCGCCTGCGCTGCCCGCAATCACGCCTAAAGTTACAAAAACCGCCGTAAAGCCGAGCATGAAAAAAAGAGCCCTGACCGAAGTCTTAGCGCGCCCTGCCTCGCCAGTCGCAAAATACGCGAGATACACCGGCAGAAGCGGCAACATGCACGGCGAAAGAAAAGAAAGAAGCCCTTCAAGAAATGTCCTCATCGTCTACTCCTTTCTTTTGCATTCAACTCAAGGCGTTTCAGCTCTCCAAGCGCAACCTTGACGCAAGTGCGCCGAGCTTTTCCATGTCGCCCTTGCCGCTTTCAAATGTCAGGCCCGAGCCTTCAGAACGCGGCACGATATGGAAATGAATATGGTTTACCGTCTGCCCTGCGACAGCGCCGTTGTTCTGAAGAATGTTAAACCCTTCGCACGGGAGTGCCGCGGCGATGTGAGAGGCCACCTTCTGTACTCGCTCCAAGAGAACGGCGAGAACGGCCGGCGGCACTTCAAGAAGGTTCTTGTAATGCTCTTTGGGAATTACAAGGGTATGCCCTTCTGAAAAAGGGTTGATATCGAGGAATGCGAGAACGGAATCGTCCTCGTAAATCTTGAACGACGGAATTTCACCTGCGGCTATCGCACAGAAAACGCAGTCGTTCTTCATTTTAGCCCTCCTTCAATTTTGAATCGAGAACCTCGACAAACTTTTCAACCGTCATCGCGCCAAGATCGCCATCGGCCCTACTGCGCACGCTGATCTGCCCAGATGCCTCATCGCGAGGTCCAACAACAACCAAGTACGGAACCTTCTGCATCGTTGCGGAGCGGATCTTCGCACCGAGTTTTTCAGACGAATAATCCACATCGACGCGGAAGGACGAAGCCTTAAGCGCATCGGCGACGCGCTTGGCGTAATCGGCCGCCTTGTCGGAGACAGGCAGAACGCGAACCTGCTCTGGAGCGAGCCAAAGAGGAAATGCGCCTGCATAATGCTCAATCAGAATTCCGAAGAACCTTTCAATCGAACCGAGAAGCGCGCGGTGAACCATATAGGGGCGGTGATCCTTGCCGTCGGTGCCGACATACGAAAGATTGAACCTTTCGGGAAGATTGAAGTCAAACTGCACGGTGCCAAGCTGCCACGGGCGCCCAAGAGCATCCTTAATCTTCATATCGATCTTAGGCCCGTAGAAAGCGCCGCCGCCTTCATCGACCTCGTATGAAAGACCTTCTTCCTCAAGCGCCGCTCTGAGAGAAGCCGTCGCCTGCTCCCAGCGTTCAGGGTCGCCCACGGCCTTCTCAGGCTTGGTCGAAAGATAAGCCTGAATCTCATGGAAGCCGAACTTGCCGAGCATCGACTTTGCAAAGTTGACAGTATCTTTAATCTCCTTAACAATCTGTTCAGGCGTGCAGAGAATGTGAGCATCGTCCTGCGTAAACCCGCGAACGCGGAAAAGCCCGTGCCTTACGCCGTCTTTTTCATAGCGGTAAACGGTGCCCAGCTCGGCAAGGCGCATTGGCAGGTCACGGTAGGAACGCTTCTTCGCCTGATAAATCTGAATATGGAACGGGCAGTTCATCGGCTTTACGTAGTACTCCTCGACGTACGCGTCCTCGCCTTCGCCTTCCGCTACTTTCATCGGGGGGAACATCCCCTCTTTGTAAAAGCCCAAGTGTCCGGAAGTCTGCCAGAGATTCGCCCTTCCTACATGCGGAGTGTAGACGATCTCATAGCCGGCCTCGTAATGCTTCCTGCGCCAATAATCTTCAATCGCCACTCTGACGCGGGCACCCTTCGGGAGCCAGTGAGCAAGCCCAGGGCCGACAGATTCCGTAATGGTGAAAAGCTCAAGCTCACGGCCGAGAACGCGGTGATCGCGCCTACGGGCCTCTTCCTCGCGCGCGATAATCGCATCAAGCTCAGCCTTATCCTTTGCGACAATTCCATAAATGCGCTGAAGCATCTTGTTCTTTTCATCGCCGCGATAATAGCTCCCCGCTACACGAACGAGTTTTACAACGCCGATCTGCGAAGAGCGCTCCACATGAGGGCCCCTGCACATCTCAACGTAATCGCCGACCGTATAGGTGGAAATATCCTCGCCATCAGGAATATCTGCAAGACGCTCAAGCTTATACTTCTGCCCTGCGAGCATCTCAGCGCATTTCTCGCGCGAGACAACCTTTTTCTCGAAAGGCTCGTCAAGCGCAATAAGACGGGCGATTTCCTCCTCAATTTTCGGAAAATCTTCAGGGGCTATGCGATGCGGAAGATCGAAATCGTAATAGAACCCGTCGTCCGTGGCAGGGCCTATATCGACCTGCACATTTTCAAAAACGTTTTGCACGGCGCGCGCCATAAGATGCGCCGCCGAATGCCTTCTCATCTCTTCTGTAATCTCCGCCATAACTTCTCCCTGGGCTTTAAACCCGTCTTATCCTTTCAAAACTAACGCGCCTCGCGCTTCCCCCTATCAGTGGCGGAAGCTGCGCTGCCCCGTAAATACCATTGCAACTCCCGCATCATTGCAGCAGTCGATGACATCCCAATCGCGGATTGCGCCGCCAGGCTGCACAATCGAGGTGATACCCTCGCGAATGCCGACCTCGGCACCATCGCGGAAAGGGAAAAACGCATCGGAAACCATCGCGCAACCGGGGATGCCGCCCTTCTCTGCACGAGTCTGCTCCATGATTTCAGCCTGCTTCTTCGCCCCGTCTTCTTCCCCGAAAACGAGCCTAAGGTCATTATACGGCTTCTGATATTTCTCCCAGGCAATCCAGTCCGCATGCTTGGTGTAAGCTTTATCGCGGGCGATTTCAGCCACGCCGACGCGATCCTGCTCGCCAGTGCCGATACCGACCGTCGCCCCGTCCTTCACGTAAAGAACGCTATTGGATGTAACGCCCGCCTCAACAAGCCAGCCGAAAACGAGATCTTCGTATTCCTTCGCCGTGGGAAGACGCTTGATTTTATGCTCCTCAAACGTAACGGCGCCAGTTGCCTTGTCGGTAATTTTACGGTTGCAGTACGCAGGCATCATATCCTCGCTCTTGCGCGCATTGGCGCTGAACGAAGTCTGCGCGACGATACCGCCGTCAATGAGGCTCTTGAAATCAACAACATGCTTTGCCACGAAATCTGTGAGGCGATCCATATTCTTGATGCGGAAGACGCGCAGATTCTTTTTCGCTGCAAAAAGGTCCATAACGCCCTCTTTGAAATCGGGCGCAACGACAACTTCGGCATAATTCTCGATGATGAGCTTCGCCGTCTCAATATCACACTCGCGATTGAGAGCGATTGCGCCGCCGAACGCCGCGAGACGGTCGGCCTTATTGGCACGGAAGTAAGCCTCGGCAAGTGTCGAGCCAGTGGCGACGCCGCACGGATTATTGTGTTTTACGATGACTGCGCAGGGCTTCTCCATAAGATAGCGCAAGATATTAAGCGCATTGTCCGTATCGGTCACGTTCGTTTTGCCGGGATGCTTGCCCGACTGAAGAAGCTCGGGCACCGACGCAAGATAACGGCCAGGCTGGAGCATTTCCACATCGCCAAGGACGAGGTTGCCGTTGACAAGCTTGTAGAGAGCGGCTTCCTGCCCTGGGTTCTCGCCATAGCGCAGCCCCTTCTCTTCGCCGCCGATATTCCACGTCACTTTTTCATAGTGAAATGTCTGACGGTTTGCCCCATCGATAAATGAAATCTCCATTTTGGGCGCGAAGTGATCGGCCTCAATCGTCTTATAAGCTTCTTTCAAATCTTTCATATTATGTATTATACCATATTGTCCCCGCCTGAGTGAATTCCCTCTCAGTTCATGGGCAAAGGCGGCAAGCTGACGGCGAAGATTATCCTTTGAGCCATCGTTTTCTATGACAAAATCTGCGCGCGCGGCCTTCTCTTCCGCAGGCATTTGCGCCTCAATTCTTGAAACGGCCTCTTGTTTTGAATAACTGCGGCTTTCCATCATTCTTGCAATTTGCAGTTCGCGCGAAGAGACGATGCAACCTACGAAATCGAAATCCTTCTCCCACCCGGTTTCATAAAGAAGCGGAATTACGGCAACCCGCAATGTAGCAGCCTCGGGGCGGGCCTCCTCAAGCCAGGCATGAATGCGGCTACGCACTAACGGATGAATACGCGATTCAAGCTCACGCCTCTTTATGGGATCTGAAAAAACCTCCGCCGCGATGCGGCGCCTCTCGGCCGGATCGGGAATTATCTCATGAACAATGTCATCGGCGTCAAGAATCTCAACGCCGAGCTCTTTGAGAAATTCAGACGCCAACGATTTGCCGCAAGCGATACCACCGGTGAGAGCAAATTTCTTCATTCTTTCAAATGAACATCTACGCGGAAGAAGCGCGTGGCGGAATTTGTCGGCGCCCAGGTAGGATCTGTCAATTTCTCCTTGCCGAGAATCTGGTATTCGCGCGGCAGCGGAGCGGCGCGCAAATCGGGACTCCAGGAAAGATAGATTGTGCCGTTCGTTATGGCGATGGCCGTAACCTTGAAAACATCGGCAGGATCCTTGGGGTCTGTCCCCGCAATATAATCGTGCCAATAAGAAAGCGGCGCGCCGGAACTATCTTTTTTGCCAGAGAGAGCCTTAAGGGCGGCGCGATAATCAGTAGAGCCAGAAGGCAAAAGAGCGTTTTCTTCAACCCAACTTGTCGGGACTGACGCCGTGCGCGTAACGCCCGTCTCATCGGTATAAGCAAATCCCTCGGCCTCTGACTGATGCCTATTTGGAATCCAAACGACATCTTTGATGTAAAGGGCGTGAGTTTGTTGCGCGTACTGGCCAACAGCCTGATTTACTTGCCAAGTGACGCAACCCTTAGAACTGTCAAATTTATCTTTTGTTATCGTGTAAGCAACCTCCTTCCAGTTGCCAAACCCTTCGGGATGTTCCTTTTTATCAATCTCTTTGCCTATTTTTAGATTTGGATCCCCTATATAAAAAGCTTTTATAACCGTAGGATCGCCGACATAGCACCATTTAAACATTATCGTCCCTGATTCGCCTACCAATTTTGATTCAAGTTTACTATACCGACCGACACCTTTCACATTCCCACTCTTAAGGCATTTTACTCCATCCTGCTCATGGACTGTCCAAGCCTGATCGCCAGCGGAAGTCGTTACAATAAGATTTTTGCAAATGCCGCTTGCGTTAAGCGGATCTTCAGGTTTTTTCCACGTTGCAATAACTTCTACAGAGCCAGATGCCGCAAGGTTCAAGACTTTTGTCCCTGCCTTCTGAACTGTTCCGTCAGGAAGTTTCCACCCGGCAAATTTCTTTCCAGGGCACTCAAAACCTTCTGGATTTTTTGCCAAATTAAATGAAATATCATAATAAACGTTCGTTGAGAAATCTTCTCCGTAATACGCCTCTCCTCGGCGATAGACGACAGTATAAATATTATTCGTCCATCCAGCGTAGACTGTAGTATTACTCGTTATATTTACACTGTCGCCTGCACGCAACTCATCTCCCGTCTCATTCCTTCCAAAATACCACCCGCAAAAACCATAGCCTGTTCGAGACGCAGTAGGAAGAACGGGATAGGTGCCGCCAAAGGAAACTGAAATTGATTCATTCCCTTCAAGCGTGCCTCCATCAGGATCAAATGTAAGAGTATATGACGCCTCTTCCCAAAGGGCATATAGTGTAGTATTCTCAGTTATTGTAACTTTGTTACCTTCTTCAACTTTTGCCCCATCGACTTTAGATGTATACCAACCGAGGAAGTTATATCCTTCGCGCGTTACTGTATGAAGAGAAGGATAAACATCGTCGTATGTAACAGATATTTTTTCAGTACTTGAGCATGTGCCGCCATTTGCATCAAATGTAATATAATATGTATTAGCACTCCATCGCGCATAAAGCTCTATATCCCCAATCGGGGTATAGACATCTTCCGCCGTACCAACTCTTGTTCCGGCACTTGTCGCTGTATACCAACCATTAAATGTATAACCCGTTCGTGTTGGTTCTGGAAGCGTTACTGTATCAGGATTCCACTTTGCATAAAGCGTAACTGTACCCTCTGTCGAACGAAGATTATTTACCTGTACACCATCGCTATAAGAATCACCCGCTCCATCTAATTTTGTATTCCAACCCGCAAATTGATATATGCTTTCTTCTGAAGCAGGAGATACGGACCCGCCATTTGCATTGTACGTAACTAAATATTTACGAGAAAACCCATTACTTGTTAATGCATATGTCTCTCCATATTTAGCTGCGATTGACGAAGTGGTCCCGCTCGTCGCCCCGTTCCCGTTAAAGGCGATTGTGTAGCTTATCGCACTCCACTGTGCATAAAGGGTTGTATTTTTCGTAATTGTAACTGTTGCACCAGTTTCTATTTTTTCTCCGCCCGATTTGGCCGTATACCAACCAGCGAATGTGTACCCTGTGCGCGTTGGTGTCGGCAAATCGCCATACGTCGCGCCATAAGTGACGTTCGTTGACAATGTTGGTGTCTCTCCGCCGTTAGCATTGAATGTCACAGTATAATCATTTGTCGACCACTGAGAATAAACGGTCCTTGACTCAGCGGCAACAGGATCATCCTTTGTCAGTTTAATCCCATTTCCTGCCGCGCTTAGATTCCACTCCACAAACGCATAACCCTCTCGTTGCGGGATTGGAAGCGTGCCGTATTTACCAGTCTCAGAAAAAGCATAGGACAATCCCGACTGCGAATTGAAATCGGCCGCAATCGACGATTCACAAATACGCACATCCTTAAACTTCAAATATTCTTCCTTCGCAAGATCCGCCTGGAAAAACACAACCATGTTCTTCGCATGCGAAGGAGTCGTGAGCGATCCAATTCCATTTTGTATATTTACCGACTCACTCCATGCGCCTTCAGGACTTATATAATTTCCTTCGGCATCAAACAAGAAAACCCAAATCGCACACGGAGGAATGACAGTTAAATTCGATTCAGTTTTAGCATAAATATTATATGTGGCTCCACCTTTTATTGTAAGGGCGTAGCGTCCTGGATAATTTCCAAGTCCCTGTTCTGACCTTGCAGTATAACAAGTCATTCGCGTATCCGACAATCCTATTATCTTAAGAGAATTGTCTTGGAGATTGATATCTACAGAGCAAATCTTTTCATCAGCAGGATAACTGGAAACAGAGCTTTTGGAAAATTCGACCAGATGAAAAATATTATCAAACCCAAGCCCATACCAAATTGCTGTCCAATGCGCGTGAAGCGTCTGCGCTGATGTAATCGAAACAGTCGATGATGCCTCAATCTTCGTGCCGCCGCTCGCCGATGTATACCAACCATCAAATGTGTACCCCGTACGCATCGGTATCGGCAAGTCTCCATATGTTGAGGCATAGGTGACTTCCTTTGATGTTGGCGAGACCGATCCATCGTTCGCATTGAATGTTACAGTATATGTCTTAGCCGTCCATCGAGCATAGAGCGTCTGCTCCGATGTAATCGAAACAGTCGATGATGCCTCAAACTTAGTGCCGCCGCTCTTCGCCGTATACCAACCTGCGAAAGTATACCCTGTGCGTGTGGGCTCAGGCAACTCGCCATACGTCGAGGCATAAGTAACGCTCTTGGGTGATGTCGTGACCGTGCCTCCATTCGCATTGAATGTTACAGTATATGACTTAGCCGTCCATCGAGCATAGAGCGTCTGCTCCGATGTAATCGAAACAGTCGATGATGCCTCAATCTTAGTGCCGCCGCTCTTCGCCGTATACCAGCCTGCGAAAGTATAACCGGTGCGTGTGGGCTTAGGCAAATCGCCATACGTCGCGTCATAAGTAACACTCTTTGACTCCGTTGGTGTCTCTCCGCCGTTCGCATTGAATGTTACAGTATATGTATTAGCCGTCCATCGAGCGTAGAGCGTGTGCGCCGATGCAATCGAAACAGTCGATGATGCCTCAACCTTCGTGCCGCCGTTCTCCGCCGTATACCAACCTGCGAAAGTATACCCGGTGCGTGTGGGCGGCGGCAAATTGCCATACGTCGAAGCATATGTAACTTCCTTTGATGACGTAGATGTCGCACCTCCATTAGCATTAAATGTCACCGTATAAGTTTTCGCGATCCATTGCGCGTAGAGCGTCTGGGCTGATGTGATTGAAACAGTCGTCGATGCCTCAATCTTCGTACCGCCGCTCTCCGCCGTATACCACCCAATGAATGCGTACCCTGAGCGTTCGGGCGTCGGCAACTCGCCGTATGTAGAATCATAGGTGACAGTCTTTGATATCGTCTTTGTCGTACCACCTTTCGCATCAAAATTGACTGTTATTTCTTTAGCCGCAAATGTTGCAGTGCATTGTACAGAAATAATACTTCCATAGGAACTATTGAAATCATCGTATTTTATTTGATAATCAGCCGTAGTAGGACTAAGAGAATACTTATTTCCTGCTTTAGTCGCTACAGAAATCGTCCACTTTTGAAACTGATACCCGTTGTTTGGAACAGCTTTGATGGTGGCACTCTGCCCAGATGAAAGATGAGTAGAAACCTGTGTTCCTCCAGGAGAGGTAGAAGTCAAACTGACAGTTCCGTTGACAGACCCAATCTGATTCACCTGAACGGGAACTGGAAATTCAGCAAAAAGTTGCAGTTGAAAAACTGCCGCTATTACCGCAATAAAGCCGCTTCGCAAGAAGCGGCTATATTTACCTGCCATAAGCACCCCTATCTATGCACTCTACAGAGAATCACTTCCCTGATGGAGCAGCTTTTACTTGTTGATCATTCGATGACTGGTCATTGAGCTTAAGCTCACGACCAGAAGGCGTGATAAGACGACCTGTCACAAACACGAGCAAATTGCGCTTGATTGTCTGCTCTGCATGCGACCGGAAAAGACGCCCGATAAAGGGAAGGTCTCCCAAGAACGGAACTTTGTCATCCATTGCCTTGCGCTGCTCTGTGATAAGGCCACCCATCACAACGGTAGAGCCAGGAGTAATCGAAACTCTCGATTCGATGGAACGAACATGGAAGAACGGCTGTTCCATAGGAGCGTCATAATACGTGATGTTGTCGCCCGAATTCGCAAGCTGTTGAAGCGCAGTATCGGCAGATGTCATCGCCGACTCGGCAAGAGCGGCCTTCGTCGCCGTAGGAATGGCCTGACCAAGAGTATTAAAGATTGCGCTCAAGCCATCGAAAATACCGCCAAGACCTTCAAAGTTCTGCAAAGAACTATTGCCTGTAAACGGAATCTTCATACCGTAGTTCCTCCACGAGGGCTCATCAACGACCTGCGGCTTAAGCTCAAGATCAATTGAGCCGCCGTTAGCCTCGGAGTATGTAGGCGTAACATCAAGAATAACGCCGACTTCGCGCATCGTGAAGTTCTGGGGCTCGACGACCGCGAGAATCGCCGACTGCGACCCGCTGCCACCGTAACTTGAACCGGAAGAAGAAGAACTCGACTGAAGCTGAACATCGTAGTCTTGCGGGTAGATGAATTCCGTAACAACCTTGATGACGGCTTGCTGGCCAGACTGCGTTACAACCTTCGGAGCGGACAGAAGGTCAGTATCGCTACGCTGCGAGAGCATATGGAGAATCATTGAAAGATCGGCGTCTCCAAGGAACGCGTTAAGACGCATAAACTGATCGTTCGTCTTCATGCCTTCGCCAGAGATATGATTGCCCTCCGTTGAAAGGTAGCGGCTACCGTTGCCGTAATCTGAAGTGCCGCCGAACGCATTGACACCAATCTGCTTCTTACCTGAGCCGCCGGGCACCTTCTGCCAAACAGGTGTTTTCGTGCCAGGTGTAACAGTAGTTGTTATCGTGTTAATCGTACCGTCCGCATTATAGGTGAAGCTGTTCTGAGTAGTTTCTCCCGAAGTTGTCGTTACATAATCTGCGCTCTTGAGCCCGAGAGCCTTGCCGACATGACGCCCGAGACCAAACGTGTAATTGTCGTTAAGGATCCACTCAAAGCCGAGGGAGTTCAAGTCTTCCTGAGAGACTTCAACGAAGCGCGTTTCGATTTCAATAAGCTGCGGCTGACCGCCGAGCTCGTCGAGCACCTTTTCGAATTCGGCAAGATTCTCACGCGTATTGCGGACATAAAGCTTGCCGAGCGACTTGATATGCTTGATTGAAGAGCCTTCAGGCCACTTAACACCCATCTCAGAGAAGAAGGCCTTCCAATCCTGATCGGGAGCAGCTTCCTCATTCTCTTTCCCGTTGTTATTGTTTGCGTTGGCTCCGAAACCACCCATCGTCTTGATTTCTTCCGAAGCGGAAGATACGCGCTCTATAAAGGATTCCGGAACATTGTACTTGCGAGCAAGAATTTCAGCCGTGGACGAATCCTTATGCATTACCATAACGACAGAGCCGCGGATGATAAACTTATAATCAACAGAATCGCAAACGAGCTTCAACGCTTCGTAGAAAGAAATATTGTTCGCCGCGATTGTCGGAATCGGAGCTAAACCATGCGCAGCCTTCTCGGTATTCTCTTCCGCGCCAGTATCGGTAAAGTCGTTCGCGCTCTCCAGAGTATTTTCCTCTGCCGCCTTAAGCTGGGTAGGCGGGCGCAGGAAGAAGTTGAAACCGCGCTCCTCAACAGGAAGTGCCGGATTGTCGTAATCCTTTGAAGCCTGATGGAAGAACTGAACCGCATCCATAATCGTCGCGGGAGGATTGAACTTAATCTCAGGAAGGCGGATGGCTTTCATCCTTTCGATAATTGCCTGCTCGCTCGTACGTTCAGGATCATCACCCGCGCTGAATTTAACAGTCTCGGAAGAGCCTTCTTCAAGGGAACCTGCATTAACCGCATACACAGGCCTCCACGCCTCATCAACATCGGCGATAAGACCATCACGCGCAGCGACACGCTCCTTCTGGAGAATGCTCTTGCGGCGAGCAATAATGTTCTTGCGCATGCGTATAGCTTCAGTATTGTACTTATCTCCTACAAGAACGGTCTCCGCCTCTTCAAGCGCCTTATCAAGCTCGCCTGCCGCAAAATACTGGGCGCTGCGCTTCAAATGCTTGCGGATGCTTTCGCGACGCTTCTTATAGTCTTCGTCATCAACGCGATGCTTGCCTGCTTCGGAATCTTCCTGCGCACTGGCGGCATAAGAAGGATTTTGCAACTCGCTCTCCCAACGCTCTTTTATGCGATTCGCCTTCGGATGGCCGCGTTCAATAGCTCCGTTGATATGCTCAATAGCATGATCTTTCTGACCGAGCTTCCACTCTTTAACAGCCTGCCGGAGAAGCGCTTCAGCGCCGCCCTGCTTGCACTCAAGCTTGTGCATTCTATCGCGCTCGTGAGAGGTGAGCAGATTCTCAGCAGCGTTATAATGGCGAAGCGCCTCAAGAAACGCCCCTTCGCGCATACTTTTGCGCGCCTCAATCATATCCTGCTCCGCCTGCTTGGCACGGGCCATGCCGCGGTTCACCTCTGTGGCGACAACATTGGCAAGAAGCTCAGCATCGGGATGCGGAGGCTCGGCAGCCTTCACCTTTACATTCGCGGAAGCGGCAAGGTCTCCAAGCATCGGCGCATTGGATTTGCTGGAAGGATCTGCCTTAGCTTCAGCCTTCTCAGCAGGGACAGGCTCTTCGCCGGCAGGAGATGGCTCTTCTGTATGAGCGGCAACTTCCTCGGCCTTCGGCGTATCTGCCTCCTTAGCTTCTTCGGCAGGAGCCGGTGCCTCATCCGCCTCTGCAACTTCCTTAGCTTCCTTGCCTTCTTCGGCAGGAACTGCCGCGGCCTTCTCATCGGAAGTTTCCTCAGCCTTTGGTTGCTCAGCTTCTTTTTCTTCCGCCGCAGGAGCTACCTCTTTGGAAGTATCTGCCTCTGCTGCGGGAGCCTTAGCCTCTTGAGGAGAAGCTTTCTTCTCAACAGTTGTTGCTTCCTTTGCAGGGTCAAGTTCATTCAGCAACGCATCAAGATCGTCTTGTGCAGGCACAAACGGTACATACGAAGCAAGAGCTATTACAGCCCCCCAAACGATAGTTTTGGTTTTGTTCGTCATTTCGGCAACCTATTCCTTAACTTAATTAGTGAAATTATATAATATTTTGATGAATCATTCAAGTGTGCTAAGTGTCTTTTTCACTCCGCTTGAAGCGTTTTCAAAAGTAACCTTAGCACCCTTGCCTTCCGGCTTGATCGAAAGAACCTTATATTTGCTTCCGTTCAAATCTATCGTATCGCCGACAATCACTTTGCGCGTTACGGAATTGCCGCGCTCATAAGTGACTGTCGCCTGCACATCCACGGGCGCAAACTTATACGTTTTGCCGTGCTGGACCACAAGAGTGACGCGCTTGCCGTCGGAAATGCGCTCAACAACCGCCTCCGACACATCAACAGGCTTCGTAAGATTACCGGTGCCGCTGATGACCTGCTTAATCATCTTTGGCGTATAACCGACTGCCTTATAACCGTACTTGTCGATTTCCTCGCCAATCTTCGCTGTCACAGTCTTTCCTACAAGCCCGTAATCGTTCTTCTTCTTCGGATCAAAGAACTCAAGTCTCCAGCCCGAAGGAATCTTATTCGCTTTCTTGAAAACGAATGGGAGATATGTCTCATCGAGAGGGGCAATCACCTTGAGCGAATCAAGATAATCGGGATGCGAATTCTTGTCCGTTGGGTCTGTCTTGGCGTAAAATTCCTCAATGTTGGTAAACCCGTCTCCATCGAGATCTTCCGCCGCGTCGTCCTTGTTTGACGGGTCGAGGCCGTACTTCTTTTCCCATTCATCGGGCAACCCGTCCCCATCGGCATCGTAGACCACCTCCTTCTGAGATACCTGCGACGCATTGCAGAACTGGCATGTCTCCGAGCCGAACACAATAGCCCTCTCACATTCTGCGTTAACGCACTTAACCCTGCGCTCGCTTGAAAGGAAACTCTCTTTGCCTTCTTCAGGAACTTCAACTGTCATAGGCTTACGCGCCGCACGCGTCGCCGCAGAGAAAACGAGAAGATCCGCCTCCTTGACGCCAGATTCAGATGAAGTGCGCCTGCTTGCCTCGGCTTTCGCCTCAGCGGCAGCCTCTTCGGGATCCATGCCGTTCGTTCCGCAAAGAAAGACGACGCCACCTACAAGCCAAACCGCGGAAAATGCCGCGAGGAGCCAGTCCCAATGGGCTTGAACAAAATTTTTCTTACTGGAAATCATTTTCTCTCCTCCTGTGCGCCTTCTTGCTGATTAGCGCTGAGCGAACCAAAATCACTGATTGTCACAGCGATGGAAACTGTAAGCGGCGCTTCATATGCAGGGTCAGAAACGACGCCCATTTTGAGAGCCTGCTCACGCGGCGAAAGGGAACTTGGCTTTTCCTCCTCTTCCTTGTTGGAGCGGCGGCGGGATGAGCGGCGCGATGACCTCTTGGACGCCGCCCCCGCTTCATCCTTCTTCGTAAAAGTAATCGCATCAAGGAGGTAGTCAGATGACTTGAGGAACGAGAAGGAATCAACAGTCACAAATCTCTCACACACATTCAACTCATCAAGGACGCGAACGAACGCTTGCGGCTTTGCGAGGAAAGTAACGGCATAACGCTCGACTGAAACCTCCGTCTCTGCTGACTCATCCGCCTGCTGCTTTTTCGTTGCCGCCCTCGGCCTCTTTGCAGAGCGCTTTTTCGTCATCTGAGAAGCATTTGCGGTTTCAGATGCCGGCTTTGCGGCCGCCTTGCTTTCAATGCCTGTAATCTCAAGAACACCGGCCTTCGCAAGAATCTCAATGAGGAAGGTAATATCATCCCACTGCCTCTGGAGAACACCCAATTTCGACTCCGGAGGAAGCTTGCCGTCAAGGATGAATTCACGGAACGGCCCGAACGGGAAATCAGGCTTCATAAGAGAACCGTTTACAGAACCAGGCAGCGATACGAGCCTCTTTGATTCCTCAAAAATGAACTCCTTGAACGCAGCCGAGGTAGTCTTCGTGAAATTCCTGTCTCCGCGAGAGGCTATCGTCAATGCGTCGGCGCGCCATTCGTTGAACTTATCGCGCTTTGCCTCATACTCCTTAACGCTCTTCTCGCAAGGATAGACGGGCTTGCGGGAAAGGCTCGTGGCCTTCTGCATAACGGTGCCGAGACCGTCAATGCCTTCTTCCATGTCTCCTTCAAGCGCAGCCGTCTTGGCATTGAAGGCCTTCAGGAGAAAGAAACCGGCGGCGAGAGAGGCGATAAGCGTCATTCCGCCCGTTGCCGCAAGTGCTATTTTTGATTTGTTCATTTAAATTTGACCTCCAATGTGAACTGATCGACTTGAGACTTCGACCCGAGCGTCGACATATCGAGAATACTAACTCCATCCTTAAGCGCCACGCCCTTCGCCTTAACGCGGTCAACCACATACTCGCCGACCGTCTTTGTGCCTTCGGGAAGTTTGTCTTTAACTTTATCGCGCCAGAACCTCACTGTAATCTTGCCGTCTTCCGACCACTTCTCTATCCACATTCCGGGAAGGAGAGAATCTTTAATCGCAGAAAGGCGATGAATTGCGACGGAGCGGCCTACGAGAAGTTTACGGAAATCCTCCGCTTCTTTCTCGGCTTCGTTCGCGGCCTTCTCAGCGCTCTCCACTTTCTTATCCATCGCGGAAAGCTTACTGGCTACGGCAGATACAGCATCGCGCCGCGCCTCAATCACGGAACGCTCGCGGTTAATTGCAAAGACCCCGCAAATAAGAGCCGAAACGAACATGACGCCAGCTGCAAGAAGCGCAGGAATGCGCGCCTTCTCGGCGCGTTCGGCGATGATGGACGGCGGCAGAAGATTGATTGCGAAACGCGCGTTGTTCACATCGCGCAAAGCAAGGCCTGTGTTGACACCGAGAAATACCACGTCCGACTCAACAGCTTCTGCGTCAACCGAGGACGCGACTCTCACAATCTCAAAGGGATTGAAAATTTCAACCTCGACGCCGAGCGATTCGGCGAAAAACTCGCCTGCCTGAGGAAGAAGGGAAGTGCCGCCGGCGAGATAAAGCTTCACCGGAGCCGCGCCGCCCTGCTGGCTGCGGTAGAAATTGATGGAGCGGGTAATTTCAGCGTTAAGACGCGTCATCACCGCACGGCATACCTTAGAGACGCGGTCTGCCATTTCATCGGCATCCTCCGTCACGCCGCCGAGAGAAACGTAGCCTTGCTCTTTCTTAATGCGCTCGGCATCCTCCTGCGAACATCCAAGAACTGCGGCAATCTCCTTTGTTATTGCATTGCCCGCTACGGGAATCGAGCGGTTGTAGAGTTTGTCGCCCTCGACAATCACAAGAGAAGTTGTTCTTGCACCAATATCGAGAACAATGACACACTCCTCCTCGGAGCCGCTTCTCACCGCACGGACTGAATTCGCGAGCGCTATCGGAGAGGCGTCAACTACCTCAGGGCTGAAACCAACCGCCGAAACGGCCGAGCATATCGCCTCAAGCTGATCGACCTTCGCCGCGACAATCATGACAGATGTGTCGCCCGACTGAGTCTCGCCGAGAACCTGACGGTCGCAAACCATCTCATCAATCGGGAACGGTATGTTCTGCTCAATTTCGATGCGGACCATCGATTCAAACCGTTCGGCGCCTCCCGCCAAGGGAATGGCGGCAAATTTCGGGAACACCATCTGCCCGGGAATGGAGATGTTCACTTTACCGGGGCGAATGCCAGTTGCGCGGACGACTTCAAGAATCGCAGGCGTTAAAATCGTTTCCGTATTTCCGCCGTCAAGGGGAGCTGCCAGAAGCGACTGCCCGTAACGCGTAAGCGTAAGCGTTCCCCTTGCGGAACAATCGTATTCCGCAAGCGTGACGTTCGTCGCGCCTATGTTGAGTGTTAAAATCTTCTTAGCCATAAATCGAGGTGTTTGTAATTATTGGACTTTTTGCTTCTCTTATTGGGCGATGGCCTCGTAGTCGTTAGGATACACGAGAGCCCAAATCGACTTGGAGCGGTCGAGAAGACCTTGACGTCTCTCAATCATAGGTTTACCGTTAGCCTGCGCCTCCATAATCTTCTGCTCCTCCCAGAACTTCATGCCGGGATTGATTCCCTTGATTTCGCTCCAGGAATTATAGTAAAGGTTTTCGCCGTTCTGATTGGAAATCTCAAGACCGATTGCCTTGGGCGTTCCGAAGCGTTCAAGATAGCTGGGCGGCAACACGACAGATGAAGCGTGGGCACCTGCAGGAATATTGACATAGGAAGCTGACGTGGTGAAATAGCTATACGGCGCAAGCCTCTCCTCGTTGCCCTTGTTTTCCGTGGCGCTGCGCGTTTCAAGAAGAACATGCCAGGTAAAAACGAGCTGATCGATAAATTTCGAATTTTCAGAACTGGAAGTTTCGTACTTCGCCTCAAGAACAATCCAGCGGCGCGGCTTCTTGTTGCACATGCCGACAAGAGAAGCCCCCGGAACAGAAGGAGCGGGAAGACAAGTTTGCTGACCGAGCTTAGGCTCCTGAGTGACGCGCACAATTCCGCTGCGGCTCGCGGCTGACGCCTGGCGCGAAGCCTTCTTGGCGGGAGCGGCGAACGAAGGCGCAAGTGCCGTTGCAACCGCAGCGCAAATAACGAAAACTTTCACATTCATTTTACGATTCCTTTCCCTTTTTCTCTTACATTATTTTCATCTTGGGTAAATCCTGAATATCGACAACGCCCACAACCTTTCCATCTGCATCGCAGACGGGGAGGTCATCAATGCGCTTCTTCTCGAAAATCTTAAGAAGATCTGCGGCATAGACATCATCACGGACGAACATGGCGGGCGATGTCATCACGGTGGAGACTGCAGCATTGAGATCGACGCGCTTTTCACTCACCGCACGGCGGAAATCACCATCGGTGAAAATCCCTACGAGACGGCCGCTGCCATCGACAATCGCGGCAGAGCCCGACTTCGCTTTCGTCATGGCCATCAGGGACTCCATGACGGTGTTGTCGGGCGTGACGCGAGCGAAGCGTTCGCCGGAGCGCATGACGTCCGTCACCTTCATAACGAGAGCTCGCCCGATTGCGCCTGCAGGATGATTCATCGCGTAATCTTCAATCGGGAACTTCTGCGCATCGATGAGAACCATCGCAAGAGCATCGCCCATCGCCATCGTGGCGGTGGTGGAATTTGTCGGAGCCATCCCGAAGGGGCAAGCCTCCTTGCCGCACGGAATGCAAAGATGCACGTCGCTGAGTTTTGCCAGAGTCGACCCATCGTTGCCGGTAAGCGAAATGACTTTAAGCCCGTGGCGACGGATTGCCGGGATAAGTTTCACGACTTCTTCCGATTCACCTGAGAACGAAAGGGCAATAAGAACATCGCGAGGAGAAACCATACCGAGATCGCCATGCATCGCCTGCACGGGATTGAGCACGATTGAGCGCGTGCCGGTGGAAGCAAAAATCGCGCTCATCTTCTCGGCGATATGAAGATTTTTTCCTACGCCGGTGACAACGACAAGCCCGCCCTTTTTAAGAGCGTCAAGAATCAAATCAATTGTCTTGATGAAGCTCTCACCCAATGAATCACGTACGGCCTTTAAGCCTTCGATTTCCACATCGAAGACTTCTCTTGCTCTTGTGATGTTCGAATGTTCAAACATTATAACATTCCTATTACTTCCCCTGGCTCTGAAGCAATGTCACGCAGGCGGTGCCGACGATATCTTCCGCCGAACAACCGCGCGAGAGATCGTTCATCGCCTTGGCAAGGCCCTGAAGATTAGGACCGATCGCATCTGCGCCTCCAAGACGCTGCGCGATTTTATAGCCAATGTTTCCTGCCTGAAGATCAGGGAAAATGAAGACGTTTGCATTACCCTGGATGTCGCCCTGCGGATTCTTAAGCTGACCTACAGCGGGAACGATTGCAGCATCAAACTGCATTTCGCCATCCATCTTGATGCCCTTCTCGGCGAAACGCGGCTTTGCAAGCTCGACTGCCTTCTGAACTTTTTCAACAAGCGGGCCGGCGGCGGAGCCTTTCGTCGAGAACGAAAGATATGCAACACGCGGCTCGTTGCCTGTAAGATCGCGATAAGTCTCGGCAGTGGCAAGGCCAATGTCAACAAGCTGCTCGGCGGTAGGATCGGGGATTACGGCGCAGTCGCCGAAAGCGAGAACGCTGTCGCCTGCGGGAGTGGGCTCCTTAAGATCCATTATAAAGCAGGAGGAAGCAGTCTTCACTCCGGGCTGGGTGCCGAGCGTATGGAATGCGGCGCGAAGCATATCGCCAGTCGAAGCGATGGAGCCTGCGACAAGACCGTCGACCTTGCCGAGCTTTACCATCATTCCGCCGAAATAAATGCGCTTGGTGCGGAGTGTCTGCTGCGCTGCCGCAAGGTCGATCATCTTCTGCTTCTCAGCGGGCTTCTTCGACTCTTTGGCGTTCCACGCTTCTAAGTAAGCCGCCTCAAGCTCGGCGTCACCCTGTGTGTAATCAATAACCTTGATAGCGCGCTCGGCGAGAGAAAGCCCAGCCTTCGCTTCTGCCGCGGCAATCTCTTCAGGAGTGCCAAGAACGACAGGCGTGCAAATTTTCCTGTCTACGAGTGCGCAAGCTGCCGTGATAACTCTTGCGTCCTGCCCTTCGGGAAGAACTATGCTACCGTTGAGCTTCGATGCCTTTTCAATTATATTCTTAATTGCGTACATAGGGATAATGTTTGAATGTTAGAATGTTAGAATGTTTGAATGTTTGAATGTTGGAATGTTTGAATGTTTGAATGTTTGAATGTTTGAATGTTGGAATGTTAGGAGTGTTGGAGTTTTTTTGTCCTTAGTGTTCTGTTTATTGCTTGCATTAATTTCAATATCTCTTCGCACTCATTCTTAATACTTGGTAACTGATTTCTACAATAACCCATTTCCTCTATTATTTCCATCCAATACATGGCCTCAGAGCTTTCTTTTAATGCAATACTTATCTTATGTATAAAATCATCCTTTGATTCACTTCTATTGGCCTCTCTATAATTCGCACCAATAGATGTAGCTGCTCTACCTAATTGATTTCCTATTATTTTTGTTGTTGTTGAACTAGGAAACGACTCAATAAATTTAAGTACAGATACAGCGAACTGGCGTGTTCGCATTTCCATCTGCATCTTAAACTCTCTTTTATCGTTCATTAACCACTTTCTCATTATTTGAAGCATTCAAACATTCAAACATTCGAACATTCTAACATTAACCAAGCACACGCACGGTATCTTTCGCGATCATGAGCTCTTCATTAGTGGGAAGCACTACGACGGGAATCTTTGAATCCTTAGTCGAGATAACAGCCACAACGCCGTGCGACTTCTTATTTGCGGCCTTGTCAAGCTTGATTCCAAGCCCTGCAAGACGCTTGATAATGCGTTCACGCACTTCCGTAGAATTCTCTCCGATACCGCCGCTCATTATAATCGCGTCTGCCCCGCCGATAATCGTGTTGTAGCCGCCAACATAAAACGCCACGCGGTAAGCAAGCATCTCAAGCGCAAGCTCGCACTGCTTGTCACCCTTGGCCGCCTTCGCACAAATGTCACGGCAGTCTCCGCCGTTGACACCTGTAAGCCCCTGAAGACCAGAAGCTTTGTTAAGCATCTTATCCATCTCGGCAGGCGTTTTTCCTTCCGCCTCCATAATGGACAGAATGGCTGCGGCGTCAATATCTCCGCAACGCGTTCCCATCACCATTCCGGCAAGAGGAGTAAGCCCCATTGAAGTATCCACAACCTGACCGTTCTTGATAGCTGCAAGAGAGCTGCCGTTTCCAAGATGGCATGTTACGAGATTCACCTTTGAAAGAGGCTTCTTCAAAAACTTCGCCGCAGCCTGAGTCACGAACTTGTGGCTCGTGCCGTGGAAACCGTATTTGCGGATGCCCATCTTCTTGTAATACTTAGGATCAATGGCGTACATTGCCGCGCAATCAGGCATCGTCTGATGGAAAGCCGTATCGAAAACAGCAACGTTCGGAACGCCCTTGAAGATTTTCTCGCATGCCTCAATGCCACCGAGATTCGGAGGCATGTGGAGAGGCCCGAACTTAACAAGTTTCTTAAGCTGCGTCATTACGCTCTTCGTAACCTTCGCCGAATCCTTAAAGACTTCAGCTCCGTGAAGAACACGGTGCCCGATGGCATCGATATCGGTGGGATTGCCAAGGTCGGCTACAACCTGCTTTAACGCCTCGGCATGGTTAGCGGGGCCGCCAGCGCCGATGCGCTCGACGAGCCCCTTGGCGAGACGCTCTTCATTCTTCATATCAAAGAGCTGATACTTGAGCGAGCTCGAACCGGAATTTATTACGAGAACTTTTCTGATTGTCTTTTTCATTTTATCCTGCTTTTAATACTTTCTTCTGAATAAGAAATATTACTGTTCGATTTCAACCTTGTAGAAGCCGCTGGTATAGTCGCCGTCGGAAAGACCGACTTCAACATACTGCTCAGTCTTGCCAATCGAGCAGTTCTTCGTTTCTACCAGCGTCCAGTTGGCCTGGACGAGCGAATCCTTCTTATAGACCTTGACTGTCACAGCCACTGAATCGGGGCTTGTGAAATCATAGATCTTCGAGAAGATTTTGCCTGCAATCGAATCGGCAACTTCCGCATCGACAGTAAGAACAACCTTGCGCTTGGTAGGATCGAACGTAATCGAGGTGATCTTGACGGAGTCGCCCTTGATCGTCTTCTCGACAGCAGCACGGATTGCATCAAGTGAGGACTTCTCGCCGCTCATCTCGCCCAAGAGAAGCGTGCTCATTGCATCAGCATACTGGAATGCGGAGAGCGTGACACCCGAGAGTGTCGTGGAGACGCCTGCGTCAAACCCGCCCGCGTTGACTGCGCCAGATAACTTATCGGAGAGAATGAACTCGCCAGAAACGAGAGCCTTTGCGTCGTTTGCGTCCAAGCGACCGCTCTGAGCATACTCCAATGCGTCTGGCACCCAGTCATCGTCAGTATCGGCGTCTTCAATGTAGAGCCCAACATTGGGCATCGCGATTCCGGCGCCGACAGTAACGCTTTCTGCGACAGAGCCCCACGATTCCCAAACATCCTTCTTGAAGTTGTTATTCGAATCGATATATGCTCTTACGTAGTATGTGCCTGCAGGAAGCCCGATGAGCTTAGCGTTCGGGATAATCTTTGAGCTGTCTGCTATATCAGCCTTGTTGGTCACAACAACCCTCGAATAGTTTTCACCGCTGAAGTCGGCAGTGGTGAACGCCTCGAGGCGCACAGCGGCATTTGTAAGGACGGCCTCAGGACCTGTGTACTTGACGGTAACGGCTATTGCATTGTAGCCGCGGTCGTCAACATCCTGCTGGGCGTTGACAAGAGTTCTGAATACGCCTGCCTCTTTAGAATATGCGTCCCAATTGAACTTCGAGTTGTACATCGACACATACCACCAGTAGTTGCCGTTCGCCTCAAGCGTTTCACCTGTAGGCATCACGTCTCCGGGAGCGATTGGTGCCGTCCACTCGTAACGGCCTTCCCTGTTCTTCGCAGGCGCGCGGTTAATGCCGCTATCGTAAACGACCTTAGCGTTGACATTAGTGCCGTCACGAATCTGGAGGCGGAACGCCGTATACGTATTAGACTTGCCCATCGACCAGCTGAATGTCGGGCGAGAGCCGTATGTGACAACATTCGCAAGATCAACTGGTATCGCGCGATTATCATACGAATCGAAGCGGCGCGTGAACACGTACGAAAGCGAGATATTGTTTGTAACAGGGCTTACGAGCAAGGAATTGTCGACAACCACACGGTAGCCAACCTCAACAGGATCTGGGCCCAACTCGGTGCCAATCAATCCCCCTAACGCGCTATCATACGCAATCTCATCAAAGTAAGACCAGTCGATATCAAACTCACCCTCTGAGATGAAGTCACCTTCATGGAGGAAGCTGCGGACACCGAGATCCATATACTTGTCGACAAGTATGCGGTCAGGGAGATTGATCTTATTATCCCCAATTCCGAGCTGTACGCCGTTGACGGAATGACGATCGACGCGCACATGCAAATAGCGAAGACCGCCATCCCCGGATTCGCTTCCGGAATTTTCATTTCCGGCAGTAAGCGCAAGGTTGGTGATGATAATCGTATCGGAATATATTCCGTAAAGGGCAACGCGGTCGTTCTCCTCAGTCTTCACGTTGACACGGGCAAAGACGGGAGAAGTCTCGGTAAGCTCAACTGTAAACTTAGCGCCCTGCCAGCCGACATCTACTCCGTTGACATAGCCGAAAGGCTCGCCTGCCGTATAGTCGCCGTCGTGATTCTGGTCGGCGAAGACGACAAAGCTGTTGAGTCCCTCACGGACATAACCGCGGCTTGCGGCAGAGAAGTTTTGCTCACCGTCGCCGCTTTCTTCACCACCGTTTCCTTCTACTGCACCTGACTTATCAGGATCGCCGAGGTAATACGTTCCGCCGATGTTGGAGCCGATGCTCATCCTCGACCATGCGATCTTCACATAGCTTGCGTCAAGATTGATCTTCTCGCAGTTGTAATAATCGGTAGGCTTTGCCGTGTCGGCATCAATCGCTTCATTGCCGTGCGAGGCGTTAACCATTGATGCGTAGACGCTTCCCGAAAGCGCAAGAGCGTTGAAGTTGATCTCAACCTTGCCAGTTGTGTAATCGATGGAGCCGACAGAAACGGCTGTCACCTGATTCGTAATTGTTGTTACAAGCTCACCATTCTTATCCTGAACAAGAGCATACCACTTAGCCTGCGATACGCCAGCCTCGGAAACAGAGAGTTCGACATTGTTGCGGACAACTGCACGGCGGAAGCTCGGGTCGCGGAAGTAGAGCTTCACAGAGCCGGGCGTGACGGCACCCGGGCCGAGGCTGTAAACCATCGTCGAAGAAGGCTTCATGCCGATATACTTCTTCGCCGTAAGCAGTCCAGTAGCCGTAGGCGTCGTCCAAATGGCATCAGCCGCGTGCATCATTCCAGGGTCAAACTTCTCGCTCCATGCGCGGAAGACGAGCGGACCGGAAATCGGATCGTAGCCGTTGTAGACTACCGTCGCCTCAATGACAGGTACAGGATGCTCGGCGAGCGTTTCCTGATCGACACCGATAGAGTCGATAGCCTTCGGGCTCGTTCCTGCCTTCGCCTCGGCGTAGTTCGACCAACCATCACCATCGAGGTCCTTCTCTGGATCGTAGATGTAGCGGTTTGCCCACAGATCGCTCGAGAGCGAAGGTGCACCGGGATATGCCGCCTCCCAGAGGTCGGAGACTTGGTCGTGATCGGTGAAGAGCTCGCCAAGGTAGAGATGGCCTACCTTGCGGAAGTAGTCAACGCACGCGCCATCGGTGCGAGCATTGCGCGGATCGAGCGAGTGGAACTGGAAGACCTCGCTGATGAGGTATTCGGCATAGTTCGAAAGTCCATCTCCGTCTGCATCACGCTCTGCCTCGTCGCCCTTGAGCATATACTTCCAGGCATAGAAGTCGGAGATGTTGTCGCCATCCGTATCAGGATCGAACGGATTCGTAGGCTCCGCTCCTCCATCGTACTCAAGAAGGTTGGAAAGACCATCGCCGTCAATATCGCCATTGCGGTCGTTATAGTTCCAAGGTGAGAAGACAACCTTTTCATCTGTCAAGTCGTCAACGTGGCAGATGAGACCGTCCTTAATGCCATCGGGCTTGAACATCATATAGAGTTCCCAGCCATCCGGCAGGCCGTCACCCTGACCACCTTCAACTGCGTCAGCATCGACAAGCGTATCAGAAAGAGCATATTCGTTAGCATTCGTAACTCCGAGCACCTTTATGAAATAGTCTTTCAAATACTTCTTGTCGCGCGAAGTAAATTCCTTCGTGTTGAGAGTATCGCCAAGCGGCATATTTCCATTCGCCGTTCTTGGATCGAAGCCGAAGTAATCAAGTACCTGCGCATGGACGAGTACAAGGTCGGCATTCATTGTAGAAACAACCTTTTCAGGTGCATTCGCAGCAAACGTTACATTCGTTCCAAGCGCAAGGCTACCACCGTAATAATATGTGGAAGCGAGCTCAAGTTCCGAAAGCGGTGTTCCAACAGAAACACCAACACTTGTAACATTGGAAGAGGCGGGCTCTGTGATAACAGCATACCACACAGCTTCGTTAATGCCATTCGTTACGGAAACGAGCTGGAACGGAACCTCTGCATACGCCATTACGCCCGCAGTGGTCGACACGATGGGGCCTACATCGGAAATCTCAATATCCTTTGCACCCTCAATATGGAAGTTGTATCCAACCGTAAGACCGATGTCATAGATCCCAGCATGATCTATGAACTCCTCTTCACGGTCAAGAACACCATTATCATTCCAGTCTGTATCCTGGAGATAAATCGTGTTCGTGACGGAAACTGTTTCTGCGGCGACAACGGACATCGCCGTAAAGCCGTTCGTGACAGAGCCGAGAGACGTCAAGTAGCCCCAGGTATCATACGGAGCACGATAGCCGGCGTTAACGCGCCCGTCAGCGGAGTCTTTTACATACCATGCAGCAACATAGTATTTTGAGCCCTCTCTAAGGCCTGTAACTTCGATAGCGGATGTAGATGCCTTATCGTCGACGTAGGCAACAGGTTCTGCGAGGTCTTCAGTATCATAGACTGCCACAGAAACGCCTTCTGTAAACGCCACGCCAAGCGGATGAACTACATTAACTGCGATCTTGCCTTTACGCTCAGCTGCCTTATTAATTGAGAATGTCGCCTCCTCTGACCACTCGTCTGTGGTCGGCTGAACAAAGTCGAACTTATCATTACCAAGCAGTACCTTGACCTTGCATTTACCTGGATTGAAGGAAATTCCTTGCTCGTCAAACCAATCTTGATCAAGGACGACCACGCCACCAGATGCTGGCGGAATAAGGAAGCCGTTATGATACTTCCCATCTTTCGTTCTATCATTTATTGCAAGCCAGAAACGCGTATTCGCATAACCGTCAGTCGGCACAGTGAAGGAGATTGTTACATTGCCGACGGTAGAATCAGCCGTGCCCCAAACTTTTGCCTTGTCGCGCTTATTGGAGTAGCGGACAGTAAACTCTTCATTTACCTGGTACGGCCCAAAGACCTTCACTTCACCGTTTGAAACGACTACATAATTATTGAGGTTGGTGACATTAAGAGATGTAAGCTCATCCTTCTTAAGGTGGACGATTTCATATGTCACCTCTTCAATATTCTCAAGAGCATATCCAAGCGAATTGGCATGTTCAGCAAGATACTTATCAAGGCCGGTATGCTCGGTCGTGAAATACTCGACAGGATATACCGCCTCCCTCGCCTGATTGTTCGGGAGATAGAAGTAAACAGCACCTGCAACCTGGTTCATAAGCGGCTCACCGTTAATCTTCGAACGGACGAGAGCTACGACAGAATTTTCATTTGTCGCATTGACACGCACGAGCGGATACGTATAGGACTCGTATGCCCCAAGGCGAATCGTTGTCCTAATATCAGAATATCCGACAACTGCTTCGGAAGTTCCAAACACCTCGCCGGGCGAACACTTGCCGTCACCGTTTTCATCGATGTAGGCTACAAACCTCGCAGGCCCCTGCTTGATTGTGCCGCGAGCGGCAGTCTTCGCGCGAACATAAGCTACGCCGGCATCAAAGGCCGCCTTAGCAGTATAACTTGCAGTGAGCTGCTCGCCATACTCCGGATAGAACGAAGACTTCTGCCAGACGTCGACTACAACATCGGCCTGACCGTTCCCCGCCCACTTGAACGTGAAGTTGACCTGCGGCTCAGGAATTGAGAAGTTGGAAGTTTCCAAGCTTGATGAGGACTTCTCGAGAATCGCTCTCTTCATTGCCTCGATTCCGCCGTGTCCAGCGATAATCGCACCAAGAGATTCCTCCTCTGTATGGCCAAGCTGATTAACATGGAAGTCAACAAGCTCTGCTTCCGTTACACCTTCATAACCTTCGAACATCACATAAGTATACTTATTGGCAATGCTCAATTCTTCGGAGATTTCCTCTTCCTTGTCCTTAAGCTGCTCGGCATAAGTATAGCGAACGATCGACCAGACATCCCAGCCAGACTGGAAGAGATCGCGCGTACCCGCATTTCTGAGGTCGGCAATTTCAAGCTCGGCTCTTGCTGCAGGCTCGACGAACTCGCCGCCGTTGTAGATGGCGCCAAGGTAAGAGCCGCTTGCGGCACGGAAGTAATCGGGCGTTACGCCATCCGACCAAGCGTTCTCAGGATCGATATCGGCGAGCGAATCCATATCGCGATAGTACGCCCACATTTCCTGAACATTGCTGATAAGGTCAATATCCCAGTCATCATCGTAATCCTCGGCCGTTATTCCGAAGCGGCGGGCGCGAGCGTCCGTGAACTTAGCCGCATCCGAAGGAACGACCCCGCTAAGAAGAAGTTCGTCATAGACGGAGTACATATTCCAGGGGTCGGAAGGATTCTTGCCCTGAGCGTATTCATCTACGAGAGAAAGCCCGTCGGCATCGAGGTCTGCATTGCGATCAGCGTACTTCCAAGGATTGATGGGCGCGGACGACGGAGTTGCGTACTGCGACGCAGCCGCCGTAGTGTTCGTCCCGAACATAAGGTAAAGCTCCCAACCATCGGCGACGCCGTCACGGTCGTTATCGGTGTCGTTCGGCTTAAGCGTAAAGTCTTTCCAAGCCTTCGTCTGATTCATCGCCTCTTCAGACGCAGCTGTAAAGCCTATCGCGGCAAAGTACCTAACAAGCATATACTTGTCAAGCGCGGTAAACGCCTTGGTGTTCTTATCAGCAGGGTCAATCGCCGTCGACTGGCTGTAGCCGAATTCATCATAGACCTGCGCATGGACGAGAGCCACATCAACATTCGCGATGGCGTCAATCAGGAAGTCGGCGCCTGCGAGGATATTTGTTCCGAGGCCAGCGTACGTCACCGTGACTGTATTCGTGAGCGTTTCATCCGGCACGATCGTCATGTAATCGTAGGTCGTGATAAGTACGTTTGCAGGAATGACATCGCCGACACGATAGACACTGTTCGTATCGCGGACGAGATACTTGATTCCGTCCTTGTTTGTCACCATGCGGTAAATGCCGTTCGTCACCGTGAACGCCATATAGTCGCCCTTGGTAAGAGTATCGGCATCGGCAAGGAGCGGGTCGGTATCGGCGAAGCGCGCTTCCCAACCGTCGGGAAGGCCGTCGCCATCAGTATCCCACTTCTGCTTGTTGGTGTAAGTGTCTCCCGTCTCCTCGTCGCCCGTAAGGCCGTCGAGATCGACATCGGAAGTATCGGAACCGGACGCCGTGGCGGATGCTGCTACGGTAAGAATGTTCTCAGCTTGATTCCAGTCAAGAACTCCGTCGCGGTTGACATCTGTGTCTTCCATATACACATCAACAGAAGCTGCCTTGGCGCTTGATGGATCGACCTTCGCGCCGGACGGCGTCCAGATGTGAGGTAACGACGCGCCAACCTGAGCGGAGTAACCCCACGTCTCATAGGCGTCGCGCACGGCATTGCCGTTGCGGTCGATGAAGGCAACCGCGAAATACTCATCCTCATCAAGGCCGCAGAACGAAACTGTCACCGCATTTGTAAGTGAGTTCGCAGGAGCCGTGAAGTCGCTAGATGTAAGGCGCGACTGCGCGGCAGGTACTCCAGAGTAGTCTGCATTGCGGAAGAGCTGGACGATGACGCTTGAAAGCGCATTCGTTGCAGGCCCGAAGTAACGCACAGAAACGGTTGCCGTTCCACGACGCGTTGAGAAGTCGTTAGCCTCGGCAAGTTTCGTCTTGAAGGAAGCGAAATCGCTCCATACAGACTCAGCGTCGTTAGTGTTCGAGAACTTCGCGTTGTACATCGCAACGCGCCACTTGTAGGACGAGTTGTTGTTGAGCACCCACGCGTCATTCAAGGAGTTTGTTCCGATAAAGACGGGAGCCGTCCAAATAAACCTGCCAGAAGCGTCGGCGGGCGGAAGCGCCATCAGAGGTGAATTGTAAACGGCTTCTGCTCCACCCTCTTCCCAGATCTGGAGGCGGAACGCCGTATACCCCGCGGCACTCGTCCACTTGAACTCGGGGCGCACGGAAACAATCGTGCCGTCGACGGCAACCGAAGGCGAATAAGCCGTTGGCTTCGTGGGCGTAGAGGTATACTCGACGATGAACGTGTCAATAACATCATTGGATGCGATATTCTGCACCGAACCTTCTCCGCTGACAACGGTGTAGCCGACGGTCGCGACATCCTTAAGCGAGACGCCTTCCATCGCCATAATATCCGCGCGCAGGCTCGTCCAGTCGAGGCCAAACTTGTTGTTTGTCAAAAGGTCGCCTTCGTAAACAGTCTTGCGCTTGACGTCGGAGGCTGTACGGCTGTAGACGATGCGGCGCTTGACGCCTTCCTCTTCACCGTTGATAGACGTACGGATAATGCGCAGCGTCTCAACATCGTCGCCGAACGCAAAGCGCTTGCCTGCCGCGACTGAAGTATCGGTCAGCTCTATTGAGAGAGAAGGAACTTGATCCCATCCGATTGCCACGTCCTTGGCGATGCCGATAGGTTCTACACCAGGCGTGAATTCACCGTTACCGTCAATGTCGATAAACGCGACAAACGAAGCCGTGCCCTCAGTAAGGCTGCCTTTGTCGGGAGTTGCCAACGAGATGTTGAGGCACTTTGTCTGCTCTGCAGGAATCTTCGCCTGATAAGCGATGCGGAAGAAATGCTGCGGAAGCGCGATAAGCGTATCAGCCATAATGTAATTCTGCAGATCCTTGAGGTTGAGATCAAAGTCTCCCGTCACAAGGTCTATTGTGCCGACGCGCTTGTTATCAAGGAGCATATAGCCCTTCATCGTCTGATCGTCAGAACTTATCTGAAGGATACCGTGCGTCCCGACGGAATTCATCGCTATCTGCCATTCGAACGGGGCTGCCGAGACAACGCAATTTTTACCGTATGTCGTCCAAGCCTTCCACATCTCCTCATAAGTACCGGTATAAATCGTCTCAGTCGCCTCATCCCCTTCGCCAGCCTTAATCGTCCAGCTGAACTTATCGTTAGGTTGTGCGTGCGCTACTTCAAGCGAAATCGTATCAAGAGAATTGACGATCCACCCAGGCGTGAGCGTTCCGTGGACAACGCGATCATCGTAGAAGCCGAGGTACACATAACGCGTTTCTGCCGCGCCAGGCGTTACATTATATGTGGCGCTCGGCTCGTTTTGGAGATTGCCGCCCGAATAAGCCTGAATGACAATAGGAGCGGTAGAGCCCACATTCACCTTCGTGCCGTTATAGCGCAGTGTCGCATGGACGACGGGGACGGGATAATCCTTAACTTCCTCGGAGCCTGCAAGATGCGATACGAACTTCTGAGCAATCGACTGCTTGTAGTTGGAGTAGCGCATTTCGCTCCATGCGGACCAACCATCCTCGTCGGCGTCTGTATTGGCGTCATAACGCGTGCGGTCAAGGCCGTTGGCGTCTTCCTCAAGGTCTTCCATGAAGTCATGGTCGGCGTAGACTTCACCAAGGTAGACATTTTCTCCTTTTTCATTCTTAATCTGGAGGAAGTAGTCGACAACATCCTCGCTTACGGAATGCGAAAGCGTCGGATCAAGCGGATAGCGGCTGTCGCGCTCGGAGATTATATACTCCTGATAATTGGAGAGACCGTCATTGTCGGGGTCGGCAGTTGCGTCAGCCTTTGAACCGGTGTCGATCTTGTAGAGGTCTTCCCACCAATCGGGAATGCCATCGCCATCAAGATCGCGCGTATCGGCAAACTCAGGATGCTTTTCGCCATCTGAAAGCATACCTGCGGCAAGGTCTCTTAAGTAAGCCTGCCATGCAGGCATCTTTACTCCGTTATAATAGACATCTGTCGTCCAAGTTACCTTCGTAAGCGGATTGTTCGAATCATTGTAATTTAGAAGAGCAAGGTTTGACCACCAGTCAGGGAGATTGTCGTTGTCAGCGTCTGCACCTGTCTGCGCCCACGCGTCAGCTGCGGTACCATCATCCCACATACCGCCTTCTGCCGCGGAAATGCGCTTAGGATAAGCGCCGCCGAGCGGCAAGAGATCAAAGCCCTCGAGCAAGCGATGACGCATTGTGAAGACATACTGGCTCATTTTGTCGGGATCATTTTCAACCCAATTAAGGCGCCTGTCTATGCCGTAATAGCTGGAGCCACCGCTGGATTCGTCGTCAGATTCGCTATTGGAACTGCTATCACTTTCTTCTTCCCTATTTGCGCCGACAAGCACCTGCCTTGCACGGCTGTACGGCTCCATAGTCCTCGGGAAGTCAAATTTCGCGTAATTGAACTGAGCTGCAGGCTTGCCTCCGAGAAGATCCTCGCTCCAATACTTCGAGTCAACTGTAGTTCCATCCATACGCGGCAAGTGACCGACCGTATCAGAAATCCACGGCACCCATGCAGTATTGCTATAGTTAGTCGACTTTACGAACACGGAATTCCACCAGGGATTGACCCAACCGATAGGCCTCGACCAAACAGCCTTCGCTCCAATATCAAAGGCCGTATCAAACCCTGCCGGAGTTGCCATAATATCTTCTGAGGTTGCCGCACCGGGAATATGGTCGAAGTTCCAATGGCGCTTCAACTCGGCTGGAAGCATATTTTTCGTAGACGGAGCGCGATTGGTAATGCCCTTCTTCCAGACTTCCCAAACGGCCTGACGGTTAGCGAGCGCATCCTCGCGCGTGAAACGCTTACGATAGTTCTCGCGGATCTCGCTCTCGCTACGAGCGCCATCCCAAATTCTCACTTCGTCAACATACCCCTGATAGTAGTTCTTGTAGTAGGTAAAATCAACAGGGAAGAGTAAGCCCCAACGCCACTGAGCGTCAAAAGCGATACCGAAAAATTTATTGACGCTCGCGCCAATGAGGACAACTGGCTTACCGGCAGCCGTCCCTGAGTATCCTGTAGTACCTTCCTTAAGCTTACCGACCGCATCAATGGCGACGGCGGAAGTTCCGTGCTCAGGCTGAACTCCAGTCTTAAGCTGCCTGTACTTCGTGCCGTTGATGTAAAGGCACAAGTACTCTCCATCGAATGTAGCGGCAACGTGCGTCCAATTCGTCGTGGCTTCAGGGCCATTGAGAATCTCCTGAGGATCATTCTTGTCGGTGCCTGCCGAATCATACTTAGTATACCAGCGGCCGTTCTTAAGGCCGATGAGGAAGTTCTTTCTAAGAAGCTCAGCGTCTCCGAGATTCGACGGTCCCGTGTAAATCGCGCGTTCAACGACCGTCTGCTCACGCGTCAAATCACCCTCGGGCTTTGCCCAGCATTCGACCGTGTAGTAGAAGAACGGCAGATCAACTCCCGTCGGCAGCGGACGCGGCGGAACTTCCGAAACTTCAATCGTCGTTTCAAGGAAGGCATCTTCACCTGGGAACCACATCGCCTGACGGCGGAGCGGCGAATCGGAATTGCGGACATCGGACGAGCTCTTCGTCTTGCCGGCAACCTCATCGTAGTCGCTCAAATAGTCGTGGTCGGTATCATAACCTTCATTTTCTTCGAAGCTCCAGGCGACATCCAAAGCGTTCCACCTGTTAACCTTGCATGCAGAGATGGTAAGATTGTTGCCTTCATCGGTCTTTTCCCAGTGAAAACCCGGGAAATCATTGAAATAATATCTGTTCGTGGTTACGGGATCTGTAAAGTACTCGGGGCAGCCGTTAATTATAAACTTTGTAGTTTCCGTAGGAACATAGTAACGATATGTAAGCGACCCGCTATAACCGAAATCTGTCATCCAAAGAGGCGTTGGATCGGAATGGAGCCATGTCGACTGGCCCTGCATATCCGTCATGATCGCCTCTGTCTGGTTGCGCAAGTTATCGCCATCAGCGTCAGCAGCCGCAAGACCATTAAGCCACGGGTACGCCTCGAAGTCATAATTGTTTGCAGGCGTCTTGCGAGCCGGAAGCCTATGATGTGGTTTCGGCTGGCCCATCCAATAGTTCCTTGTGGCAGACGCCTTCTGATTTTTAGATTTTCCGCCCGGTATACCATCGTACGCAATAAAGACAATGTCGAGCGCGGGCTCATTTCCGTTGTCAATCTGCCCTGCGGCGCCGAGCAAGGGATTCATACCATGATAAAGTTCATAGTAGTCGTCCATGGCATCATTATCCGTGTCCTTCTTTGTAGGATCGCAGCAAATGTACTTTGTAGGATAAATGATGTAATCCGGGTGCGCACCAAAGTAATAAACCTTGCCTCCGTCCCCTATGCTCATATCTATCAAGGGATCTCCCGAAGGATCGTTATCATCTTCAAGAACCATAGATTCAAGGAAGGGCCTCCACGTGAAGCGGTTACATTGCACGACCTCATTTAGATGGATAATCTGCCACTCTTCACCCGGATTTTTAAGGTCATGGTTGATGCCGTCGGCAAACATATACCAGCCGCCGTACGCCGGATCCCAAGAATTTTCACAGTAGGAGAAATAGCTACTGCTGGGGTCGAAATGACCGTGAACCATAATGCGGGGATTGTAATTTTCATGCTGACCGTCAATTCTTAAGCCATCACCGCCGTCGGAGAGCAGCCGCTCTGAGAAGTATCTGTTAAACTCGTTCGTACTTGAAAGCGCAACAGCCAAGTCTAACGGATCGAAATAATGGCTATCCCACGACGAGATCGTGTCGTCATAGCGCCAGCAACGCATAGCGCCGACGAGGTATTCCTGCCAGTTCAAAAGGCCGTCGTTATCATAGTCGAGCCGAGCATCGTCTGTCGTTCCGTCCATGCCGCCAGACCACGAGCCTTCGCCCCTTGTTACTGTTATCGTGTTGTTCGTAACTCCGGTAGTTTGATCAACTGTAACGGAAGAACTTGTTGAAGTTTCGCCAGGCGTATAGATACCTGCAAATTGAACTTCCCACGGGTCAGGCAGGCCGTCAAGGTCGGTATCCCAAGAAAGCGGGTTAAGTCCGCCGCCCGAGCCCGGGCCTACGGCAGGCCCGTAAAGGAAGTGCGTCATTTCCTCTGCGTCACTAATACCGTCACCGTCGGTATCCTCCTGATTCGGGTCAGTAGGCCATTTCTTGTTTGTCCACTCAGGGTGAATATTGCCTGCAAGAATCGTTTCGCAATCTGCGTATGCGGCAGTAGATTCAACGCCTGCAAACTCTTCAGCCCTTGTAAAGCCCTTTTCGGTGCCATCAGCATAAAGCGGAGAGCCTACAGCCATTTCGCTATCGCGCAGCCTGTAATTATAAGCCCTCTCGCCTTTATACGGGCTTTCATCATCGCTGATATATTGCGGCTTGGCTGCAAAGAGATACGCTTCCCAGCCGTCAGGAGTGCCGTCGCCGTCTGTATCGGCATTGTTCGGATTTGTGCAGAACTTCTGCCACAGCGCAACACGAGTGCCAGCATCGCGGCTCGGCGTAAGATCTCTTGAAGAGAGAGCGTAGCCGCCGGCCCAAAGCGTTGAGCCTGATGCATAGTAATAAGTGTCGCGATGAATGAAAATGGGATACATGAACTCATCGTAGTGAGTGAAGAGCGATGTCTCGACACCTCCTGCGATTCTCCATGCGGTGCGCGGATCAAACGCCTTAGAGTCAACCCAAACCCTCCTCGTGCCGTCCTTGTTTTCCTTAGCAAGGCCGTGATACTGGTAAACGTGGTGATGGAGAAGCGCAACGCTCTTTTGCGCAATGGGCTCAACTACTTTAGCCCCTTCCGGCAAGAAGTTAGCGAGCATCGCACCATACATCTCCTGCCCAAGGACGAGCTTGCCCGCAGTGTTGTATTTCCAAACCGAGTGCGCTCTTACCGGCGTTTCTAACAACTCGCACTCGACAACATCAACATCTTCCACGTGGAACGTGACCGGCATGCCGGGATCCAAAGAAACGTTCTCGCCGAGTATCACCGTATCTCCCTGTATCGTACACTTGAACGTTGTTGTTGCGGGCAGATACTTTGCAAGATATTCCTTCCCTTCTACAATTTCAGTGCCAAAGAACTTGCTGTAGGAAACATCAGCCTCGCTCGTTACATAAGTATTTGTCACAAGTCCATCGGGAGAAACGTAGCCGATAAGCGTCATCTTCCCATACGGAATGTTCGTGACGGAGAAGATTTCGCCGTAGATAAGCGCAAAGCGCTCCACTCCGCTTCCCTTCTTAACGCCGATTACGGGCACCTCGTCAAGGACGAGTTCCGCCTTAGCGTCATTGTCCGGGTTCGCTGCTCCATCACCGCCAACTGAGTTGATGGAAGAGTACAAAAGCGGATCAGACTCGGTGATGAACACTTCAAAGCCGTCAGGAAGTCCGTCGCCATCGGAGTCGAAATCAAGAGGATTCGTTCCAAGCGCGATTTCAACAAGATCTGTAATTCCATCGCCGTCGGTATCGGCATACTTAAGAGCGTCGTTAGGCACATTCGGGTTGTAAATCGCCTCTACCGCCTCTGGAGAAATCTTGATGGGCTCGGCGGGATTCAGCTCGTTGTATTTGCGCCCTTCAAAGCGGCGATATTCGCCGTCCGCGTCAATGTAGCCGACGTGAGCGCGATACCAGATGTAATATTCGTAGCCGTCCGGCACTCCGTCATCGTCGGAATCAGCGAGTGTCGGGTCTGTCGGGTTTTCAGGCGACCAGAGCTTCCATGTTTCCTCCGCCGTGGCGTCCTTTCCGTTCTTGGCGCTCCAGCAGAGGAACGCGAGATATTCTATCTCGGAAAGTGTTGAGGAAGTATCTGTGCGAGGGTCGGTATAACGCCTTTCGCTCGATGCCCTCTTAACGCCCAGAATTACTGCCGCGTCATTGAGGTTCTGATTCCAACCGCGCACCTCGAGGCGGGCGGAGAAGGGAACGCCGTTCTCGATCCAGTCGGCCGAAGTGCCAGGAAGGAATTTCGTATAAACTGCGTTTTCGCCGGCGGGCAGGTAATCACCGTCATCATTGAAGCTCGTAAGCTTCACCATATCGTTGCCCTGAAGCGAACCATCATCGGCATAAATGCCAAAACCGGGATGGTTCTTTACGATCACGTCAGGAATACCGTCGGCGTTAATGTCGCCGAGGTTGTCGGAAGCGTAAAGTTCGCGCGAGAAGATGGCTTGCACTTCAATCTGCGAATATCCCGTCCCTTCCTCCTTCTCGTTATCAAGCGAAGGATAAAACGACTGAGCCGCGCTGGGGCTTGTGGCAGGCGCCGGCGGCTGAACAGTCATCGTCGTTTCATCGGCACCCTTATAAAGCCAGCAATAGAAGTAGCTGTCAAAATCGCTCTTGAAATTGAAGCGCTCCTGTCCCGTCGTCCACTTGCCGCCTTGACTATTAGGCTCTGCCGCCTTGTTAAAGCCTGCTGCAATGCCTAAATTGCCGTCATCGAACGTATTCGTTGCGGCCGCAGGATAACCTGCCGCGAAAAGCGATGCCTTTGTCGCCGTCTCGCTGTACATCCACGTCTGCGCAAACTGACGCATCGTGTACTGCCCTGTGGAGTTCTCGACATAAATGTGACCCCAGCCGAGGCCCGGCGCCGAGCCATACTTTGAAGCCGAGTCTGTGGAAGGCCCGCAGGGGATGACGATGACGTCCTTCGTGGGAATTACATGAATGGAAAAGGTGTAGACCGCCTCGCCGCCGTTGCCGTCACGCGCGGTAACAGTAACGAGAGTGTACTCGGAAGAAGGAACTGTAAACTCATAATCGCCTGAGGCAGTAGCCTTGCAGGGGCTGCGGCCGTCGAAGGTAATATTCTTAACTGCATCCTTTACCTTGACTGAACGCTTGTTGTTCACGTCGATAATCGTCCAGGAGATGGAGGCGGTATCGTTCGTCACGTCGGGAGCGATATCGGTAAATTCCCATTTAAGTTTCACCTTCTCGCCCGCTGTCCATTCGTTGGTGCCGCCTTCGTAGCCAGCCCACTCATGAGTATCGGCAACCGTCACATTGAGCGTAGGATGCTCGTTGTTGAGTTTGATCGGCTGCTCAACGGAAGCATAGTATTCGCTCCATTTCTGATCGGTGCTCGCCATCGTCTCCGTAATGACAGCACCGTAGATTATGTATTCCGAAGGATCTTCGTTCGGACCGCTGCCGCCGTTTTGAGTGTTAAGGTCAAAATAGACCTTAACGCCATCCTTCGTCGCCGCGCGGGCAGTCTTGAACGTTACGACAACACCTTCATCATCATCAATCTGCACGACTCCGTTCGAAGTGAGGTGGAGCGCGGCGTTATCGTTCGGATGGAAATCCGTGGGCAGCGAGACGCGAACCTGAAGCGGATTAGACGAGCCGAGACGCTCGCGCCCCTCGACAGAAGCCGTAGGCCATTCAGAAACCTTGACAGTGACGTAGTTCATCTTCGCGTTTGCCGTTTCAGAGAACGTGTCTGTTCCGTTGGGATACTCAATTATGACCGTCGGAACGTATCCCACCGTAACGGTGAACTTGTACTGCTCGCTGCTGAACGCGCCGGGATCGTCCTTGAACATATCACGATCCTGCACCTGCAATGTCACCGTCTGCTTCACATTCTCTTCATCAAAGGTGATGGTCGCACGCGCAATGCCGTTCGTGTCGACGGTAGTAATCATATTCTGGACATAGCGCTCATCCGCCGGGCCGTCCGTCCATATCCACTTCACCCTTGCCGAGCCGTTAGTGAGGTCGACAATGCCGGGATCTGCAATTTTCACATTGAACTGAACAGGCGTAGTCGCGGAGACTTTACCCATGTACGTTGCGCCGTTTGCAACTTCAATGCGGTTTGTATCCTCGCCGCCCCAAACGCCCTCGGAAGAAAAGCGCGGAGGCACGTTCGTTACGGTGAGCGTCCATGTGCCGCCCGAAGAATATGTGGAGACGATGTTGCCGGCAGCATCATTCCAATCCTGACGGTCCTTAAGAACGATTCCGAGGTTCACCTTGCGCCCTTCGACATCGCCGTCGAGAAGCTTGACGCGGGCGTAGTCGGAATACTGCGCATACGCGCCAGATGTCGTAATCTTAAGGCCGTTCGTCGTGGCCGTAGTGGAAATGAGGTTGGAGCTCGCCTGATCGAGCGGAACGATAAACGCGTACATCTCAGTCGCCGAGGCGGACGAAAGAACGGCGCGCAGATAAACAGTCTGGCCTTCTGCGTAGGTCGGGTCGCTATCGACGCCGGCGCTCGCATCGGTAGACGAGAAGGAGCCCGCCACAACCGTAAGCGGCGCCTTGGCTTCAATAGTAATTTCAACCGGCTCGCTCGAGTTGTTCATCTGATCCCAAACCTGCACCGTGCCCCTCAAAGGATTGCCTTCGGCAGGAATCACGATCGGGAAGGAAACCTGCTCGTTTTCAGAGAAGGTAACGCCATTCGTGTCGCAGACCTTGGAGCCGCCGAGGTAGATTACGACTCTATAGCCGTTCGTATTGTTGGTCGAAAGATCGCGCCAGTTATCGGAAATCATAACATCGACGTTGACCTTGTCGTTCTTGAAGCCCGTAGAAGGCATGGAAGCCGTAACAACAGGCTTCTGGTCGGTGATTTTGAGAGTTACGCCGCGGTGGGCGCCTTCTTTGAACTGGTCGTACGCATCAGGATAAGCCGCCTGGTCGATAAGATTCGTGATTGTAACGCCCGTTGTTTTAAGCTCCTTGCATGTGCCGAGAGCATACACATAAAAGTAAGCCTCCCTCTCACCCTTGGGCATTGTAATTTCCGTAAGCGAAGGAGTGCTTTCAGGGTCGGCACCATCGGAATCGGAAATGAAAATATACTTTTCGGCGACGGGATCTATCGTCGTAGTGCCGACATTCATCAAAAGCTTCACCTTGACGTCAGAGGCGTCAAAGGACTTGGAGAACGTCATTTTCATGCGCGTTCCCGTGGTGTATGCGCTCGTAGCTTCAAGCGGAACTGCCCTATTGCCTTCAGCGTCGGAAAGCGTTATAAACGGATCGGGCGCGCCAATTACCCTAATGCGGCGCGTCACGGTGGAGCCCGCCACAATCTCGCCTGCAGCATTTATGGCAGGCTTCTTCGTTGCGCAAAGGACGATATTCGTAACAGAGCCCTCAGGTGCTGAAATGCCGCCTTTAAGCTTGAATGTCGCAATACCGCTTGAAGTAAGGGAAATCGGGTATACCTTGTGCGTTACAGGAACTCCCTGAACTTCATAACTTACAGTTTCGCCGACAATACCATCGATTGAAACGATATTTTCATCTTCACTCCAGACATAAACAGTCGTCGCCGCGCCCTCCTCGTCAGCCGTGCCGATGATTGACGGATCAAGACCGACGCTATCGGAAAGCCCTTGATAAACATCGCGCCAAATAGGACCGCCTGCGGCATCCTCATCGGCAAAAGTCTGGTGGAAATCGATCGTCTGGACGAAAACGCCAGGATAAAGCTGCTTTGTCACAAGGTGCTGGCCGCCAGACGGCGCACTCGGATAACCTGCCGGCTCCGGTTCAGGCGTCGTAGGGCCAAACCAGAATTCCGCCAATGTTCCCTGATCGTTGATTAAATCCCAATAACGGCCAGTCAAGCCACGGACCGTGTTCACGTTGACAAATTGCAAGCTGTACTGGCCAAGGCCAGATGCCTCAGCATCGATAATCTTATCATTAGAATCGACAAGGTGGACGGGAAGACCGAGCTGACCTTCCTTTACAGTATACTTAAAGTAGAGGTCGGTATAATATACATATTCGCCGTTTGGCCCTGAACGCATACCATCAGGCCCTTCCGTCGTATACTGCGCCGTCACACGCTCGGAGCCGATGGCGATTCTAAGCCCGGGCCAATAGACCGTCGCTTGATAATCACCGATAACGGTACCGCTGACGCTCTGCTTCAGCTGCCACTCGTGAACTGTTGGCTGCTTGTGATCCTCGTTAAGGAGGCGCACGAGAATATAAAATGTCTCTCCTACCCTATGTGGAGCCGTCTGGTTGGGATATACAAACCCGGCACTCGCGTTACCTACCGCCTCCACCGAACGAATATCACCATTGCGACTCTCGCCCGCACCACTTGCACCAAGCACGGCAAACACTGCGGCGATAAGAGCGCCAAAACACTTCTTCATATTATTCCTCCTGTTAAAGAAAATCGTCTTCATAATTATTTCAAATCACTTTCTTCAGACGGCTGCGCTGTAGCAACATCCTTGTATTCGCGCATTATTTTCATCGTCTTGCCTCGCGCGTCGGCAAGAGCGCGGCCGAGATCCTCGGCCTTCTTGTAAAGGGAAACCCATTCGGGATTTTTTTCGAGATGCTTTTTTATTTCCTCATCAGTCGCCTTCGCGCCCATCTCCGCGCGCGCGGCATCAACCATCTTCTTAAGCTCTTCATTCATCTTCGCACGCATGCGCGCAAGCGTGAGACGCTCCTCTCTGCGCTCCTTCATCAATACATCAAAACGTGCTTTTCTTTCTTCTACCGATTGCTGACGACGAACAGTATCAGACACTTGCGACTTAACGCGCCAGAGCATCTCGACGACAACGCAACTGATTGCGACAAGCGCAATCAGTACGAGATATCTACCCGTACTTTTCATATTTACCGACATGTTCTATTTTTGATTAGAGATAATCCTCCTGCTATTTTGTCGAATAATACCACATTTCAGGTTCAGAAATCAAGTGCTATTGACAAAAATCAACAACTTATTAACATGAGGTCTAAATAACTCTAAACGACCTCAAAGGTACTCGGTCGGTCAACACCGCTATCGCGGTCTTGACCGACCTCGGCATCTGAGCACCTGAGCAAAAGTGCATCTGAGCTTTAATGCCTTTACTTCCGAAATGCCGCCGCAAGCTTGCTAAGCGCGGCTTCTATCTTCCACGGATAGAACATTCCATACATTCCAATAATCGCAAGAATGTATGCAACGACGACAATAACATGAACAGGCGCAAACCCTGCCTCGGGAAGAATGGGGCGCGTAAACTTAAACAGCTCCGCCGGTATGAGCATGAAAATTCCCATAATCGCGCGCGTCAAAAGGTTCTTCGGCATCCAGATGACTGTAAGATACGTAAGAACCCCCGCCATTATCCAAAGCTGCCCGGGGAAACGCTTGAGCAACATATCAAAGACGTCAATGCCTATCGTATGGCATTCATACGCCGCCCAAAACCAAGCGAGGGCTACAAGAAAAACCGTCAGCAATTTTTTACAGTTCATTATATTTCTCACCTACGATTTCTTTCCGTTATCTGCGCAGCATCTCACGAGGCGCGCCGTCCTTCTTGAATATAAGCTTCCACGCGTTGTCGCGGATGTCCACCATCCCATCACGGAGCGTAGCGCAAGCAAGAGGCGTAAACTTAACAAGGTGCGTCGCGTGGCCTGGAACGGAATGCTCGTACTTGCCGAGAAACACTCCTTCGTCGGCCTGCCGCCAAACATCGCGGACACGCCATTTGCATTCCATGCCAAGCTCCGACATATTCATCACAATCGTCTGCTCGCGAAGAGACTTGTTGTAGAGGCCCGCGGCGATCGAACCGTCCTCAAGCGGACGCGCCCATATCTCCCAGCCGTCGCCTTCGGCAACGCAACCGGCGCCAAGGCCGAGAGGATCCTGGTTGATGTCAAGAACCTCATCGTTGGTAAGAAGCGACAAAGTAAAATCATCAAGCTTCGTCATATCGCAACCTATCATGAGCGGCGAGGCCATGAGCGCCCAAAGAGAGATATGCGTATACTGCTCGTTCGGCGCAAGGCGCGAGCCCTTGAAGTCGTTGAATCTCACAGGGCCCACGCAGAGCATGTCGGGGTCGTTGAACGCTCCTGGGCGTGAATACGGGAAGAGGCGCTTCTGGCTTTCTATCGCTCCCGCCACCGACTCCCAAATATCAAAAACGTCTCCCGTCGTGCGCCAGCTGTGCCCGTATACGATATTGCCCCAAAGCCCCGGCGTCTCAAGGCCGTACTCGCAGAGAGAAAAAACTATATCACGCTTCTGCTCGGCAAGCGCGCGCCCCATCAGCCAGTAAGGGGGCATCATTCTCCAAACGCCTTCGCCGAACTGCTTCTCCCAATATGAGCACCAATCGTATTTGATGAAGTCAAAACCCCATTCTGCGAATGTCTTCGCATCCTTTGCCTCGTAGCCGAAACTTCCCGTATGACCAGCACACGTCAAAGGCCCTGGAGAAGAATAAATTCCCGCCTTAAGCCCGAGAGCATGGACGCGCTCCGTCATTTTTTTCATGTCCGGGAAACGGCGGTTTGTCGCAATCGTTCCGTCAGCATGGCGCGCAGGCCCCTTGAAGTCTTCCGTCTCGCCCTTGTCGTCCGCCTTTTCAGAGGAATTCTGCCAGCAGTCGTCTATATTGATGTAGCGCCAACCGTGATCGGCAAGGCCGCTTGAAATCATCGCCTCTGCACTTGCCACTACCTTCTCAGCCGTAATCGTGTTGCCAAATGCGTTCCACGAGTTCCAGCCAAGCGCCGGCGTAAGGCAGATATTGTCACCCACTTTAAGCGTGAGCGTCCGCTCCGCTTCACCCTTTGAGTTTTTGGCGGAAAAGATTATTGCGTATTCGCCGCGCTTCTCAACGGAGCCTGAAAGAATCTGAGTCGAGGAATCGAACGTAAGCCCTTTAGGAAGGTTGCGGGCAGAAAGCTCCATCGGCCTTAAGCCCGTAACGGGCAGGCGGTAGAGAACTGGATTGCCGGGCCTTACACCGAACACCTTCGGCCCGTTGATGCGCGGGGCGGGGCCGCTCTTCGGCGTGAGAATGCCGAGCTGCCGCGGCGAAACTGTGCGCACGTCTCCGGGCGGATATTTTCCGTCTTCATAATCAATTTTGATATTAACCCAATTGCAATGGTCTCCTTTATTCCCGTCGCCTCCATCCAAAGCCTTGAACGTAAGTTTCTTCGCCCCTCTAAGGTCGACTGAAAAATGCTTCGCTTTATCGTGGCGCGTCACAAGCCCCGAGTCGGCCACGACCTTGCCATCGAGAAGAATCTGAAACTGCGCCAAGCCGTCAAGAGTTCTGTCGTCAACGGCGCAATCGGTTTCAAGTTTGATCGCGCCCTCGCCGAGCTCGACCGTCAAGTGCGAATTGGCGTGCATTCCAAGACATGTCATGAGGCCGGTCCAGTAACCCTCCCCGTCAACCATCATCGTCATCTCACCGCTGAATGTCCTTCCTACGCGCACATCTCCGACTTCGCTCGCGCGGTCAGTAAGGTCAAACTGAGTTAATATGATCTTCTCGCTTGCAATTGCAGCGGTGACCGCAGCGGAAAGAACGCCAGCTATGATTTTTTTCATTTGTCCCTTTCTTATTTTCATTTCTTAAATCTCAAGCCTTCAATACTCGGCAACGGCCGATTTGAGATGGGCAACCGCACCCGATTTTCTAACGCGGGCTCTCACCGCTAAAACACCCTTCTCATTCGCGCAGATATCATGCACGATTTTCGCGGCGCGCTCAATCATCCTGCAGCGCGATGCAATAAGGCCATCGCGTATCCTGGAAGTGAGCATCGCATAATCGACCGTATCCTCAAGCGAGTCGCTCTCTGCCGCAGCATCGGAAATTTCCAACTCCACGTCAAGTTCGATCCTCTGCGTCTTTACACGCTCCTCGGGAAGATCTCCGATGATGCAATCTACATCTATGCAGTTTAGAAAGAGTTTCATTGCGCTCCTTAACTCCCGTTGCTGTCGATTGCCGCAAGAAGAGCGGGCGTCACGTCGCTAAGCGACTCAACGCGGCTTCTGAGAAATTCTCCCTTGGGCCCATAGGCGATAAAAGGTATTGCATTTCTCGTGTGGCTGCGCGAAAGCATCTCTTCTATATTACCGTGATCTGAAGTGAGCACTATCGTCAGCTGCGCGGCATCTGCATACATCGCGAGCGCCGAAAGAAACCTGTCATACACGCGCAGCACCGCGCATGCGCGCGCGTAATCCATAGAATGGCCAACCACATCCGTCTGGAAAAATTCGAAGAGAGTGAAATCAAATTTGCGCGCAAGAGCGAAAAGATGTTCGGCGGCGCGCTGCGGCGGAATGACGGGAATATCAGGATAGCGTTCCTGAATCGTCTCACGCGTGATATCCTGCATAAGCGCCCTGTCTTCGAAAAGGTCATCAATCGTGGAAATAGTCTCGGGCGAAGTGAGCGCCATAACCGTCGTCACCGACTTGAACCTGCGCATCGCAAGCTCATCGACACCGTCAACGAGATATGCGTCGGCGAACTTCACGCTGAGTGAACGGCGCTTAAGCTCAAGAAAGAGATTGTTCTTCTCGATTATCGCGCGGAGGGCGGGCCCGGGAAAACCTTCGCAGTGCTTGCCCATGGCGGCGGCGCAATTGACGCCGGTGAACATCGTCGCCTGCCCCGTCGCCGACTGCGGCGCGCCTTCAAGCCCGAGGCACGCGTCGATAGGTTTGCAATGCCGCTCTATTAACTTGCACAAGGTCGGGCAGACCTCGGCGTTCACCGGATTGTCCGCCGCAGGTGGCCTCAGCCCGAGGCCGTCCACGAATAGAAAGACCGTTTTCAATTCTTAAACGAATGTACGGGAGCCGGAATGCGCCCGGTGCGTGCAATCATATTCTCGCAAGAGAAGGCGGAGACTTTCATAACGGGGGCGTACCCGAGAAGGCCGCCGAACTCAACCGTATCCCCCACTTTCTTTCCGACAACCGGTATCACGCGCACGGCTGTAGTTTTCTGATTTACCATTCCGATCGCCGCTTCATCTGCGATTATGCCTGCAATGGAAGTGGCAGGAGTATCTCCCGGAATCGCAATCATATCGAGCCCCACGGAGCAGACGCATGTCATCGCTTCAAGTTTCTCGATCGTCAAGGCTCCTGCGTTTACTGCGTCAATCATCCCCTGGTCTTCCGAGACGGGAATGAAAGCGCCGGAAAGCCCGCCGACATAACTTGACGCCATAACGCCGCCCTTCTTAATCTGGTCGTTAAGAAGCGCGAGCGCCGCAGTCGTGCCGGGCGCGCCGGGATGCTCAAGCCCGATTTCCTTGAGAATATCTGCAACCGAATCACCCACGGCGGGCGTAGGCGCAAGCGAAAGATCGATAATCCCGAACGGAACTGAAAGGCGGGCGGCGGCTTCCTGCGCCACAAGCTGACCTACGCGCGTAATCTTGAACGCCGTGCGCTTAATGGTTTCGCAAAGAGTTTCGAAATCGGCTCCGCGGCAGGACGAGGCGAGAACGCGGTGGACGACGCCCGGACCGGAAACGCCCACATGGACTACGGCATCACCCTCGGTGACTCCGTGAAATGCGCCAGCCATAAAAGGATTGTCGTCTGGAGCATTGCAGAAAACGACAAGCTTCGCGCAACCGATCGAATCGCGCTCGCGCGTAAGGTAGGCCGCTTCCTTGATCGTCTCGCCCATAAGCCGGACGGCATCCATGTCGATGCCTGTTTTCGTGGAGCCGACATTGACCGACGAGCAGAGCCTCTCCGTCTTTGCGAGCGCTTCAGGAATCGAGCGGATGAGTAGCTCATCCGCAGATGTCATCCCTTTCGAAACGATGGCGGAATACCCGCCGATAAAATTCACCCCAAGCTTGCGGGCCGTGCGGTCGAGCGTTTTTGCGATGCGCACAAAATCGCTTTTTTTGCGGCAGCACGTGGCGCCTACGAGAGCGATGGGAGTAACGGAAATTCTTTTGTTTACTACCGGCACTCCAAACTCGCGGCCCACATCGTCGCCTACCTTGACGAGATTGCCGGCAAGGCGGGTGATTTTCTTTTCTATATTCAAGCACGTTTTCTCAAGCGACGAATCGGCGCAATCGAGAAGCGAGATGCCCATCGTAACAGTTCTGACATCGAGGTTTTCCTCGAGTATCATTCTGTTCGTTTCAATAACTTCGCTGAGGTTTATCATTTTTCAAAATCTCACACGCGGTGCATCTTTTCGAAAATCTCCGACTTCTGGCAACGTATCTCAACGCCTTTGTCGCTTCCGATGCGGGAAAGGTCGGCACAAAGTTTGTCAAAAGTCTTTGCCGAGGAAGAACCGTCGACAACCATCATCATGTTGAAATACCCGCTGACGACCGTCTGGGAAATATCAAGGATGTTCACCTTATTCTTGGCGAGATACGAGCTGACGCTCGCGATGATTCCCACCGCATCCACACCTACAACAGTTATTATGATTTTGTTCATTTTCTTATCACCTGAATGTTACATAAAACGCCGCAGAATACTTATCGGGCTTGGTTAACGTAAGTTCACCGTCTTCAAAAGTGGCCTCGCACGGGAAATTGTCGCGTGTGTGGTCAAGCGCGATTGCGCGCACCCTCGCGCCTTTTTTGACGCCGGAAACCTTGATTTTGACAATCTGATCGGTATTGCGGAAATCAACAAGCAAGAGCGCCTTGCTCTCATCGGCCGCCTTCACCGCAAGCGCGTAGTAGTTGCGCTTGAAGACTTCAGAGCCGCAGATCTTTGAATAGTTGTTTACGATCTCTCCGAAGAGGCGGCAGGCATAATAGTTCTTGTTGAACTGACGAGTGCTGTTCATATACCCCCAGTGTCCGACGTGGCTGCAACCGTAGTAAAACGCCTGGTCGTACTTTGAAGTCTGGAAAAGCGAAAGCGTCGCAAGCGTGAACGCGGCAGAATCGATGTTGTTGTGCCCCGTGGGCCCTTCCTGGCAAAGAGCCGAAACGGCAGGGTTCGCGCTTCTCAAATCTTGCCAGCGGCAACCCATATAATGCCACTCGTTGATTATAAGCTCACACTTGGGAAATCCCGCATCGTCACAAATCTTGCGAGCCTTGTCGGCGGCGTCCACAACCTCGCTTGGGTTGTCGCCGTAATAATGCCAGCTGATGAAATCAGGCGCGACGCCTAATTTTTTGCATGCGGCAAAAAGTTCCTTGAAGTACGGTTCGTTCATGGAGCAGAGCGCAGGCCCGCCGACTTTGATTTCATCGCCGAACTCACCTTTGAGCCGCTTGATGCAAAGCGCGTAAAACTCGCAGAACTTCGCGCGGCGGATTTTGTCGTTCTCCTCCGTGTCGCCACCAGGCATCACCCACATGTTGTTCCATCCGTCCGGCTCATTCCAGATTTCCCAATACTTGATGCCCCACTTCTTTCCGTCTTTACCCCAGCCTCTGTTGTAGTGGCGGACGATGCCGGCGAAAACGTCTGCGACCTTATTAAAGTCTTCAGGAACTGCGGCGTTGAAGTGAACCTTCGGCCCTGTGTGTTCAATTGAAGTTCCGAGCCTGTAAAAAATATCAAGCCCCGTCTCGCGCGTGAGACCGAGAAGATGATCTGTCGGAGCGAACACGTAATTTTTAGGATCGTTCGCGTCGAGGTGCATGAGAGGGAAAATAAAATGAGTATCAACGACTCTCTGCCCGGTGTTGACTAACGCCCAGTCGTGAGTTCTCGCAGATTTAAAACCCATCGACTTAACAATCTCAACATCAGGATTCACCCCTTGCGACATTGCCGTCATGCGCGGAGTCCATCCCGACGAATGAAGTTCAGGGCGAACATCCCCTTTCACTCGCGTAAAATCAACGCTCGCGACATGCGCCTGAAGCGAAGCGGCTGCCGCCACAAATGCACAACTTACTATCACTTTATACTTCATAATTATTTTACCACTTTTTGTTTTTAAACTTTTTTACTCGCTCTCTCCCTCTTCTTCTTCGAGCTGAGCGACAAGGCGATAACCGTCTGTCTCGTATGCGCAATCGTCACCCCTGCAAAGGTGTGCGGTAAGAGCATCCTCTTTCAAGCCTCGAGCAGGAGGCGCCATCAACCTCTCGATATGACCATCGGCAAACGCGACATGACCATAGTAACGATTCCTCGAATCCTTATGGACAAAACCAATTGCCTCTGTGCGGCTCTTGATAGAAGGATTGCCGTACTGCGTTCCACCTATCTTCATATTGACCTCAAGCGCACAGTCGCAAGTCTCCTTCTGCGCAAGAGGATCGTACTGGCAGCTTTCTCTGATGGGAATCTCCGCAAACATAATCATACGGTCAGCTCGGTTGTACTCCCCGAACTTAACAAGAAGCGGAAGGCTCTCATGCCATGACTGGTAGTCAAAAGAATCAGTAGCGCAAAAACCGTACTCATAGCTTTTCCCTGCGTTCATTGCATAAGAGAAAAGCGGCTGCCTACCCTTCTTCTCGATAAAATTCTTTGTAAACGTCGGGCAGCGGTACACCTCTGTGTTTGCTCCGGCCGCCTTCCAGAATGCGCCACTGCTGCCGTTCGTGAGCGCGTACATATCATCATCAGTGCTACCCGTGCCGTAGCAGGGGACGACATTCTTCGACCTGTCAAAACTTATCCACGCAGGCATAGGCCAGTCAACATCATTACCATCATTATCATAACTTATGCGATAACAAGTACCAGCAGTAGGATACTTACCTGCAGACATAGCGATTGAATTTGCCGCATTGCAGAGCGAGCGCATATTGCTCATGCATTTCGTGGCGTTCGCCGATTCCGACGCTCCCGAAAAATTCGCGATAAGTATGGCAAGAAGTATGCCGATGATCCCTATGACCACGAGCATTTCAATGAGAGTGAAGGCTTTTTTCATTTGCGTTAATCTATTTGATGATAGAAGAGAATGCGAGTGCGGTGAGGGCCCGAATGCTCAAACATCTCGCGCCACTGGTTGGGGCGCGTAAGCTGATTACGCGCCTTGCGCTGGTCGCGATTTTTGAGAGGCGGAAGCGGGTCGCGCCACACGAGAGCCACTCCTCTTGCTCCAAGCTGCGTTGCGGCAAGAGAGCCAAATCCCATGCCGCCCACGGTGAGTGGTTCGGCTCTGATAAACACAAGAAAGAGTTGCTGACGGTTTTGGAAGCAGTCGCGCCAAAACGCATGGAGGAACTTTCTGTCAACTCCATAAAGGGGCTCATCGAGAGTTATGCCAAGAAAATCATACTGGTCGTCGCCCTTGCTGCTACTCGCCCAGCGAAGATTATCATAGACCCCTTCCCAATTCATATTCTGGCCTGTCTTTGCATTCGAGTCTTTCGCCGCATTTATGAACGAGCGCCTAAGTCCTTCTGCGATTCCTGAAAAGCCTTCAATGTACCCGGCCGAATTGCTGTTTTTCCTATTTCCCGTAAATACGTAATTCTTCGCGTCGGAAGGAGTTGCCTCATCTGGTTTTGAGTAAAGAGTGTTAAGGTCGTTCGTGCTCGCCGCAAAGAAATCAAAAGGCGTACTCTCTACAACCGCCGCCATAATACGAGGATCTTGCGAGTAGGGATTTGCGCGGAAGTCATTCTGCCCAGCCGTAATTTCACATTCAACGCCATCATTAGCGCGCGTCCCACCTTCTCTTAACGAGTAAATCCCATCTACTCCGTCTCCGTTGTTGTACGTGGCGTAAGTCATCCAGTAGAATTCTTCCTGCCCGAGAGACCCCATAGGCGGAGTATTGCCCTTGCGAGAACGGAAACTGCTTCCATTAAAATCTGAATACGTAATGTAATGGCGGTTTATCTGGTTGCCTGCAGTATCCGCGTCACCAACGCGAGGAATAAAAGCAAGCTCTCCTATCGACTGGAGATATTCCTGATCGCTCGTGAACATGAAGATATCACGATCGCGCCCTGAAGTGCCCAGAATTGATTTTATTGAATCTAACCAATCAATCTTTCTGATGTTGGAGTCATTCTCTTTTGCTGCGTACCAATTCTCTGGCGCGAAGTTATACCTTGGGTCTGCAACATAAAGCCTGTTCCATTCCGTGAAATCAACATCCTTGCCTTCTGCGAGATCCGCGGCGAGAGCAGTCATATCAAGTTTGATTTTAGTGTCTCCCTCAAATTCAAGTATCGGCGCATTACCATCGCCACCGGAGACCGGGTCAATCCATTCCTTAAGTTGCGGAAGGTTTCTATCTCCGTACATTTCATCATCCTCCGGCCGTGCCGGAGCTATGTCGTACGTTTCATCGCCATCAAAAAGCCTCACCCAAACAGCAACGTGCGGCACAAATTCCTGCGCGTTAAGCGCTGCATTTAAGCTGCCGCTCTTCGAAGGAAGAGTCGTCCACGCCCCGCCGGAGGGTGCCGGCAACTGTGGCGCCGCCTTATCAAGAAGATCTGTCCACCATTTGCAGATTTCTCCATTTTTCTCACGCGGCTGAAAAAGCTTTGGGTCCGCCTTAAGACCGTCTAAGCTATACCAGCTTTCGGTCCCTCCATTTTGATTGTCAGTTTGTTCGACTATGTAAAAAACGGGCAAATCTGCGCTGGGATCGCTTGATTCGGCAGATGCGCTAAACTCGCCAAGCGCATCTTCTTGCTGCAATATCTCTTTTGAAAACGAAAGCTCGCCTTTGATAGATGAAGCGTGTGCCGTAAAAACGCCGTTCTGCCAACCTTGCGGAAGAGAGTTCCACTTTTTCCCCTGAAGTGGCGGATGCACCGCATTGTTTCCCACAATAAGACGGCTTTGAGCTTCAATCGGCGCAAAGAAAACGCGGAAGAGAGCCTCGCCTGAAAATTGAGTCTTATACCCTGTCTTAACATGAACTCGCTTGAAAGGAAACGCTACGACGCCGTTCGCTGAGAGCTCTGGAATTTTTACATCAAGAGTACATTTTTTTACTGTAACCGTATACTGCGGCTTCTTCACCCCGTTTATCATCACCATCGGTCCATAATCTCCAGTGGAGACCTCAGTCGTCTTAAACGCAATCTTGATCGGGCAAGTCTGCTTATCGATCCCAAGCGCGCAGACCATCGGGGCCGTCTCCGTGCAGGGCATACAGTAGGAGAGGGGAATTTGATCTTCATCGAGATAATCGTAAAGACACGCAAGCCCAACGCCTTGAAGCATTTTAAATAAAGGCGCGCCGATGCCAGGATCGTTTGCCGAATCGAGAGCGTCTTCTGCCGATCTCGCGCCAAAAGTTGTCCACGGCTGATTCTTGCCACCCGCCTCGAGATTGTAAAATTTCTTATTTACTTTCCCGATATTATTCGTCGGCGGAAACCACGTATCAGTAATGAAGAGAGCGTTTGATACTGAAAGGTAATCGTCTTTGTTGTAAATCTGTGTTCCGCTGCTGCCTACATAGTCCATCCACGGTGCGAACGGACAGCCCTTCCCGGCGACGACATTAAAGTCGGCCATTGAAATGAACGAATTCGGCGTCTTATTGATAACCTTGTCGAGAACTTGGTCGAGCTGAGCCGCATTGTCCGGGAAAAGCGCCGACATGTTATATCTCTGATTCGACGCGCTCGTACGCCGCTCGTTTGCGCGAACTTTGTTTATGTCAAAACAGTCAGAAACATCGACAGCGCAGAATGCGTACCGGCCAAGGTCGTAGGACAAGTTCTTCCATTTCGCCGTATTCGTCCTGCGCGAAAGAACGCGCACTTCGTTAATTATAGCAGGAGGCAGATACGCAAGAGACTCAAACGTCAATGTGGAGACTGTATAGTCAGTGTCCGTCTGACCGAAAGGCATAAAGACTCTGTTTATCCAAAGCCCGCCGTTTTCCGAATCTACCTCGTTGAGCGACGGGCCAACTCCAGGGTACAAGTCGTCGTAAATTCCTTCCACCTTGTCTCTATCTTCATTGCGCACGCCGTCAATGCGGGAAATCGCGTTGGCAAGCGCCGCCTTAAGAAGCGCACGCGACGTCAAAGACCTTCTTAAATAGCTTGAAGGCTTGCGCCCCTCACGCATAAATACGGCAAAGCTCACGGATGAGATTACCATGAACGCAAGCATGCCAAGCACGATAAGAAGAGCGGACCCTTTTCTGGAAAGGTTTTTGTTCATCGTCATTTCCTTTCCGGTATTGCGCGCTCCTGTGGCTGGAGCCTGAAGAAGTTCGGGAAGAATACGCCTGTTGAATACGACGCTTGAGACCCGGCCGTCCCGTCTCCGGAATTGAGCGTCGCCGTTTTCTCGATAATGTATTCGTACGCCTTGCCCCACGGGTCTTTGATTTTGCCGCCCGAGGTAATGGAGGCGGAATAGAGAACTGGAATTTTCTCTCCGCTCTCGCCAGTCTCGCCGCCGAGAATCATCGACATCGCGCTTTCAGAGCATTCCTTCCAGCCGCCCGTAGAGTAGCCGTCCAGCGAGCGGTTTTTAGCATACTGTTCAAATGCGATTATCGCGTTCGTAATTTCCTTTATCTCCTGCGTTGCTTTCGTGATCTTCGCACGCTTGCGCGCGAGATTCGTACTGATGCCGACTGAACCCATAAGGATTGCCAGCATAGCCAGGACTACGAGAAGTTCAATCAATGTGAAGGCCCGCCTTTTCATGATTACGGATCCTCCGGATAAGTTGTTATATCATCGACGTTGCCGAAGATGCCGTCAGGGCCCGCACTGCGCACGCCCACAGTAAAGAGAGATACTGAAGCGCCGCTTCCCGCAGATCTTACATTCTGCCTCTTTCCCGTCTTTGCGTCTGAATAAGAGACGCTCTCCGTAACAGCTTCAAAAGCGCGGTCCGTTCTTAAAACACCGTCCTTCCAAAGCGAGGCGACGCGAAAGCCCGTATCCTCCTCCGTGACAAGCCCGGGGAGAATATTATCGTAGACATCGCATTTCTTTCCAATGTCGCTGCGCGTTTCATTTAAATTTACAACTCCCGCTACTCCGATGCGCCATGCAACAGAAGACTGGTTGAATACCATCGTAAGAGCCGTAATAAGCATGGAGAGCAGCAAGCACGCGACAAGAAGCTCAACAAGCGTAAAACCCTTGCTGGACTTTTTGATTATGTTTGCAGATTTTTTCACTTTTCGCTATCTCCCTGAAAACGAATTTCCGCCACATAAGTCGGCTGTGAGAAAAGGCTGTCTCTGCGCCTTGAACAGCGGAAGGAAAGCTGAATGATTGTTCCCCTCCGCGTCACGACGAGCGCGTAATGGAAATCGTTCGGGATGGAAGGTTTTGAGCCTTTGTACGGAGAAACAGTCTGCGCATTCGTCCTCCCCCACACGTCATCGGCAGTCGCTCGCGGATTGCTCCTCACTCTAAAACGCACCTGCTCTCTGTCGGGAATGTTATCAATGTATTCCGCCCATCCTCTTGCGGGCCAGACGCCATCGGCAACATCATGGCTCGACATCGTAGAAGAAGAAGGCTCTTCTCCTATCTGCACCCATGCCGACCATGGCATATTGGTGGCGGAAAGCCCCTGCACGAGTGGAGCTAAATAAGTTTCCGCATACGAAACGCCTGCAACGTCTTCAACGCTCTGACGGTTCTCGCGGAAACCGAGCGAATAAAGCGCGCACATTGAAAGAACTCCTGTCGCCATGACGAACACGGCGAGGTTCACTTCAAGAAGCGTGAAAGCTTTCTTATACGCCCTTTGAGACATCAGCTGTCGCCTCCCCTGCTTTTCTCACCGCTTGCGGATAGCCTTGCGCATTTGGGCGCGTGACGTAAATATCAACCTTGTCGTTTGCATCTTCATCCGGGTCGAAACAGATTGCCGCAACCTCGGAAATCTGCCCTTCCCTGCGAGGAAGCGCGGACGAGCCGAACACATACCCCTCGGGAAGATCGAGTTCTGCGAATTCCGCGGCATAGCCGTCGCCTATCTTCCATCCGCCGGAAGGCGAGCGGTCGCTCGTGCCAAGGTCGTAGAACGCGCTCAACAAAATATTCGTGCGATTGTTAACTCCTCCTGAAAAGGTCGTAACCATCTGCATTTGATCGTCGCAATAAACATCGTCGGCGACTATGGAATATTCCATTTTCTTGCCGACGGATCTTTCATCGTTATACTTAAAGAGCCTATGCCCGCGCATTTGCTTAAGATCATTCTCGTCATTCGTCCACGCATACGACTTTTCAAGGTCGGCAAACTCGTCAAAGAGATAACGGTCGCGAATGTAAGATATGCGGCCGACGCGGCGGATTGCCGTCATTCTGCCGACGACAATACTCGAATCGTCTTGATTCTTGCTTTCGCGGATGCATACATTGTAGCAATAAACAACTGTCGGCATTCTGTCTATACGCGCACGCTCCTTTGCCCCGCGCATAACTGCAGTTGCCGCGGCGCACGTTCCACGGTCTTTCATGCCGTTTGTCAGCGCGCCGTAACTTGCGGCGGCGGCAACGCCGAGCATCCCCATGATGGCGACGACGGCGAGAAGTTCAAGTAATGTAAAGCCCTTGCGCATATCTACTTTACTCAGTTGACGTTAGCCCTACGGTTACGGAATCCGTCCGGCAGTTATACTTTATGGTAAACCGCATAAACCTTCCGCTGTTTGAATCTTGATACCCGAACGCCATCTGAGAGAGGGGGATTTTCCTCTTTGCGCCCTTGGCGGTTGCAGCCGAAAAGTCAATGCCGTATGCTCTTCCTGAATCGGCGGACCCTGCCTCGCAAACGAAAAGCCCAGAAGCGTCGATAAGCATTGATTTAGTTCCGCTGCGCCCGAAACCTTTGCCGACAACTATACGGAAAATATCATCCGCCTTAGGCCCTGTAAACTCATACGTGTCCTTGCCGGCAGTATCTACATTCTCGATAGGACCGGGCCACTCACCCTCCTGCGCATAATAAGCGTTGATCGCCTGCTCAAGAGCAGTCTGCATAACGACAGCTCTTTTCGTTCTACTTGATTTAATTGTACTTGAAGCTACCGTTGTTACGATTGTCGCCAAAATGGCGATGATTCCGATTACCACCAAAACTTCAATTATAGTAAACCCTTTGCGCATCATTTTACCTCCTGCCCTTTCGTCCAGCTGCGGATATCATCTTCCGTTCCTTTCTTGCCGTCCTTGCCGTAGCTCCAGACACAACATAGCGCACGCACTCTTGCAGTTGAACCGCCGTATCCGAAAGAAGTTTCTGTAATTCCATCGTAGTCGAGATCAACTGCGAAACGAATAATATGGTCGTCAATCGTGCCGCCAGAGGGAAGGCGAGAACTTGATGAAGCACCCGTGCCATGACGGCGAATATAATCCATTGCCCACGGCGTCACCACACCGAAGCGATCGTGACCATTGAGGACATAGTTGTATGTGCCGTCAGAACGCTCTTCTTTTTTGTAGGAAAGTGACATCACTCCCTCTTTCGCAAGAGCTGCCGCAGTGCGAGCATCAAGTTTGCCGTCTCCCGACTGTGCTGATGAAAGGAAAAGGCGCGGCCAAGCGTCAGTCTTCTGATAAATAGTCTCTATCGCAGTCTTCGTCTGATGCACGAGCTCAGAACATCTAACATTCTGGGCGCGGCCGACAAAACGCCAGTATCCAGCTGCAGAAATACCTGTGATAACCGCGATAATTCCTATCACGACGAGAAGCTCAATAAGAGTAAAACCTTTTCTTTCCATTTTTCTCTCTCCTATCAATTGCTCATGTGAACAATGTCATCGCTTTTCCATAAACGCGCCTCTGATGCCCAACTTGCGTTAAGTTCATCTATTTCTTTTTCAGTTATCCAAGGGGGAAATGTCTTCAGGTTCTTTCCTGCACTCCAAAGCCTGTAGCTTTGGTGTGGAGAGGGCGAATAATAGTAAAACTCCTCACCCCATCCGTCGACGCATGAAATTCCGTCAAGCGCATACGGCTGCGTCCAACCGTTGTCCTCACCTTGCAAATCTCCCGATGAGAATATCGGCGGGTATCTCCACGGATTGTTGATTTGCGTCGTAAGCCCCGCTTGCGTAAGGCTGCTCGCGCTGTCTTTTGCTGCTATATTTACGCCCCATACGTTTAAATACGGCTCATCCCCTTTTTTTCTATTAGGACTTTGCAAATTGCAAATACCTTCTAGGCAAGCAATCCACCTGGCTGTAATTATCTGCGAAGGTAAAAGCGCAACTTTCCAAAGCTCATCGTTTATATCATCGCTGTTGGGAGAAGGTGGTTTTACCTGCTTTGCTATAGCTTCCCAATTTTCATACGGGACGCCATCTTCAAACTTGCACGGGACGTTGTTGTTCTCTCCCCACTGCACAAACTTATCGTAAATTGTAGTATCGGGCCCTTCCATCATAATCATAAAGCGCGGGAGAAGAAAACTCATTAGTCCAAATCTAAACAAATTGCAATGAGTCCACGCATCTTCTTCTGCCTTTGAACTTAGCTGCGAAGTCGTCTGCAAAGCGTCGAACCCAGTGCCAGCCACCTCGGCAAGCCCGCCTTTTCCCTTGCTGTACATTTTTTGCACCTGAAGAGACGTCTTATTAATTACTGGCCAGTCTTTTTCCCTAAAAGGGTAATTCATCGCCACAGGCTGGCTGCGGCAGGCGGCATGAACTTTGATCCAATTAAAAGTACCGTAGTCAGGATCTTCATCTACAACTTGTATGCCCTGCTTGTTGACCTTGTAGAAAATGTTTCTGCTGCCGTGAAGGCGCACGGGAGGATATGAGCCGAACGCGGCGAAATACCCGCTGATGCAAGTTTCAAGCGCGTGCATTCGCTTAACCGTATTACTGCGCGAAGTCTCCTCTTCACCGACGCCGACGATGCGAAAAGTTACAGCCATCAAGATCGCTATCACAACGACAACGACCAGAAGCTCCACCAATGTAAACGCCTTTTTCATCATTACCGCCGATTATATCACAACCACGGCCGCGGCGCAAGGGTTAGAAGTGTTTTACTTTAGGTTGCCAACCCTTGGCCTCTTCAGGAGTAAATGTGCCGAAGCTCATCACTATCAGCCTCTCGCCCACCTTCCCCTTGTGCGCCGCCGCGCCATTGAGGCAGCACACATGACTGCCGCGCTTGCCTTCGATGGCATACGTCTCGAACCTGTTTCCGTTCTCCACGTTTGCGCAGAGAATTTTCTCGTATGGAAGTATTCCCACCGCTTCCATATCGTCTGGATCAAGCGTGAGCGACCCCTCGTAATCAAGGCATGCTTCAGTAATCTTGATTCTATGAAGCTTCGCTTTCAAAAGTTGTAGCTGCATCGGTCTTCTCCCGTCTGCTTTCTCACAACCCGAGTGACGAAGAAACATCCGCCTCGGTAATTACGATTTTCTTCATCTTCGCATTGCCTGGGGCCTCGTACATAATATCGGTCATAAGCCGCTCCATCTCGGCCCGCAGCCCGCGCGCGCCCGTGCCGCGCTTGAGCGCAGCCTGCGCCAGACGCTTGAGCGCCCCCTTCTCAAAGTCCAACTCCACCGAATCCATCGCCAAAAGCTTCTTGTACTGGCTTACGAGCGAATTCTTAGGCTCGGTGAGAATCCTCACAAGATCATCCTCTGTAAGATCCTTCATCAAAGTTATCACCGGCAACCTTCCGGTAAACTCTGGGATAAGCCCGTACTTTACGAGGTCTTCGGGGCGCACATCCTGCGAATTTGCCCCGCTCTCGCCTTCTTCGGCGTTGGGCGAAGAGCCAAACCCAACTACTCCGCGCCCCTTGCGCGAGGCGACGATCTTATCAAGCCCGACGAACGCGCCGCCGCAGATGAAAAGAATGTTTGAAGTATCAATCTCGATATATTCCTGATCGGGATGCTTGCGCCCGCCCTTCGGAGGAACGCGGCAGATTGTCCCTTCAATTATTTTTAGGAGCGTCTGTTGCACGCCTTCGCCGCCGACATCGCGCGTTATCGAAACATTATCCGTCTTCGATGCAATCTTGTCGATTTCGTCGACGTAAATTATGCCGCGCTTGGCAAGCTCAACGTTTCCATCGGCGTTCTGCAAAAGATAGCGCACGAGGTTCTCGACATCCTCGCCCACATAACCTGCCTGCGTGAGAACCGTCGCATCGCCGATGGCGAACGGCACTCCGAGCATCTTCGCAAGCGTCTTTGCAAGAAGCGTCTTGCCGCAGCCGGTCGGCCCGATGAGAAGAATGTTCGACTTTTCAATTTCAACATCGTCGAAACCCGCGTAACCGGCCGGCGCCTGCTTCTTCGGTTTATTCTGAGCCGCGTTTTCAGTTGCCTCTATGCGGCGGTAATGATTGTGCACCGCGACGGCAAGCACCTTTTTAACGTCATCATGGCCGATTACGTGGCTGTCGAGAAACTTCTTGATTTCCTTCGGCGTGGGCACGGGCGGCAGCGGAGGAGGAGCATTTTTCTTCTTCTCCCCGCTTTGCTCATGAAGCGTAATAAGTTGATTCGCCTTCTTTACGCAATCTATGCAAATATACGCGTCGACTCCCGGCAAAAGAGGACTTTCATCCTCGGTACATCCGCAGAATGAGCACACTAATTCATCATCGTTTTTTTTTCTGCGGCTCATACCTTAATTCTTTCCTTCCGCCTCAGGAGAGACTATCTCATCGATAAGCCCCCACTCCTTCGCCTCTGCCGCGCTCATAAAATGATCTCTATCCGTATCGCGCACAACATCGTCCATGCTCTTGCCGGAGTGCTTTGAAAGGATTGAATTCAAAACTTCCTTGAGGCGGAGAATCTCGCGGGCGGTGATTTCAATATCGCTCGCCTTTCCTTCCGCGCCGCCCCAAGGCTGGTGGATCATGATTCTCGCGTTGGGAAGCGCGAAGCGGCGGCCCTTTGTGCCGGCTGTCAAAAGCACGGCTCCCATAGAGGCCGCCTGCCCGAGGCAGTAAGTTGCTATCGGGCATTTGATAAACTGCATCGTGTCGTAAATGGCAAGCCCGGCCGTAACGCTGCCGCCTGGAGAATTCACGTAGACTGAAATCTCTTTAGTGGCATCCTGCGACTGCAGAAAAAGAAGCTGCGCGCAGATTGCGTTTGCCATATCGTCGTTCACTTCGCCTGAAATGAAAACTATCCGGTCAAGAAGAAGACGCGAATAAATATCGTAAGTCCTCTCGCCCTTACCGGTCTGTTCCACCACGTATGGAATCATATAAGATTTTGCCATTGCTAAAGTAACTCCAGTAAAACTTGTTTTTTACGACACGCCGCGATATTATTTCTTCGCGTTCGCAAGGACGAAATCAATTACGGCCTTTCCGAGATTTTCATTCTTCTTCTCGTCGACCTTGATATCTTCCGCCTTGGCAATCGCCTCGATGATGTACCAGAGCCTCACCTGCTTCTCGGCAGACTCGTTCGCCTCCTTCTTGATCTTTTCGGAGTTCTCCTTGAAATATTCGACGCCGATGCCGGAAAGCTGGGCGCGCTGTGAAAGCTCGGTCAGATAATTATCAGCCGCATTGCGCACCATGCTCTGAGGAACATCAAAGTCGACCTTCTTCAAAAGGAGCTCTACCGCTTCATTCTCACGGCGGACGCTTTCACGCTCGACGGCTGATTTCTCCATCGCCTCACGGATTTCTTTCTTCATTGCTTCAACTGACTCGGCCTTTCTCATCTTGAGAAATTCCTCGTCGGCGGGAAGAATGCGACGGCGAAGCGCCTTGAGAGTTACGCAATATTCCGCCTTCTCCCCCTTGAGCCCTTCGGGAGCCGAGTCCTTGTCGAACTTCGCGGCAACCTTCTCCTTCGTCTCCCCGACTTTCATCCCTTCTACGGCTTCGAGAATTTCAGGAAGGAATCTTCCTTCTTCAATCTGCGTCCAGAATCCAGTTCCCTCCGCGACGATTTTCGCCTCGGGGTTGATTTCAAGAATGTTCTTGCCTTTTACCGTTCCCTTGTAATCAATCTGGACATAGTCGCCCTTTGCCGCAGCATCGCCTTCCTTCGAATCCTCATATTTTGCGTACGCATTGCGGAGGCTTTCGAATTGGTTTTCGACCTGCTCGTCAGTAACGGCGACGCTTTCAGAAGAAATCTTAAGCCCCTTGTATGTGGGAAGCTTAAATTCCGGCTTCACATCGACAGTAGCGACGAACGAGGCGCCATCCTTATCGATCTTCATTTCGGCAACGTCGGCGAGCGCAACCTCTTCTACCTTCTCCTCTTTTATGGCGCGCGGATAATATTCCGAGAACATCATCCTCTTTGATTCCTCTTCAAGTCCCTTCGCGAACTGCCTGCGGATAATTTCAAGAGGCACTTTGCCCTTGCGGAAGCCTGGGATCTCAGCCTCGCGCACAAAACGCTTTTCTACTTTTGCGATAATGGCTGCAGCTTCGCCGGCATCGAGCTCGACGCTAACATTCACCTGGCATTTGTCCAATTTTTCTTGTGTAGTCTTCATATCTTCTATGTCTCCTAAACTAACCTTTTGCGTATTATACCACATTTTTTACCTTAGCAATCAGCGATTAGTAGATAGTGGATAGTAGTTAGTAGATAGTGGATAGTAGTTAGTAGTTAGTGGTTAGTAGTTAGTGGTTAGTAGTTAGCGGTTAGTAGTTAGCGGTAGAGAGGATAAAACTCCCAACTCTAAACTCTAAACTCCCAACTCCCAACTCTAAACTCTAAACCTTCTAAACCTTCTAAACCTTCTAAACCTTCTAAACCCCCATTCCAACATTCTAACATTCAAACATTCTAACATTCAAACATTAACCCTCCCTCTTCCATTATGTAGATAACTTCTAGATATCTGTTTACATAATTTTGCATTTTTCCTCTTGCTTTTTATAATTCAATTCGGTAAACAATTATAATTTATAAAAATAAACGATTTATATTAAAATAGCACTCCGCATAACTATAAACCTCTTTTTCTATACAAATAGTAGATAATTATGCTATAATACATACGAAATGCAAACATTTAATTCAATTGACGTAATTGTCATAGGCGGCGGCCACGCAGGTTGCGAGGCTGCTCTTGCGTCCGCTCGCATGGGTATAACCACCCTTCTGATTACTTCAAAAATCAGCGCGTCCGCCAGGATGCCGTGCAACCCTTCTATCGGCGGTTTAGCAAAAAGCCACCTCGTCTGTGAGCTCGACGCCCTCGGCGGAGAGATGGGCAAAAATACAGATCAAACTTGTCTCCAGGCGCGCACTCTAAATCTAAGCCGCGGCCCTGCCGTTCATGCAACGCGCTGCCAATGTGCTAAGGAATGGTACACCGCTCGGATGCAAGCCGTTCTTAAAAATCAGCCTTTCCTTCACCTCCTTGAAGATGATGTACAAGAAGTAATTGTAACTTCTTCCCTATCTTCTGATCGATCAACTTACCGGGCAACTGGCATCAAGACGAAGTCAGGCTTGATAATATCTGCAAAAGCATTTATAATTACTTCTGGTACCGCCCTTAGAGGAGTAACTTGGATCGGTAAGGAATTCACAGAATGTGCCGGTGATAACCGCCCAGCCGTTAATGCTCTATCAGATAATTTAAAGCATCTCGGTTTTACCTTAACACGCCTAAAAACAGGCACACCACCACGTTTAAAGGCTTCTTCCTGCAATTTTTCTGTGCTTTCACGCCAAGATGGAGACATTCCAAGGCCATTGTTCCACGTGGAACACAGCAAAAATACCTCCAAGCGTATGTTCCACGTGGAACAAATACCAGAAAAACTGCCTGAATTACCTTGTTGGCGGAGCCATACAACGGAAAAAACACACGAAATCATTCGAAATAACTTATCTTTATCTGCATTGTATGGTGGCGCAATTCAAGGAACTGGCGTTCGTTATTGCCCATCAATTGAGGATAAAATAGTAAGGTTTAAGGATGCAAATCAGCACCATGTGATGTTGGAACCGGAAAATGCGTCTGGTTCTGTAATATATCCTAATGGATTGAGCTGTAGTTTGCCGCGCAATGTTCAAGAAGAAATGGTACATTCCGTACCAGGTTTAGAAAACGCAGAGTTTCTCGCTTATGCATACGCAATTGAATATGATGGCATTGATTCGCGCGATCTGAAACATACATTGGAAACAAAGCATATTGAGTCTCTTTATTTTGCTGGTCAAATCAATGGTACAACCGGCTACGAGGAAGCAGCCGCGCAAGGAATTATTGCAGGTATAAATGCCGCGCTAAAGGTGAAGGGTAGTGAACCTCTGATATTAAGCCGTCAAGAAGCATACATCGGAGTGATGATCGATGATCTTGTAACTAAAGGTACAGATGAGCCTTACAGAATGTTTACAAGCCGGGCTGAAAGGCGACTTATTTTAAGGCAGGATAATGCAATCTATAGGCTATTAAAACATGCGAGAAAAGTGGGGATTAGAGAAGAGTCAGAGCTTGATAACTTTGAAAGGGAATTCGAGATAATTTCTTCCGCTCTTTCTGATGAAGTCTCAATGCCTGATATATCATTAATGTCTGAAAAAAATCAAGCGCGAATTATAAACGAAGTAAATGTTATGCGACATTATGCCCCATACATTGAGCAGGAAAATAAAGCTGCTGAAAGGGCGAAAAAGGATGAGCAAAAGAAAATTCCTGAATGGATTGATTACGATAAATGCAGCGCTATTCGTTATGAAAGCCGCCAGAAGTTGAAGAAATATAAACCGGAAACTATCGCACAGGCTTCTCGAATTCCAGGCGTAAATCCGGCAGATGTATTCGTGCTTTCAGTCATAATCAAGAGAGGTCATATTTAACGTACTCGGTCAGTCAACACCGCTATCGCGGTCTTGACCGACCTCGGCATCTGAGCAAAAGTGCATCTGAGCTTTTCGAGGCATGACTGTCGGGACAATCTCCGCGCGCACAGGGATTGGCAAGGGAACGCTCTTCAGCCAGTATGCACGCCTCTCGGAGATCCTGAAACCCTGTACGGAGCGATTGCTTGAGCTCTATCGCCTCGCTCCCGTCAAAGGTGCAGATGAAACGACCTGGCGTTGCGACGGACGGAATGGTTATGTCTATGGTTTTTTCACACAAGACGTTGCGCTTTTCCGATTTCGGGGAACTCGCAAGATGTGTGTCGCAGAAGAGGTCTTTGGCGAAGGTGATCACATCGGTGTCTTGGTGCGCGATCGATTTCCTGGATACGACAACTCGTTCAAGGGAAAGCAGGAATATTGCTTCGAGCATCTGAAGCGTGACTGCAAGGAGCTACTTCCGTCGGCATCCCGAGAGGATCTTTCAATGGGCGGAGAATCGTAGCGTCCCTGCTGAAAACAACATGTCCGAACGCGGCGTCAGGCGGACGGTCATCGCACGGAAGGTCTGCGGCGGATCACAGAGTAAGGACGCGCTGATGGTCCGTGAGGTTCTCCAGTCGGTCATCGAATCATTGCGTCTTCGTTGTGCGAACCCAGTCGCGAAGCTGACAGAGGCGCTCGATGCCTATGCGATGGACCCGGGCATCTGCATCCCTGACTTGCTCTTCCCGTTGCCGACACACAAGGCAGAACTC